>JAUVXL010000025.1 GCA_030603595.1 Sedimentisphaerales bacterium | reverse complement strand
CTGCCTTGATAGGTCTATGGTCTCATAGCGGAGGCCGGCGCCGGCGATAATGCTTCTGCCGCCCTCGAAAGGAGCCTTGATGTTTCGCAGGATTGTCGCGAGGATGTTGCGCTTCTTCTTGAGATTTTCCGGGACGTCCTCGGCGTCCTTGAAGAGAATGTTGCAGAGGATGATTCCGCCTGAGCCTTTGGGGTAGGCCATCAATCCGCCGACGTTGAGCATGGGCTTTACCTTCTCGTAAAATTCCGGCGGCCTGACTGCTATCAGGCGGATGTTGTCCAGGCCTGTGACGGCCTGCTTGTCCGGCAGGACGTTCCACTCGGACAGACGCAAAGTAATGTTCTTGCCCCTAAAGGGCGGATTGACGGGGAATGTTTGCGGCTCGTTGTTGGGCTTGGTCTGGAACGATACAGCGGAATCTTTATCACCGTCTGCGATGAGTCGAACGTTGGTGACGGGATAATAGAACGTGTTGCCGATCCACTCCATCTCGCGGATTGTGACCTCCTTGGGCATATACAGCGGAAAATCGACGGGGCCATCTTTAGGGGCGGCGGTATTGACGATGTATTTCCACGCATCCGCCGAGACCATGCCGTTGACCATATTCGACCGGTTCCAGTCGGGGTGCTCATAGTCGTCTTTCGGAAACTCTGCGAACGGGGCGACGTCCTCATAGTCCACGACGTAGCTGAATGTATCGCCTGCGACGTAGTTACCCTGCGTCCACGGGAAGATTCTCTGGCCCGAGTATAGCGCGACATCGGCGATTGTAAGGCCGGAAGCCAGCGGGTGGCGTATTGCGCCGAAAGTGACGCGCTCACGGCGAAACGGGCGGATCATGTGGTCGAAGCCGACAAGGCGATTGTAATCGGCCAGACCTTCGGGAGTCAGACCGTTGAGAATAATCCAGCCACCTTTGGCCGTGAAACTCTCGACCTTGTCACTACTGCCGACCATTTGCCTAAGGTTGGCCGGCGTCGCGGCGATGATCGCAATCTTCGCTTCGCGCGAAGTCAGCGTATCAACAGGCCGGGCAACGGCTGTGTATTTCAAGCCGATGGCATCCATTGCTTTATTGAGTTGCGGATTGTCTTTCACCGTCGCCGCTACGGGGCGGTATTCGAGTTTATAAGTCGCCGAATAGCCGATCAGGTTCAGCAATAGTTTTTGAGCAACTGCATTTTCGGGGATCTTCTCGGCAACCAGAAGCTGCGTCATGAGCATCAGGCCCTCGCCGACGGGGGTTTCGACAAGGCCTGTGTTCCTGAGGTTGTCGTGGCATTGGATCAGCGATCTCGCGCCGCGGGCAGGCTTGAGATATGCGTTGCGATAGACGATTTCGCCGGGACTCCAGGTGAAGAAGTCTTTCTGCTTCAAGCCTGTCAGGACAGGGTGGCCCAGGTCTTCACCAAAGGCGGTGCTCCCCTCGTTCTCGGCGGTTTCCATTTCAGCCGCGGCGAGTCCTTGATATTTGAGTGGATTGCGTTGCTCGAGGATAATGACTCTCCGTCCGGCTGAGGCGAATGCCGCGAGTCGGCTGGACGTGCTTTCGGAGGCGCTGATGGCGTCCTTGCCGACGATGAGTATCTTAGTCGCTTGCGGCGGGGAATCGAGATTCGGCAATAATCTGAAACCGATGCCGCATCTCTTGAGGAATGCAGCCACCTGCCCGGCTGGGTCGTGAACGCAGATGTCGCCGGCCCTGAGGCTCGAAAGACCGGGTACACTGTTGCTCCGCAAATCCGCATTGATAACGCTGACAGCTTTGACATCACGAAAGACCTCTATGCCCTTGACCGAAAGCGATAAGAGCAATTCGACCTCCTGCCTCGCATCGACCTTCGGCATTTGGATTTCAATCTCGAACTTTTTGCTATTGCCGCCCGGGATGTGGTGTTCGCTAATATCGCCACACGCCATTTTGCCATCGACCGTCAGCTTCCAGGCGAACGTCATAGGGTCGTCGTAGTGAGTATCGTTGAAGATGCCGATTGTCCGTTTGACTTTCTGGCCTGACCCGAACGTCCAGTCCCACTGCCGGCAGAATACGGCACGCGGCGCGTAGGAAATATATTGTCCCGGCGCATCGTTCTGGCCCATCCAGAAATGCCACGCATTCTGGTTTGACCAGCGATATCCCTCCATCAGCATTCTTGCCATTATACTCGCAGCCGGCCTGGTGGCAGCCTTGCCCTGGAATGCTTCCTCTCCGCCAAAGTAGGAGAATCCGGGATCGTTGCCGGTAATGAAGAAATCCTCGCCTATGAACCGGGGCCTCTTCTGGTCCCACTGCCATCGTCCGCGTCCACCGCCCTTTGTGTTGGGGCTGTACGCCAGAGCCGGATAACTCGGATACGCCCCGGCGACATAATGATCCCCGGCGACAGGCATCGCGCTGTTCTTGTGAGCGCCGCCGCCGTCGTTCCTCGTGGGCCTGGTCGGGTCAACGGCCTGGACGACGTCTGAGACCTTTTTGACCTCGGCCTCGAATTGATCCATCAGACCGCCGTAGAGATTAATGCAGTTGATGTAAAGGTACTCATTCTCGATAGACCAGATCATGATAGAGGGGTGGTTACGCTCCCCCTTGACCTGGGCGATCATCTGGTCCTTCCAGTTTTCCAGCAGATCCATCTTGATCTCAGACTGATACTTTTTCTTCATCTCTGGGTCGCTCTCGATGGCCATATACCCTATTGCCTCGCCATCGAGGATTCCGCTTCGTCGGCAGACGACTCCGTTGCGGTCAAGAAACGTCAGCGCTTCTTCCGGTGGCATGCCCTTCCATGTTGTGCCCCAAAAGCGCATCATCCGCTCGTTGTTCTTCCTGTAGAATTCGAGCCATTGCTCCTTTGTGTCCGCCTGGAAGCAGTCTGCCCAGCCGTGCCAGACAACGCCGTTGAGCCTGAAGTCTCGCCCCTGCCAACTCCACTCGCGGAATCCAAACGCTGTCTCGCTGACATCGGTGGTTTTGCCGGCGGCGTTAACCGTCGCTCGCAATACATACATCTGCGGATCATCCGGCCACCAAAGCTTAGGGGCCTCCCATCGCTCGACGATATCGAGCACCTGCTCGCCGCCCGCCTTCAGGCTGAACGGCTTTGGCGCAAAGGCCTTCTCGACCTTGCCCGTCTCGGCGTTAACCGCCTCACAGACGACACTGCCGGAGATATCCATGGCCTGAGGATTGCTCAATGTCACCTCCAAAGCCAATTCCTTCCGCTCTACCGACGGTTTGCAGAAGACATCCGCCGTGTTGATCGCCCCGGCTGTGACCAGTTCGGGCGCTGCGAGAATACCCGATTGCGGATGACGCCAGATCGGATATGCCAGATCCTGAAATCCTTCGCCGAGGTATTTCAGGGGCAGATAGAATTTGCTGCGAAGCTTCATCGGTCTTTCCGGATCGGCTGAATAGCCATACCACGCATCGCGAATACCCACCCATATCTCGTTCAGGCCCGGTTTGACGCCCTTTGTCACGTCGATCCGCACGCGGGCGAATGGGTTCTTATCGAACCCGCAATAGACCCCGTTTACGAATACGGTTGTATTCAGATTGTTCTGCGGGAAGACAATATGGAACGACCGCCCGGCGCACGATGCGGGCACGTTTACGCGCGTGCGGTACCAAAGCCGATGGGCGAAGAGCAGGTCGGGCCGCAGATTGTTCTTATCGCCGGGCACCTCGATTGCTTTCCAATATGGATTATCCGGAAGCTCCTCCATAGGCGCAGCCACCTCGCCTGGCAGCAGTTCATCGTGCCGGCAAATCTGCCAGGTCCCTCTCAGCTTGACCGACGAACGCGACTGCGGACTCTTGGGAGCGGGCAGGTCAAAAACGACTTCTGCCGCGTCGATATCCTGTCGGCTCCGCCATTTCTCGCCGGGTCTGTACTTCGAGTTCGGAGCAAAATGTCCGCCGTGAATGCAGATGGCGTCGGAGGCATATACTATTCTTGCCGGCTTGCCCTTGTCGTCCTTTTTCTTGAGCACTTTCATCTGGAGCGTGTGGTCGCCTCTGGCCAGATCCCTGTCACCCATCTTCATCCAACTCACTTCACACCAGAAGCCCAACTCCATCAGATCGATTGTGGGGTCGTCATGTGTGACTACGGTCCACTGCCCGTCGTCGATTCGCCATTCGAAGGCAGTGCGGATGGAGTCCCAGCCCAGCCGATTCCATATCTCGTATTTCCCGTCGTTCTCGATGCCGAAGTCATAGCTGATGAGTACGCCCTCAGTCGGAACTTCCTTTTCGACCTTGCCCGCATCGACCATAACCGAAAGCCACTCGCCTGAGAGATATTTGTGCGTCATACCCTGCGAGGCCTTGATATTCATCGATTTGGGCCGCTCTGCTTCCAGCCAGACCCACTCGGCCTCCCGCTCCACCGCCGCGCCCATGGCCGACCAGACAATCGAAATCATCAATATGACTGCTGCCATTCTGCTGATGCGCATTTTTCTCATACTAACCTCAAAGAATCGTCCTATGGTAAAACGCATAAGGCTGAAATCGCTTCAATAGCGATATCCTCCATTGCCCGCCACTATAGAACACCGCAGTCAGCCGTGTCAATCGACATTTGCCCGATGACATCATAAACATTACTCCTGCACGCTACGGCCTTTGAATCTAAATGGGACAATAGGGAGTATCCAGAGTGTGAACAACACCAAGCTCGTCCCCGAAATTAGGGAGCACCACTATGATGCCATCAATTCTGTCCCGGTTATATTTGAGAAGCTCGTGTTTACTTCTAATGCGGTGGAAGGTATGATCGATAAGTAAATTACTGACCATTTAAGATTGGAAGGAATTGCAAATGCGTATCGCATACTTCTTCGCTATTCTGATTTGGCTATGGCCTCTGACAACATTTTCGCAGGACACCATTACTGTCAGGCCGAAAGAGAGCGATGATGTCTGGACTAATCCGGGCATTGGATTCATGACCTTTCAACGGTTCAACGGTGATAAACTGAATGAAGGTCAGAAATGGACCGAGGGGTATCCGATCATCTATCAAGATTTCGATGGCAGCCTGGAGAACGACAGCCATCCGATGACTTCTTTGGCTTACTTCAGGGTGTATTGGAGGTTTGTCGAGCCGGCTAAAGATGAGTATCGCTGGGATCTCATTGACAAGACACTGGAAACGGCAAAGGCGAGGGGGCAGACATTATTGCTGCGTATCGCTCCCTACGGCACCGGCGCCGACAATGACGTGCCGGATTGGTACCGGAAAATGCTTGGAAAAGAGGAGGGTTTGCCCGTAAAGAAGTGGCGCACCAATCCGGAAGACCCCCGTTATGTTGAGCATTTCGGCGGTATGATCCGAGACTTGGGAGAACGCTATGATGGCCATCCTGTGCTGGAGAGCGTTGACCTTTCCATCGTTGGAGCCTGGGGAGAAGGAGCCGGCTCAGCACAACTGACCCAGAAGACACGCGAAGCGCTTGTAGACAGCTACCTTGAGGCCTTTCAAGAAACGCACCTGATCATGCTGCTTAGCGATGAAAAGACCAATCGCTACGGGTTGTCTAAGCGAAACGTAGGGTGGCGGGTCGACTGCCTCGGAGATATGGGCGGTTTCAGCCCTACTTGGTGCCACATGTGTTACTACTATCCACAGGCTATCATCAATTTCGGGATGAAGGATGCTTGGAAGAAGGCCCCGGTTACGCTCGAAGTGTGCTGGGTGATACAGCACTGGAAGGATAAGGGCTGGGACGTCGATTACATCATCGACCAATCCCTGAAATGGCACATCTCCTCCTTCAATGCAAAATCTTCTCCTGTACCTGATGAATGGTTGCCCCAGGTGAATCGGTGGCTCAAGAGTATGGGCTATCGCTTCGTGTTGCGCAAGTTCACATATCCCTCGAAAGTGAAGGCGGGCAATTCGCTGTCATTCACCTCGTGGTGGGAGAATAGAGGTGTAGCTCCGTGCTACCAACCTTTCCGCTTGGCCTTTCGTCTCGATAGGTCCGGGGGCAAGGTAATTCTTGTTACCGATGCGGATCTTCGATTATGGTTGCCCGGCGACAACCTGTACGACAATGCCGTTATTGTTCCGTCGGACACGGCTACAGGTGAATACGACCTGCAAATCGGTGTGCTGGATAAGCGTATCGACGAGCCCAGCGTCAAGTTGGCCATTGAGGGTCGGCGGCAGGACGGTTGGTACAGCTTGGGTAAGATCAGCGTGCAGCGTTGATATGCCCAAAAAACATCCTTGCCAAAGTCGCAGACGCGCCTCGGCGTGGCAAGAAAAGTCTCTTAACAGTAAAGTGGATTTGTCCGATTCACGCTGAACCAGTACAGTACCTAACAGGAAGGAAAAGACGCATGAACAAGATGAAACTTCGAAAGAGAGTAACAAGAAACGCATCTTTCGCACTACTGGCGGTTGGGCTTGTCCTGGCGTTCGTTTGGTCGCCTCTGGCGGCGGGTCAGAAGAAGGACTGGGATTTGCTGCCTGAGATACTGAACCGGATCGTCCCTCCGACTTTTCCGGGTCGCGATTTCAACGTGACCGACTATGGCGCCAAGGGTGACGGCGTTACGGACTGTGGGGCCGCCTTCAGGAAGGCTATCGAGGCGTGCACGAAGTCTGGCGGCGGACGCGTGGTTGTTCCGAAAGGGACATGGCTTACGAACGGGCCCATCCACCTGGACAACAACGTCAATTTCCACGTCACCAAAGACGCGAAGATCATGTTCGGCACGAACTTTGACGATTATCTTCCGCACGTCCGGGTACGGTGGGAGGGGACGGAGTGTTACAACTACTCGCCGTTAGTCTATGCGTACAAAAAGACCAATATTGCCCTTACAGGAAAAGGCTCGCTCAACGGGCAGGCTGAGAAATCGTGGGCCAGATGGAGCGGAAAGACCAAGCCTAAAACGACAACGAACGAAGAACTGCGCGAGATGAATCACAAAGATGTCCCTGTGGAAGACATCAAGATTTATGCCAAGCCAACGTTTTTCGAACCCTTCGAGTGTACGAATGTCCTCATCGAAGACGTGACGATTCTCGATTATCCGTTCTGGTGCGTCCACCCCGTCTATTGCACGAATGTAACGATTCGAAGACTCGTTGTTGACAGTCATAACTCGAACAACGACGGGCTCGACCCCGATTCTTGCACCGATGTGCTAATGGAAGATTGCTGGCTGGACCAGAGCGACGATTGTCTTGCGATCAAAGCAGGCCGGGACAACAGCGCGTGGCGTAAAGGGCGGGCCTGCGAAAATATCGTTATACGCAACATGCCGTCGAACTTTGGCGGTATAGCCATCGGCAGCGAGATTGCCGGCGGTGTCCGCAACGTCTTTTTCTACGACTGCAAATATGAAAGCGGCAACGTCCTGTACTGCAAATCGAACCTCGATAGGGGCGGATTCATTAAAAACATCTATATCAAAAACCTCGATATAGGCAAGGCCAGGATTCTGAGATTGAGAAACAATTATCACGGGTATCGAGGCGGCAATTTCCCGACGGAAATCCGCAACATCAACATCCAGGACGTGCATATCGGAGTAGGGAACGACGAGACGATATCCTGTCAGGGAGTCGAGAAGGCGCCTGTTTTCGAGGTCTTCATCAAGAACGTCACCGTTGACACACTCGAGAAGGGACCGATCATGCACCTTCGAAATACTGAGAATATTGTGCTCGAGAACGTAGTTATCGCCGGTAAACTTCAGCCGACTAATCCGCCGATGATGGCTCCTGAAGAAAAAGAGCAGGAAGGGACGGCATCTATCGCCCCCAGGCGCAGCGGAATGTGGAGCAATGTAGCCAACTGGGAGACCGGACGCGACGGCGCGCGCCTGAAATGGGCCGCCGACGACGCCAATCGGCTTCCTGACGACAAAAAAGACGAGCGGATATTGATAGGAAAGAGCCGGGTGGTTGAGGACGGCGTAAGGGTGACGCTTGATCGCGATATCGAAGGCGAGTTCGAGGTTCGGATCTATGAGGAATCGACGCTGATTATACCCGACCACTTCACACTTAAGATCAAAGGGCCGATTATTGTAGATCGGACCAACAGCATGGTGCGGCAACTCGGCAGTCATGTTGTGATCGATGGAAACCTTGATATTGACGCCGTAATCGGCGGCCAATACCGAATCACGGGAGGATCGCTGCAGTGTGGCACATTGAGCCTCAATGAGGGGGCGTTCATCGTTGACGACAGCCAGGACGATATCGAGAAGATAACCGTTACGGGCGAGTACCGAACGGGCGACGGTGACGGAAATACGGTAACGAAGTTCGTCGCCAACAGAAAGGGAGTAACGCCCATAAAGTGCCAGGATTTGAATCTCGACGCCTATGCGGGGGAGAACCTGATCGTGGATATCGCTCAATATGATTCTGAAAAAAGAGGGGATCTGGTGCTGTTCTCCTATTCCGGGACTCGAAACGGCGAATTCGACGGTGGGCCGGAAAATCCGAAGCCTCAAGTCCTGATCATGGGCGGCAAGGCCGAGCTGGTGTATGACGACGCGGCAAAGAAGGTCAAGCTGACCAACTTTCGCCGTTGAGACGGCGTGTGCAATTCGTTGAATGAAAAAATCTGCATGGAGGATACTCTATGGAAACGCGACACATTTCTGCATACGTAATGGTCGTGCTATTCTTGTTTCTCACGGTTGCCGGTTCACCGCCCGTTTTTGCGGCTGATGCCTCGGAAGGGCTGGTCGGGCATTGGGGTTTTGACGACGGGACTGGGAATGACCTTTCCGGCAACGGGAACGATGCGGTGCTGGGAGGGGGGACTGTCTATTCTCTCGGTAGAGGTCGGGCGCGTATCCGACTTGTGGAGGACGGCGAGCCGATGCGTATTCCGGCCTCCGAGGACTCTGTTCTTGCGGTTTCGCGCGGTACTATATGCTTCTGGCTGAATGCGGGCTGGGGCAGGACAACGATTCTGGAATACGATAATGGCGCTGTTCAACTGAATGAGTACCGGGGTGATTTTCAGGTTCGTTTTCAAGGGGAGGATGATTTTGTGTATGGGTCGGGAATTCTGGATTACAACTGGCCTAAGTATGATATGCGCGAGTGGGCCTTCTATGGGCATCCAAGAGCCGCAATAGGCGATTCGCAATGGCATCTTTTCGCCGTGGCTTACGACGATAAGGGCAAGAGGATCGTCGGCTGGCGGGATGGCGAGCTTATTTCGGTTGTCGATCTTTCGGCTGTTGGAATGGAGTCCCTTAAGCGGGAGGGTCTGGGCAAGATTAGTACGGGCCAAGGGTTCAGGGGTTTCGTAGATGACCTGCGTATCTACAATACGATACTTACCGATACCGATATTCGCGAAATATACAACTCTACCAAATCCGTCTATGCCGGCCGACGCGACACGATCCGGCATGACAAGGAGGCAGAGACTTACAAATATCGCCCAGAAGATCGCACTCTCTATCGTGCGTGGCTGCAATATGATCCGACAGAGGTTCAAGGTCAGAATCTCTTGAAGCGAATCGTTGCCGAGGGCAAAAATTCGACTGTCTGGACGGCGGCTTCAGAACTGAGAGAGGCGGTAGAGGCCATGTTCGACTTTAAGCCTTCAGTTAGGTCGAAGTACGTCTCCGGCCCGAAAGTGATACTGGGAACAGCCGAGACATCGAGTTGGATTCGCGAGCACGCAGACGAATTAGGGCTTGATCGGATCAAGGAAGACGGATTTGTCATTAAAGCTGTGAAAGACGGCGACGAAATAATCCTGGTTATTGCGGGGGACGTTCCGGGCGGTGTCGTTTTCGGTGCATTCGACTTGATTCGCCGGATACAGTTGGGCCAAGACTTGCGCAAACTTGATGTACTCGAAAATCCTCAGATTGCCATTAGAATGGTCGATCATTGGGCTTATTTTCGCGGTTTCTTGCACGATGCGTGGCGCGGTGGCGGAAGAGACGATTCGATTTTTAGTTGGGAAGAGCTGCGGACGGGTGATACGAAGCTCATCCGCGACTGGGTGCGCATGATGTCATCGGCCGGTTGGAACGCTATCTGCCCGAGCGAGGTCAACTGGGACTATCGCGATAATTTCCTCGACCACCTCGATGAGGTCGAGATTCTTGCCGGAATACTGCGCGACTACGGGATGAAACTCTATTGGAGCCCGAGCTACCTGTTGGCGCTGGATAAAGAGACGGCCGAGAAGATATATGCAAGGGTTCCCGACTTCGGCGGGTATATGATGAAGTTGGGCTCTGAGAAACAGAACGGGGATCCCCGGCCGCCTATGGCCAACCGCATCGCCGATACGGTATTGCCTTATGGCGGGCATGTGCTGGTTCGCGGATTTGTGTATGGCAATCTCCGCTACACGCCCGAACCTTATCGCGATCTTATTCCACATGACATTTTCGCGCCGGAAGACGGTAAGTTTCGTGAAAATGTTGTGCTTGTGCCGAAGGGCAGTGCGGGGGATTGGGATTTTTCGGCGCCGATTCCGGCAATCGACGGGGCTATGAAGAAGACGCTGTCCGGGAGTGAGTTGGTTATTGATAAGAGTTTTCCCAGTTCGTGGGTCGAGAAGTGGAAGTGGTGGTTGGAGCAGGATACTTATCGCAGCGGGCCGGGGAGTCTTAATAAGTCTATTGCGCATTGTATCATGGGAGTCGCGATGATAAGCCCTGGGCCGGCTTGGACGAGTTCTCCGCTGAATATGGTGAACTATTACGGGCTGGGGCGTCTTGCCTGGAATCCCGATCGTTCTCTTGATGAGATATATAACGAATGGATTGTTCAGACTTTCGGAAGCGATCCGGAAGTGATCGACACGGTCAAGAGGATCCTGTTCATGTCTGACGATGTAGCCCGCAAGCTCTATATGTATCGCGGGTATCGAGGCATCTGGATAGATAAGGGCGATGAGAATATGGTCGAGAATAAAACGCCTTATGCCATTAACCGTAACGGCATCGGTCCGGCCTCGCCAAAGTTGGCCAAAAGGATTCTCGCTCAATACGCGCCGGGGCTGCGCGAAGTATATGGCGACCCGCTCCGGGGCGAGGAGTTTCTCTCTTCGTTTCATATCAAGGGCCTAGACTACCGTCTTTCCATCGGGCGCACTTTGATAGAGGATGTATATGGCGGCATGGAAGAAGCAGTGGAGATAGCCAGGCAGATGGCCGAACTCTGGAAGAGCCTTGACGGCAGGATTGACGAGCGCCGGTTCGAGTACACACTGGATAATCTGGTTGGTTTTGTCGAGGATGCGAAAAGAAACCGGGACGAAATGGCCAGAGCTTTCGAGGAACATACGGGAAGGAAACGCGATGATGTCCTTTCCCGGCTGACGGCATCGGGCCTGGCGAAAGTTGGCACATACAACGTGCGGCATTTTGGCGCGGTTGGTGACGGTACGGCCAATGATGCACCGGCTATCAACAAGGCCATTGATGTTTGCAACAAAGCCGGCGGCGGGACCGTGTTTGTGCCGTCCGGTTACTATACGACAGGTTCGATTCACCTCAAGAGCAACGTCACCCTCGCCCTCGACAAGGGCGCTGTACTAAAAGCCATGCCGGGCCAGATGGACGCTTGGGAACCGAATCCGAACGACAAGGGCCTGATGGACCCCGCCTACTACCACTGGGAGGCGTCGCTCGTATGGGGCAAAAACCTCGAAAACATCAAAATCTACGGCCCCGGCACCCTCGACGGGACGGCCCTGACCAGAAGCAGCAAGGTCAACAAAGGAACAGGCGACAAGGGCATCGCCCTCAAACTCTGCAAAAACGTCGAAATACGAAACCTGAACATCAAAAAGGGCGGCCACTATGCGATCCTGGCCACCGGCTGCGAGGATATGCTCGTCGATAACGTCAGCATAAAAACCGACCGGGACGGACTCAACCTGTCACAGTGCAAGGACGTTCTGGTTGCCAACTGCCATATCGATGCTGTCCGCTATGAAGACGGCCGCCCCGCCGGCGGCGACGATGCGATTAAACTCGGAAGCGATCTATCCTTGGGCAAAGTTCGGGCCTGCGAAAACATAACCGTGCGGAACTGCTTTCTCGCGAGCGGGTGCAACACTCTCCAATTCGGCACGGAGACCATCGGGTCGTTCACAAATATCCGTTTCGAGAATATCAGAATCGTGCGTGCGGGAAAAGCCGGCATAAGCATCACCTCCAACGACGGCAGCATAATCGACGGAATCGCCTATAAAGACATAAGAATGGAGAAAACATTTGTGCCGATCTTCATCAAGGTCTCGGACGTCGCCCGTGTGCCCCAAGGCGAATACAAACGCGGGGCCATCCGGAATATCACATTCGAGAACATAACGGCGAGCGACTGTTTCTCGTACTTTAAGGGCCGTCAGATGCCTTCCGTTATCTGGGGGAAGCCAGGCAGTCCCATAGAGAATGTTACGTTCAAAAATGTTCGTATTACAGAGAAAGGGGGACACCCGGCTTCGGAGGCTTATTTGAATCCGAAAGAAAACGACGAGCGTTTTCCGCGCAAAGTTGGAGCGATCCCCGCCTACGCCTGGTATCTGCGTCACGTCAAGAATATACGTTTCCATAGCTGCCGCTTCGATTTCGAGAAGAACGACAACCGGCCGGCAATCGTAGTCGATGACGGGACAAATGTCACACTGGATGAATGTCATCTCCAGAAAGGTTCTGATTGTGATTCGCGAGTTGTAACCCGCAACGGAACATGGAGAAGACAATGAATCGACCATCGCGGCTGATGTTTGCGCGCGGGCTGCCCCGGTACGATTCGAACACAGACCGGTGGTGCGCGAGACGCCGAACCCGGCGGCTACCGTTGGTTTTGAGCCCGGGAGATTCTTTGGGCGCCGGCGCTTTGTTAGCTGTGTATTTCCTGGAGCATTTGTTTTCTTTGGTGGCACTGCTCTGTGAAGACGGCGATCTCCGAATCGAGGTTGGCGCTTGGCGAATCGCCGAAGAATGCGTGGACTATCGGGAAGACGAGGTCCGGCTTTTTCTTCCGCAGTTCTTTGGCCATCGCCTCGATTTTTGCCGTGGCGACGCCTTCCTGCATACAGGTGAAGGGTCCGACGTGGAAGATTCCTGAGATGCAGGCGTCGCCGTGCGGCTCGATCATGTCGTTCATAAGGTAGTATGCAATGCCTGTGCTCAGCGGCGATTCGCCCTCGATGTTGCCGTGACCTTCGTGGTTTTCTTCGAGCGTCTCTATCATCTTCATCGGTTTTGGCAGGACGTGTCGTCCGTGGAGGACTTCATGGAAAGGCTCGGCGACTTTCTCTTCGGCATAGGTCATATACCTGCTCTTGATGGATGACTTGAGGACTTTGCGGGCAGCTTCCATCACCCTGCGGAAATCGAATTGCTTGATGCGCAGCAGCAAATCTCTCTTGGCGTTTCGAAGATTCATCTTATTGACATAGTCGAGCCAGTCGCTCACGGGGTCGCGGACTACTTCGAGGCCCTGCTCTTCGAGTTGCCGGATAACAAAGCCCGTGCACGGATCGTGCTGCCTGACGTAAATCTCGCCGATATAAAGGACTATGGGAAATCTCTTGTGCTTTTCCAAGTCCAGGTCCTTGAATTGACGCACGGTTTCCTCGCCCCACGCGACAAGCTCTTTAATTCCCGCCCCTCCTTCGACAACCTTTTCGAGTTCGCGCAGTCTGGCCGTTCTCAATTCGAGGATTTGCTCTTTGTCGCGGGCGTACGGCCGGAATCTCAGGTAGATGTCTTCGAGCATGTCCGATCCCTTGATTCCCTTGAAGAGCATTTTCTGCATGCGCATTTTTTCGGATGAGCTGAGCTTTTGGGGCAGGGGGATGTCGAAATAATCGGTCTCTGAGGATGGTCCTGCGACGGGGACCTTCTCGAGGCCCTCTGCGTCGAGGAACTCTCGCATCAATTCGCTGTACTTTCCGAACCTGCACGGCCCGCTGGTCGTGGGGAGCATTACGAGATAATTCTTCTCGACAAAATCTCTGCCCTTTTCTTCGATCTGCTCGTGCAGGAAGCCGATAGCATCGCCGACGACGCCTTTTAAGGGCTGGCAGACTTCTGTGTAGATGTGTCGGCGTGCGACTTCGTAGCCTCTCCGGGTATTTGTGGGCAAGACCATTGCGTCCACGCCGAAGCATCGCAGGCCTGCGGCGCCGACGTGGCTGGCGTCACCCATATAAGGAAGCAGCCACGTTCTGCCCCCTGTCTCGCCGCGAGGACGCCTCTTGATTTTGTCGAATTTGAGTTTCTGGCGTTTCGTCTGGCTGACAACCCTTTCGTGCGCCTCGGTCCTGGTGACGAAGGGGGCGTTATTGGTCTGGGCGTCGGTTAGCAACACGAGCGTGGGCTTGCCGGCGGCCTGCTGGATCTTCTCTTCCTGGTAAATCTTGAGGCTGTCCGGGCCGCAAGCGAAGTTCATCATTCTGATTGCGAAGAGGTTCGGATGATCGGCGACGAAGACATTCGCCTTTAGAATCTTAACGCTCTGCACCCAGAACTCGTTTTCGACTATCGGCTTTAGCTCTATGCCCTCGAATCTGTGCTCGAGGAAGAGTTGGGGTATGTAGTCGAGCCCGCGAACCTGCGAGAACATCGAGCCCGAGTTGGAGCTTGCTTCGGGGTCGAGCAGGACATAGTCCCTGCCTATTCCGACGTATGCCTTTTCGTCGCCTGCCTCGATTTTCTCCAAGAACTTATCACCCTCGGCATACAACTCAGCCTTGAATTGTTCCTCGGCCCGGTCGGCGTGTTTCATCGCCGCCCTTATTTGCCTGTCAGAGAAGCCGAACCCCAACCGGTCGAACTCGCGCCTGAATGCCTGGACGACCAGTTCGTCGTCGCCGAAGTGGAGGATCGGGTTCATCTGCCTGGTTTTGTCGAGCGAGAGGACGTCGTTGAGAATGTAGCCTTCGGACTCGGTGTAGATGCAGTACTTAAGGTCCGGCGGCTCTCCTGTTCTCTGCTCGATGAAGCTCGGGTTGAAAAGATACTCGATCCTGGGGTCGTCGTTAAGAACGGAGGCATGGCCTGTTGCGAGCTTTCTGGCTATGCAGAATTCGGTCCGGGAATTATCGACGCCTATTTTTGCAATTTTAGGAGTGCTTCGGGGCGATACGACCGGGCAAAAGCCGAGCTTTTTGAATAGCGCAGCGCTCCATATACCCTTCTCGCCAAGCGTTGCCGTGCTTCTCTTAATGCCTACGGTTATTGCCCCATCCGCCGGCTCCTCGGAGACGATATCCTTTTGGAGCAGGCCCTGCTGCTTGAAGTGTTTCTCATAGATTTTGTGGTACTTATCGACGTAGTTTGTTTTCGGCCTTCCGGATGCCTCGGAATTTCCTCTCGGGCAAAAGCCCCCTGTGATTATCTCATCATCCTCAATCGAGAAAACTTCGAGTTGGCAGTCCCTCATCCCGCAGGATTTATCGCCGAAGAGTTCTCTGCAGGAAACCTTCCGCTTTTCAAAGGGCATATCGACGATTTCCCAGCCCCTGAACGCCGAGCCGTACTTTTTGCCTGCTTGTTCAAGTTCCTTTATCCCGCCAATGACATCGAGCGCCTGGCCCCATGCGCCGAACATTTCTCGGTGGGGGTAGGCCTCGATTTGTTTATCGGTAACTTGCGCCAGAGCGGCGAGGAACGCCTTTCCCAAGGGCGGGCCTCCCTGTGCCGAGCACTTTTGGCCTACGTGCTGCGAGCCGCCGACGAACTTGTAATAGTAGCTCGCTGCGGTCCCTCGCAATATCGCAGCGGCGATTTCGTCCCTGCCGAACCCTTCGGCGATAAGGCGGTTCTCGTCCATTTCCATAAAGACGCCACACGTCGAGTCGATGATGGGCACCTGCCGGGCCCTTAGGGCGGCCTCCTGCAAGGTATTTTCGACGTTGAGATCGATGATATCGGCCATATTCTCGAGCGTCTGGCCCGAGCCGGCCTGGCAGCTATAGTTCATCTTTGCTTCTTTAACACTGCCGTCGGCGGCGAAACTGGTGAACTTCATATCCTGCCCGCCCACCTCGAAGATCGTATCGACCTCGGTGTTGCAGTGCTTGACGCCGAGCGCATGACATGTGATTTCGTCGGTCACTCTATCGACAATTTCGATCCCTTGCTCTGCCAGCCCAGCCGCCCTCTTTTTGCCGAGCAGGACCTTCTCATAGAGCTTCCTGGCCGACCCGGTTGCGCCTACTCCCTTCACGACGACGTTGGCCTTATGCCGCCCGAGGTATTTGAGCACCCGCTTGAGGGATTCTTCAGGGTTGCCGTGCGTCTTGATGTAAAGTTTATCAAGCAGCTTGCCTGTCTTGATTTCAACCAGCGCTCCCTTTGTTGTAGTGCTGCCGCCGTCGATGCCGATCACCACTTCGGCGCCGGGGACAATCTCTTCGGTAATTTCCAACGTCTTCTCGTTCACTTTTTCGAGCGACTGAGCAAGAGGCGGTCCGAACTGGCGCTTTTCCCTGCTGTACTGTGCGACTTTATCGAGTTGCTCGGCCTTGAAAACGACGTTGTTCTTATCTTCGAGCCCTATCAGTGCAGAACCCACTGCCGCGACGTTCTGGAAATGCTCGGGCCTCTTTATCTCGATACCCACGAACTCGGCCAGCGCCTTTCTGATCAACTCATTCGCCATCACCCCGCCGGTGGCTATCGCCTTGGCCGAACCATCGGCTCCATCGAAGCCCATTGAACCGAGTACGTCGATCTTGAAGTTCCTCGCAATAGTCCTGAACAGCCCTGCGAGGTTATCCGGTCGCGTGGCGCCTTCATTCTGCTTGTGAATAAGGTCCGACTGGATGACTACGCCGCACCTTGCGAGAAACTCGCTGGGGTCGGTCGCCTTTTCGGCGTCGGCCTGGGCGCGAGCGAACATATCTTCGAGCCTGGCCTGTAATTTAGCTCGGTTCTCTACTCTGATTTGTTCTTTCCTCTCCGCGTTTTTTGCCGCAGCGGTATCTTCCAATTGCGGGATAGGCACGTCGCCCTCGAATAATCTCCTGCACTGCTTTTCAATCAGCGTTCCCGAACCGCCGCCGCACTTGGTTCCGGTTTTCCATTCCTGAATAATCTTCTTTTCGCCGATTTGACTGATGTTGAAGAAGTAGGAATCCTTGGCGCCGATGTGGAAGATAAATCTCACATCGGGCTCGATAGCCACTGCGCCTTTGGGAATCACCACGCTGTCGTAGGCATAAGTTATACCCTGCATAACCTTCGAGAAGGCCCCTGCGCCACTACCTGTAAAGGCCGTGTTCTCAACGGCGTCTTCGCTAAATTTATCGAGTATGTTATTCCACGCCTCCTTGACCGCACCAATAGGGTTGGCGAAGTGCATTATCGCTTTCGGGCTATACACAACTTCCCCGGCGGCATCGAGCACCGCGTAGTGCACAAAACTGCTGCCGACGTCAAATCCTATGAATAAGCGCCTGTTTTCGCCGGCTGACTGATTTTTTCCTGTTTCGCTCATATTCTGCTTGTTCCATCCTCACAAGTGTAATATACCCTTCGTCGGGCGAACGTCCGAGAGTACGGAATCGTAGGCGACCTGCGACAAGGGGTTATTATACAACTGCTGTAGAAATACTCAAGGGATAAGAGATAAGGCAGGTAGAGAGTGTGGAAAACGTGTTAAGAAATCTGTGATTTCCTCCGGCAATATGCCAAAAGCGTAGCCGGCAACTGGAAACTGTTAGTTAAGGGAGGTGGGCTAACAAGGAACAGAACGTCTTTTCCACAGTTGTCTTATCTTGGAGGTGGACATAAGGACCACATTATCAAACACTTACAGCAGGTGTGTGATGCCTTGTAACAATCTAACAGGGTATATGACTAATACTACTAATTCTTTTATATTATCTATTATATATAACCCGAGACAACAAGATTCCATAGAGGGTCAATTGCGGTTGCCCCCCAAAAGGGAAACTCCGGTATCGACAAGGAAAATGTCGCGGTTGCGCTCTCGGGCAACACAGCTTGCCTTCTTTGGTCGGTTTTGGTAATCTGGCGCGCCATGCAAAGAGTACAACCACAGAAGGACAGCCAGGGCGGGCATGCAACCGTGCTCGGACGCTTGTACAGGCGATTGGCGCCGCGGATGTACAGCGTGCTTGTGTTCGGCGCACTTTTTTGCACGGGGGCGGCGAAGCTCTTCCAGGCCTTTCGCAACGGCCAGGCGAGCCAGTGGTATCAGTGGGTGTTCGTGGATATCTACGTATTGCTGTTCATCGAGGTTAGTATCTCGCTGATTTGCTTTAAGTGGGTTCGCAAGTCTGTTTTTCGGGCTGCGACGCTCTTCGCGGCTGTTGTGTGCACATGGTCGGTGGTGCATGCCGGCTACCTGATACGCATGGGGACTGGGGCGCTGCCCAGGGTGCTCCTGCCGATCGTTCGCGATCCGATAAACGCCGGGCGAATGATAGGCGGCAACCTCATCAAGGCGCCGGTCGCCTCGATAGTTCTGCTTGGGCCGAGCTTTGTGGCTCTGGGCGTTCTGATCTGCGTTCTGATTAGACCGAGGCTCCGCGCATACGACAGGAAACGGTTTACCAGGCGGATAGGTATATGCTTAGCGGTGGCTGTCGCGGCGATCCTGGCGCGGGCGTTTGTGGGCAACGGTTCGGAGTACGGACGAAGTCCCCACGTCAGGGCGGTATTGAGCTTGTTTCACGGGCCGCTCGAAGAGTCGCGCAGGCGGCTGCCGCACTTCGACCAAGTCACGCTGCCGCGTCGAAGCGGCGCCGTCAATTATAACGTCGTGATGGTTGTGCTGGAGGGCGTACAATATGCGTACACCTCATTGGCCGAAAAGGGCGGCGCCTCAACGCCGTACTTGGCGTCACTATCGCTGCAGGGCATCGAGTTTACGAATATGCGTTCATCGGTAACACATACGACCAAAGCGTTGTTCTCATTGTTGAGCGGCAGGCTCCCGTCGGCCAGTGAAGACCTCGCCGAGGCGATTCCCGCGTCCAAGCCTTATGCGAGCCTGGCAACGATTTTGCGCGAACAGTTGGGCTATCGAACGGCTTTTTTCCAGTCGGCGCAGGGCGATTTCGAGAGCCGCCCCAGTCTGGTTCATAATCTCGGATATGAAAAATTTTACACCCGCGACGATTTGGGCGACCCCAACTATTACATCTACTATCTTGCATGTGATGAATTTGCCCTCTTAGACCCGGTTGCCGAATGGATAAAGCAGAACAACAAGCCATTCTTGTTGACGTTTATGTGTTCGGTTAGCCACGACCCCTATGACGTGCCGCTATGGTACGCCGAGCGGGCTAAGGATCCGCAGGAACGCTACCGCCAGACGATCGAATACACCGACTCGTTTCTCAGAGAGCTTGATACAAGGATTGCCGGTTTGGGGCTGGCCGAGAAGACCATTTTTTGCGTTGTGGGCGACCACGGCGAGGCGTTCGGAGAGCACGGCAAGAGAGGCCACGACCAGATACCTTTCGATGAGGTGCTGCGAATTCCGTTTTGTCTGCGTGCGCCGCTGCTTGCGGTCGGCGGGACGAAGGTTAGCGTGCCGACCAGTTCTATCGATTTTACGCCCACGGTGCTGGGGCTGCTGGGTTTCGAGACGGCCGGGGCCGGGTTTGACGGGCTCGACGCCCTCCAGCCGATTCCCAAAGACCGACGCGTCCATTTCGCCGGCTGGGTGCGGGAAGGGCCCAGCGGATTCGTTCAAGGCAACAAGAAATTCGTTTACGATTCGCCCGAAAAGAGCCTGTTCTTCTATGATCTCGTCGCTGATCCGGGCGAATTGAACCGGATCGAACTGCCCGAGGAGGGGGCCGAAGCAATAGCCCAGAGCATCATTGACTGGCGGAAAGAGACGATTTTCCGCCTTGGGGGAAAGCCGCGCGGCGAAGAAACCGTTTTCGGGCGATGGCTCGTCTCCTGGCGAAGCCGCCTCTTCGTCCGCGCCGACTATCGAGACGAAGATTAGCAGGCCTGCTCGACCGGTCATTACTCTTGAATCCTGGCTCTTCTACCTGTCGTGGTGTTGATTCTTATCTTATGGGTGTTGTTTTTTGTAAACACACAGGTTTTTTGCCTGCTTTTATCTCTGTTCTCGGTCGTCGTGTGTAAAAATAGGGTGTTTAGAAGTTCGCTATGTTGATAAACATCAACACACCGTTACCTTGCGAAGCTTGCCTCGAGCGTAGCGCAAAGGTGCGTGTAGAGGCGTAAGTGCCATTCGCGCAAGCTGTTAGGGCGTTTCACCGGCAGTGGTAGGCGCTCGTACACTACTATTGGCACGGCTTTTGCGGCAATTGCTGATTTGTCTAAGTTTATAGACAATATTGGGCGGACGCCCTAAAAATGTCTCTTTGGAGGAGGATTAGTCCGCCCGATCTTGATAGATATCGAAGCCGCAGTTCTCGGCTTCGTTAATCATATATTGCGGGGTCGCGCCGGAGGAGGAGCGGCTCCGCTTTATTTGTGCGCGTTGCACGCGCCGCCCACGCACCAATAGCAAGATTCCCATATATTCTTATCCGCCGGGCGTGTGAAAGCATCCCGGCGTTCGTGTGGCAGCCTCAAGCGTTAGCTTGGGGATGGTGGAGGTGTCTGTTCCATAGGCGCCAAGAGGTTCGCGTGCTTTGAGCCATCCCCAAGTTCTACGAACTCGAGGCTGCCACACAAGCCTGTCAATAACCCAAAAACCGGTGTGCCTTAAAACTTTCACAGACACTATCCGCCCCGGCAAAAAGTTTTGCCTGTTGTCGCCGGCGCCGGCTTCGTATAATCGTGCGCTATATGCAGCGTGCAGCTTACAGGATAATCGATGCGAATTTCAATCGGTCTCGCGAGGCGGCCCGCGTCGTCGAGGAATACTGCCGATTCGCCTTGAATTCACACCCGCTGACCGAACGGGCCAAGCAACTGCGCCATGAGTTGTGCGGAGCGATTGCCGGGCTTGACGCCGGGCGGCTCATGGCGAGCAGAGATACCGCCGCCGACGTTGGGGCCGGCAAAACGGTGGACAATCAGCTTCTACGAGGGTCGCTGGCCGATTGCCTGACGGCCGGATGCAAGCGGCTGACAGAGGCCCTAAGGGCCTTGGCGGAGACCACCCAAACAATCGTGCCGAGTGTGGCCGAGACTATGGAGAAGCTGCGGTTCCAGGCCTATGCGCTCGAGAAGGATATCGTCCTTTTCGCTGAGCCTGCACAGAAGTTTAGGCGCGTCGGGTTGTATGTGATCATAACGAGCAATCTGCCGGTGGAGATTATTGCGCTGGCGAGTAAGTGTGCCGAAGCGGGCGCCGATTGTATTCAATTGCGGGCGAAAGGCATTTCGGACAACACATTCTTTGCCGTTGCCGCAGAGTTTGTGCGGATATGTGCCGAGGCCGGCGTGTTCAGCATAATCAACGACCGGGCCGATATTGCGATTGCAGCAGGGGCCGATGGCGTTCACCTCGGTCAAGATGATCTTCCCGTTCCCGAGGTTCGCAAGCTGCAGTTGGCGCCGCTAATCATCGGCAAGAGCACGCATTCGCTCGAACAGTTGCGGAAGGCATGCGATGAGCCGATTACGTATGCGGCCCTGGGCCCTGTCTTTGCGACGGCGACGAAGCCGGGCGTCGAAGCTGTAGGCGTCGAGTATGTCAGGCGAGCGGTGCAGGAGCTTGCCGGCAGCGGGATTGCCGGCGTTGCGGTCGGTGGAATTGGGCCGGAGAATGTCGAGAGTGTTTTAAGTGCCGGTGTCGGGGCAATTGCTGTCTGCTCGGCAGTGACAAAAGCGAGCGACCCGGCGAATGCCTGCCGGGCGCTGAAAGAAAACATCAATACTGTTAGCCGTAGAGAGCGGTAAACCGCTGTTTACGCCGGAATAATGCAGAGGACTCTATTATGGTTTTGAGACGCAGGCATTGGGTCGTTTGGGTTGCATTGCTTTGCTCGGCGGCGCCGGGGGCGGATGAGGAATTGCCCAAGAGGCCGCCTGGGAAGCACTTTGGGCTGTCGGCTCGGGCGCATAAGGATGCCGAGACGTTCAAGACGGGCTGGCCGATTGTGGGGACATCGTATTTCTACTGGTACGATATCGACAGCAAGATCCATATCATCGACGGCGACGGTACGGACGCACTGACGACTCACCCAGCCGATATGAACAACATCAGCTACAAGCGCGCCTCGTGGCACAAGCAGCAGTTGAAGGATATGATCGACGCGGGCGTGGATTTCCTTATGCCGGTTTTCTGGGGCGTGCCCGCCAGATACGATGGATGGAGCTTTGCCGGCTTAGGGCCGTTAGTCCAGGCGCACAGCGAACTGCAGGCCGAGGGCGCTGAGCCGCCCGCGATAGGGCTGTTCTACGATACGTCGATACTCAAGTGGAACGACTTTCGCAGGGCCGGCAGGGGAAATTACCATGTCGATCTTTCGACAGACTTCGGCAAAGACTGGTTCTATACCGCGATGCGCGACTACTTCAGCCTGATTCCGCCGGAGAAATGGGCTCGCGTTGACGGCAGGCCAATAGTCTTTCTGTACTCGGCGCATTTTGCGAAGGGCCAGGATGAGGAGCAGTTTGAGTATGTGAAAAAAAGATTTCGCAAGGACTTCGGCGTTGCCCCATTTATTGTGAAGGCGCAGGATTGGAAGGGCGAAGCCGATGCGATATATTCGTGGGGCGGCGCCGTCAACGGGCCTTTGATTTACAGAAAAACAATCGCCTTGGGACCTGGCTACGATCATAGCGCCGTACCCGGCAGAGCGCCTTTGATAGTGGAAAGGCAGGACGGCAAGACGTATATCGATCGATGGCGGAAGGCGCTCCAACTCAATCCCGCCCATCGCCCGTGGCTGGTGCATGTCGAGACCTGGAACGAATGGCATGAGGGAACGGACATCGCCCACTCGCGCGAGTACGGAAGGTTGTATATCGAGTTGACTCGCCTTTACTCAGATCAATGGCATCAGAGAACCCATCTGCGATTGCCCTCCCCTTTCCTGGGCAAGAACACTGTGGGCTGGGAGCCGGGGAAGGCAAAGGGGCTCGATATCCGACCCAGCAGCGGGGATGGAGTGTGGAAAGAAGCCGAAATTGGCGGTGTAGATGCGATTGTCTCTGCGCAGAATCCGGATTTACAGGGCGGCGGGCGATACCTTTACTTCAACGTTGACGATGCATACGCTTTCGATCTTTACGAGAAGGATGTAATGGTATTCGTAACGTACCGCGATGCCGGCTGCTCATCCTTTCGACTCGAATATGACAGCTCCAATCCCAAAGCAGGGATCTTCGAGGGGGCGTTTAGACCTGCCGGCAGCGCCAACGTTGGAAAAAGCGGCAAGACGAAGACCGCAAAGTTTGTGTTGGAGGAGTGTCGCTTTATGAATCGGTCCAACGGCGTGGACTTCAGACTCGCAATCCTCGGCGGAGAACTGACCGTCAGCAAAGTAGAACTTGAAAGGCCCGACGAATGAACAGGCTAAGAATTCTCCGGTTTGCAATCGCAATGGTTGTTGTTTTGCCCGTTTCGCTACGAGCCCAATCGCTCTGGGAACTGGCGAATCAGAACAAAGATCTCCTGAAAATATCGACGCTCTTTACCGCGCAGAACGTGCGAGGTTATCTGTCGAACGAGACCGGTATCGACAACGCGATGAAGTGGTGCAGGGATACCGGAGTGACGCACGTCTTCATCGAGACCTTCCGGGACAATTATACCGCCGATCGCAAGGCTCTGGAGAATGCGAAGGTAGAGTTTAAGGCTGCGGGATTCGAGGTCTCGGGTTGCGTGACTCCGACAAAGGTCGGCAAGATTTCGACCGGCTGGAACGTGATCTCATGCTATACGAATAAGGGCACGCAGAATGAGATGAAAAGGATATTCGAGTACACCGCGTCCATCTTCGACGAGATTATGATCGACGATTTTCTCTTCACCGATTGCCGGTGCGACGAGTGCAAGGCGGCGCGCGGCGAGCAACCTTGGGCGGATTACAGGTGCGACTTGATGGTCAAGGTGAGTCGCGAGTTAATACTGGGGGCCGCGCGCGCGGTTAATCCGAACGTTAAGGTCATAATCAAGTACCCTCAATGGTACGACCAGTTTCACAATCGCGGCTACGAGGTCGTGCGTCAGTCGGCGGACTACGACAGGACCTGGGTCGGCACCGAGACGCGCAATTTCGAGGACAAACGCTGGGGCGGGAAGGTACAGTACGAGGCTTATTACATTATGCGGTGGCTCGGCGAGATAGGCGGGGCGAAGACCGGCGGCGGCTGGTTCGATCCTTACGGAACCACAGAGAATACCTACCTCGAGCAAGCCCGCCAGACGGTCCTGGCCGACGCCAAGGAAATGCTGCTGTTCTGCTACGGCTCGCTCCTTCGCCAGACCGGACCGGCGAACGTCGAGGCGCTGCGCAAGGAAATACCGGGCCTCTTCAAACTCGCAGCGATCGTCCGGGATAAACCCATCAAGGGCATAATGGCCGCGAAGCCGCCTAACAGCGATGCGGGCGAAGAGGAGTATGTCTATGACTTCGTCGGGATGCTCGGCCTGCCGCTCGTCCCGACCGCGAAGATAGATACTGACGCCAAGGCGGCGTTCTTCCCGGTGCATTCGCTAAAGGACCCGCAATTCAAGAAAAAGCTCACGAAGATGTTCGCAGCCGGCAAGCCGGTTTTGCTGACCGACGGTTTGGCCAGCCAGCTAAATGGCGTCGATCTTGATAACGAGAACGTCACGATGCTCAAGGTCGGCGGCAATCCCAAAAACCTGCTCAAATTAACGCGGCAAGAGCTTCGTCGCATCCGGGACAAATTGCTCGCGCCGTTTGGTATGAAATTCGATGCCCCCAACAAAGTGGCGCTGTACCTGATTGGCGAGAACTGCGCTGTTGTAGAGAATTTCAATAATGAAACCATCGATGCGGTATTGGAATTTCCAAAGCCGGTCAAGGCGCGAAAGGCACTTGTCTTGCCGGTGGACGGGGATGTGGAACTTGGCGGCGCAGGCAGGAAATTGCGGTTCACCAAGATAACACCGCGAACTCTGGTGGTGATTGAGTATTAGTTAGTTCTTGTTGCGGAAACAGTGTTTGTCATTCCTGCGAAGCTTGTCCTCGACCCCGATCGGGGAGCAGGAATCCATTTTTCTCGGCGTGGACCCCTGCTTTCGCAGGGGTGACATTCGCGGCTTTTGCTTTCCGCAACAGAAACTATTTAGTAGGCAAAGACAAAGATTGGGAGGTTAACGATGTCGATAGTTGAGACGACTAAGCGGGTTGCGGTAGGATTGGTTTTAGTGATTATTGCGTTGGCCGGTGCGCGGGCGGATGCGAAAAGTATAGCAGGGGGCGGCTTGGCGCAGCGGCGTGTTATGGCGTTTTATTATCCGTGGTACGGCACGGCCGACGGGCCCGTGCATTGGGGCAGGATTGATGCCGAGAACAAAGACATTGCCGCCAGCACCCACTATCCGGCGCTGGGGGCGTATGATTCGCACGATGTAAAAGTTATAGATCAGCACTGTCGATGGGCGAAGCGCGCAGGGATCGATACGCTGATTGTCAGTTGGTGGGGCCACAACAGCTACTGCGACCGGGCGATGGACAAGATACTCGACGTCTGCGGGCGTCACGGCCTGAAGGCATGCATATATTACGAGACCGTGCCGGGCTCGCAAACGGCGCAATCGGCGGCGAATGATATCGTCAAGGTTCTGCGCAAATATGGCCGGCACGAGGCGCATCTCAAGGTTGGCGGCAAGCCGGTCGTATTCGTGTATGGCCGAGCGGTGCAGGAGATAGGGCTGATGGGTTGGCTCGAGGCGATTGAGTTGATCAACGAGCAGTACCCAACCGGTGCGACGGTGATTGGCGATCAGTTCAGCTACGGCGCCGCGCGTGTCTTTGACGGGGTGCACACATACAACACCGCCGGTTCTCTTAGGAATATGACTCCGGCGGAGGTTCGCAAGTGGGCGCCGGGAACGTACAATTCGTGGGTGGCGCTGGCGGATGGGGCCGGCAAGATCAGCACGCTGACCGTTATTCCCGGCTACGACGACACGAAAATTCGCAAGCCCGGCCTTGCAGTCAAGCGATATGGCGGGCAGCTTTATCGTGAGCAGTGGGCGGCGGCGATAAAAGCCGACCCGCTCTGGATATTGATTACGAGTTTCAATGAATGGCACGAGGGCAGCGAGATCGAGCCGTCTTTCGAAGACGAAGAGATCTACCTTGACGCCACCGCCCTGCATGCAAAGGCTTTCAAAGCTCGGCCGCTCTTGAAGCGCGAGCAGGCGGGTCCATCGAAATTGTCGGGCGGGGAGAAGGCGAAGCTGCGCCGCAAGTTCGAGGGCTTACCCGTAGGCGTCTTGTCGGATGCGGACTCGATGGCGTTTTGGTGGTTGCGCGATGTGGGCCTTGATGCGAAGATTCTGTCGTGGGAGGACGTCGCCGACGGTGTCCGTCCCGGGGAGTACGCGGTGTTGCTGTATTGCGGGGGCGAGCATTATCGTCGGACGGTGAAAAAGGTCGGCGACGTCGATGATGCGCTGGCGGATTATCTCAAGGCGGGCGGACGCCTCGCAGTTTTGCCTTCGTTGCCGTGGCCTTTTTACTACGACCAGGATGAAAAGGTGGTGAACAAGGGCGGGCGATTCGGGGTGACTATACGCGGCGGGTGGGAACGGCCACAGAGCGGGGCGGAACTGGCCTTCGTTCAGCCGGAGCGGTGCTTGGCGCATGTGCCGCGCGAGTTTGCTTTTCCCACTTCCGGGGACCTGCGGTGGAGGCCGATTTGGGCGGGCGACCAGGCGAAGTATGTCTCTTTGCTGCAGTTGCGCGATAGCGAGGACAAGAACCTTGGCGATGCCGTTGCCTACGCGGAATTGAAGGACGGCGGTAAGATGATTTATGCGTGGTTCGCTCTACTGGAAGGCGAGCACGGCGAGGAGTTGCTTTACGACATCTTCGATCTTTTAGCCGGTCGCCTGGACAAGTGAAGAGGATTCCGATGATAGCTTTGAAGCATAGCCCTATCGTTGCGACGTTGTTGGTGCTGCTGAGTGCGACAGGTTTGACGACATCGGCTGAGGCGGCGGTTTACAATCTTCATCTGACAACCGAAAACGCGCCCGACTACACTAATCTCGATTCATTCGTTCGCAGCGCCACCGGTCATCTCGATACGCCGCAGGAAAAGTGCATCGCTGTTTGGCGGTGGGGAAGGCGCAGTCGCCGGCAGACAAGCTGCTCGGGCGAAGACGGCCGACTCGTATGGGACCCGATCCTGCATTACAATTCCTACGGAACGATGAACTGCGGAGTTATTTCGGCGCTGAATATGGCAAGCTGGCTCGAGCTTGGCTATAAGGCCAGATACATCCAACTCGGCGATCATACCGTTAGCGAGGTCTCCTGGGACGACGGCGCTACCTGGCACTTGTTCGATTCCTCGATGAGCTTCTTCTGCTACAACGACCGGGGCGTCGTGGCATCCTGCGAGGAAATAAAGGCGCCGCAAGCAGGCGAATTCTCCAACGGCGTCGAGGAGCCGGGATATTATTACTATTACCACGGCGCGCCGCAGTGCATCTCGCATCGAGGCAAAGACGGATGGCGATATTGCAGCGACGACCCCGTCAACTACCGGCGAACTCTGCTAAACGGAGCATCGTCTTACACGAGCGGTGTCTCCGTCGATAAATACACGCTTCATGTCCGCCACGGCCATCGGTACATTCTTAATCTGCTGCCCGGCCAGTCGTACACGCGATATTTCAAGCCGCTCGACCGCGCCGACGACGACAAGCGCAACTACTATCGCCCGCTGAATGGCAAAGACCCCGACGACCAGCACGACCTGCACAACATTCGAGGCAACGGCCTATGGCTCTTCGAACCCGACCTGAAAAACCCCGATTGCCGCGATCTGTTTTATGATTCCGAGAACGTTGAGATAAGTGCGGAAGGCGAATCGGGACCGGCCCTTCATCCTGCCAAGAGCGGACAACCGGCGCAGGTGCTCTTCAAGGTCTCCGCGGCCAATGTGATTACGTCAATGCAAATTACGGCAGAAGCTATACGAACCAGCCCCGATGATATCCTGCGCATACTCGTTTCAAGGTATGCAGGAATAAGTTGGACGCCTGTTTGGGAATCCAAGCGAACCGGTTCGCATCGTGTCGAACTGCAATTGCGCGATGAAGTGGCCGGCGTCACAGAGTGCCTGATCAAGATAGAATTCTCGACGAGCGGAAAAGCAGCCGACGTCGGCCTTGACCGATTCAAGATCAAGACAATCACACAACTCAATCGCCGCACACTGCCGAAACTCACCTTAGGCTCAAATCAGATACGGCTCTCAGCGGATCGCCAGGTCGATACGATAGTGCTGTGGCCTGCGCTGCACGACGGTCAATATAAAACGACCGTCTTCAGTGAGAAGGATGTTTACAGCGACGAAAAACCCGACGGCATGTACAAGGCTACTTTAGGAGCGGGCAGGAACGCTGCGCCCTGCGAGGTCGTCTGGCGGGTCGAGGCGCCGACGGATATTTCACGCGTGACATACGGTGCGGTTGTGACGAATAAATCGCCGAACGATTACGTCTCGCTTCAATACTCTCACGATGGCCGGCAATTCACAGAGTTCTATCGCAAGGTTGACGGCGACGCGCCCTTCGACAAGCAAGTCCTGCACACCTGCACCACCGAGCAAATCCCTTCTCATGCCCGGCAGGCATTTTTCAAAGGTGTCTTCTTCTCCGAGAGCGGCGCTGCGGCATACACTATGTCGGGGATCCAGGATGTGCTTATTCAAGTCGAACACAGCCCGCGCGACGCACGATTCATCCCGATTGAGATTACTTACAATTGGATCGAGCATCGCGCATCCTCCGACGTGACTCGATCACACACCGAGTTGGTCGATTCGCTTCCGGCCATCTACGCAATCAACGTGGCCGGGCGACGAGACCCGACGATGAATTGGGTCCGCATGAACCCCAAAGGCAGCGTCCCCGACCAACGACGCGTCACCTACGGCTACTCCGACGGCGAGGATGTAGGTGATAGTTTCGAGCCTGAGGCCAAGATTTTTTCGTGGGGCAAGAACATAGCGCTCGGCAGAGCTTATACGGCCAGTCGCCCGTCGAGCAAGACCTCGAACAATCCCGACACCGACGGGACCGAACTGACCAACGGCAAGATTATTGCTCCCACGGACTACGTTAGTTCGAAAATAGTTCAAGCTGCAACCGCTTTCTGGGAACCGGGCGAGCCGGTGACCTTTGTCGTGGACCTTGGCGGTGTGCAGACTATCGGCGGGGTCCGCATCAGTACCCATCAACCCAATAGCAAGTATTGCCACCCTCGCCAAATCGATGCAGCCGTCTCGGAAGACGGGAAAACCTGGCAGGCCGCTGACGCCATCGAACACGATGCCCTCTGGAAACCACCGGCCGACTACGAGCCCTGGGAGCACGACGACGACCCGCAATACGACCATCTCCCCGCCGCCGGACGACTGGCATATCGCTATCCGCTGGCCTTCGACAACCCGCTCACAGGCAGATTCGTCCGCATCGTATGCACGCCGTTGGAACGTCGAGGTATGGGTCTCTCTGAGATTGAGGTCTTCGATCGAGTGGAGGTTTCACCCGCGCCGCCTCTGGTCGCGCCTCTGCGTCATTCGTCGTTGGCAAAGTGATGCCTTCGCCCCCGGCGAACATGTTTCCAAAGGCTGGTTATTTCGGCCGGAGGATTTTGATTCCGACGGGATTGCTCACAACTCGCACCCCTTCGAGTCTATAGGCGATGCGGACGATGTGTTTGCCGGGCTTCACTTCTATCTTGAAGCGTTTGTCTAATTCGATTGAAACAGCGTTGTACTGTGAGCCCGGCGCCAGCGGCCAGACCTGGCTGTCTGTCATTACATCGTTCGGCCAGCGGCGCCACTTTCCGTCGAATTCGATCTCGGCAAGCTCGAGTTTGTGGGCGGGCCAGAATGCGAACGTCCGTTTGCCGCCGTTGCGCAGGTCGAAATTGAAGGCCGGCGTCTCGTCGAGCCGCCAGGTTCGCCGGTCCGCCCTGAGCCTGCATTGCAGACCCTCGACGGACGGGCCCCAAGTCGCCTCGCCCCAAGCAGATGCGCCCGAGCGCGGCTTCCTCAGCGATGTTTTACAGCCTTGGCCTGCGAGCAGCAATACGAATAGCCCGGCCAGGCAATACTTGCAGTGTACTGTCATTCATTGCTCCTATGTTGTGATTACCGGTTTCTCATTATAGGCGGTCGCTGCCAAAGGGAAGCAAAAAGTTGAAAGATTTTTCCGAAGTCGCCGATGATAACCGTCAAGGGCAAGCTCGCAGCCGTTGCTCGGCGGACTTGGCAAGTCTGGCTCCGAGTTCATTGGCCTGCCCCTGCTCGTCCCATCGAGCGCAAAGAAGAGGTTTTTCCTTCCCGGAACCGGGAAATCGGCTAATGTGGCCTGGGCAATTTCCGTACCTGTGGAGGCCTTTTCTACGGATTATCCACCAGCGATGTAATTTACCCAGTTGTGGTGGCCAACCGGGCGTAATGTAGGACCGTTTCCAACCAACAGCCGGGCGTAAAAAAGAGACCGACGAGAGCGAGTTTGTCTGAAAACGTAAAGCCTGCGCCGGTATGTATTTACATCAAAAATCGGCCCGTTCGACAAACTCGTTGGGCGACTACGAACAATATTGCCTATTTTATCAACTGCGTTTGGCGTTGGCCGAGGGAGCGAATCCGTAGGTAAAACCGGAGTTTTCAACAGGTTGTCCACAACGAGCGGCTCGCGGCCCAGCGGGTCTTTAGAGGCTGTCGAGCCATAATATCGCGCCGAACGAGGGCAGAGGGCCTTTGGATCGTAGAGACGACGCCGCTTATGGTTAGCGGCTGGGCGTGCTTTGGGAGATTGGACGGCGGAAATGGGCTGATTCGCCTGTTGTCTATTGCCGAGAGCGCCGGGTGGCTGTACAATCGGTTCAAGTAGTGGAAATGATGTGAAATGGGGCGGTGATTGTTGGCTGTAAGGTTGATTTTCAGTTCCGGATGAGTTCGGGAAGGACAGCATTGTGGAAAAGTCATTGGTTACTATCGGC
>JAUVXL010000165.1 GCA_030603595.1 Sedimentisphaerales bacterium | reverse complement strand
CCGGCGTAAAAATACCAAGCCACATCCAAGGCCAAGCCTTCCTCGGCCCGCAAAAGGCCAAGCCGCGAGATTATATCTACGCCGCGAGAGACCGAATGGATGAGGCTTATGACCTTATCCGAGCCGTCCGTGACAAACGCTATAAGTACATCCGCAACTATATGTGGTACGTCACCCGCGGGCAGGACATCGAGTACATGAACCAGATGCCCACAATGCAGGAGATACGCCGACTAAACGCCCAAGGCAAGCTAAAAGGCCCGCAACTCCAGTACTTCGAGCCCACCAAGCCCGTCGAGGAGCTATACGACTGCAAAAACGACCCGCACGAGGTCAACAACCTCGCAGGCAAGAAGAATTACCGAAAAATCCTCGAACGCATGCGCAGGGTCCACGAGCAATGGGCGATAGACACCGGCGATATAGGCCTGATCCCCGAATCGGAATTCGACCAAATAAAGCGCCCCAACGGCCAATATCAAAAAACCGCCGACCCCATCTTCTGGTCTGCCGACCAAACGCACATCGGCATCGCCTCGCCCACGCCGGGCGCCTCGATAGCCTATCGCACCGGCCAGGCTGGCTGGAAGCTCTACGCCGAACCGCTCAGCCTAAAACCCGGCCAGACACTCCGCGCAAAGGCATGCCGAATCGGCTTCAAAGACAGCACAGAGGCAACATTCAAGTCCGGCGATAAAATCGCCGCCGAGCGCCCGCAAATAAAGCAGGCCGCCCCCGACCACTGGCGCAACAAAGTCGCACCCGAAATGCTCCAGCGACTCCGCAAGATAAAGGCCCTCGACGGCCAGGGCGAAAAAGCCGTCCCCCGATACACCGAAGCAATAAACGACGAATACGCTCCCGTTCGCTACTGGGCAGCCGTAGGCTTGCACGCAACCTGCAAATCCGCCAAGAGTAGGGAATCGGCAACGCCGGCCCTGCAGAAAACCCTGAAAGACCCCGCCGCAATCGTTCGCGTAGCGGCCGCACACGCCCTTTGCGACTGGGACCGTTGCGATCAGGGGCTGCCCGTACTCGCCGACGCACTCAAAGATAATAACGCCAAGGCGCGACTCTACGCGATCATCTCCCTGAACAAGATAGGCCCCAAGGCCCAACCCGTACTACCCCGGATAAAAGCAGCGATGAAAGACCCCGAAGGATACGTACAAAGGGTGGCAAGAACAACTGTCAAATATCTGCAGGGCGCATAATTCGTTCCGAGTGTCCGTTGCTCTAATCCATTTAGCATTCGGTTTTACTACAAGTCCGAACCACAACGAAAAAGGAGACCACAATGCGCAAGTATTTATTGCTTACTTTCTTCTGTTTGCTCTTTTTCGCAGGTTCCGCCGCCGCCATTACCGAAGAGGCGCAGGCCTTGCTCTCGAACCCGCATTTCAGGCCCGCGCCCGACAGCAAACTCCCTGCTTCCTGGTCCGTTTGGAAGCCGGCATGGCAAAATGCGGCCTGCACTATCGAATGCTTCCGAAAAGGGCTTCTTATTCACGCCAAAGACCCCTATGCCGTCGGCGGCCTCACCCAGGACATAGAAAACATCAAGCCCGGCCAGGCATACGCAATCGAAGCCCTCTGCGAATTTCAAAATATCCCCACACCCTATCAATCGGTCCTGGTCCGTCTCTACTGGCTGCGCTCCGCCAGACCCCTGCACCCGGCCGGGATGCTCGTGCGAGGACCGACGATTGAAGGCAATACCGGAAAGTTCAAAGATATCCTCGTCGCCCCGGACAACGCCGACGCCGCCCGCATTTCGATCGAAGTGAAGTGGCCCCGCAGCGGCTCGATTCTCTTTAAGCAAGTTAGTATGCATCAAACGGCAAAACCGGCCCCACGAAAGGTGAAGGTTGGGACGGTCTTTCTGCGCCCGCGCAACAGCACGCCGGAGAAAAATATGGTCCTCTGGTGCGACCAGATTGACGCAGCGGGCAGGCTCGGCCTCGATATCCTATGCCTCGGCGAGACAATCAAAGCCATCGGCACAAGCGCCTCGATAACAGAGCGTGCCGAATCCATCCCCGGCCCGGCCACAAACCAACTGGGCCGGGCGGCAAAGAAGAACAATATATGGGTGGTCGCAAGCCTCAACGAAAAGGCAGGCGACGTCGTTTACAATACCGCCGTGCTAATCGACCGCAAAGGAAACCTCGCCGGCAAATATCGAAAAGTCCACCTGCCCCGCGAGGAGTGGAAGCAAGGCGTTCGTCCCGGCGATCAATACCCCGTCTTCGAAACCGACTTCGGCAAAGTCGCCGTCCAAATCTGCTACGACTGGTTCTTCCCCGAACCCGAATCGATCTTCGCACTAAAAGGCGCAGAGATTATCTTCGCACCCACCTGGGGCAACACACTCCCCGATGCAGACGGATGCGTCAACGGCGAGACCACATTCAGAGTCCGAGCACGAGACAACGGCGTCTATATGGTTCCCTGCGTCTATGACGGCAACAGCATGGTGATAGACCCGATGGGAAGAATCCTCGCAACCAGCAACGGTAAAACCGGCCTCTTCTGGGCCGAAATCGACCTGAACAAAAGAGAACCCCTCCGTTGGGTAGGCCACTGGCGATCAATAGCACCAAGACACAGAATGCAGGCCACATACGACCCTTTGCTGGAAGTCCCAAAGTAATAGTCTGCCAAGTTAGAGTTATGGCGTGTCATTGCGAGGAGGCCAAAGTCGAAGACGCGCCTGTGGCGGGGCCGACGCGGCAATTTATGCCTTGGGTATCTCCTACCCTTCGCACGAAAGGGACTTCTCCATCCTCATAGCAGCAGAGCGACGGGTGGCACCTTCAAACTTTGTTTGGAGGTGTTCGCAAGCCCCGACCGTAAGGGAGAGGGTTTATTACCCCGGCGCCCCTGGGGGACAGGCTTACGCTTCGGGCTTGTAGGTTTTTATCTCGGCGCCTTAAGCTTAAGAAACTGCATATTCCCGCATATATGCACACAGAAACACGCCCAAACAAAGTTTGAGCGCGCCGCCCCCTGATCAGAATGACACGGAAAAATTGGCTGCCGGAAAATCCGGCCGCACCCTCGCCGCAATAGTAAGAATCTCCCTCTTATCCTTAATATACTTGCGCTCGTAATTCGTGCCGGTGATCTCCCCCGCCTCGGCGCCGGCGGCAAGAATAAACTCAATCTCTTCGAGCTTGTCACTACGTCCTCTGACAACTTCGGCAATCACCTCGAAGTATTCCGCGTGGTCGGTGGCGATTCTTAGTTGGCCCCCCGTCTTCAAGCACCTCAAAACCTGCTCCAAATTCGCAGGTGACACAAATCTTCTCTTATGGTGACGTTTCTTAGGCCACGGGTCGGGAAAATAAACATGGAAGCATTCCACCGATTCGTCGGCCACATGCTCGGCTATAAAAAACGCCGCATCCGTGCGGATTATGCGGACGTTGCCAAGACCCCACCGCCCAATCCTATCGACAGCATAAAGATAGTATTTCCGGGCCCATTCGATACCCAGAAAGTTGACGTTACCGGCCACCTTTGCTTGGTTTAACAGAAACGTCCCCTTGCCCGCACCGACCTCGATATGAACGGGACAGTCACGTCCGAAAACATCGCCGAAGTCAAGCCTCCCGACCAAATCTTCCGGCTTCAGTGACACCGACGGATAGTCTTTTAGAATCCTTTTCATTTGTTAAATTAGGCAAATAACGCACATCAAAACAAAGCTAACTACACTGCTGTTCCATTATACAGCAACCACGCCGTTTGGACGACATTTCATTGCCCTCCTCGACCTCCCGCTCCGCCCGCATAGCTAAAGTACCCCATCTTACTATTCGATAAAAAGTCTGAACCGACAATTGGCCCAAGCGTATGAATAATAGGACTTACAAGCGCGTAAGCCAAGGAAGGATGTGGAAAGATGATTCTGCAATTGGTTAGATCGCGGCGTAAACGGGTTCTCATAGATGTGGACACCCAAAAAGACTTTCTTTTAGCGAACGGAAAGCTCTGCATCAGGAACCATCGGAGGGTGCTGGGACATATTCGTAGAGTCATGGCGTGGGCGAGAGCCAGAGGCATTCCAATTATCTCACTTGCCGAGGTCCATCCAAACGACAACGGCGACAGCGAGTACATTCACTGTTTAGACGGAACAGAGGGCCAGAGGAAAGTAGGCTACACCCTCGTAAGCAACCGTATGAGCTTCCCGGCCGACGGACATACGGACCTGCCGAGGGATATGCTCCGACTGTACAACCAGATCATCCTGCACAAGAGATGCGTCGATCCCTTCGAGGAGCCGAGAATTGACCGGCTCCTAAGTGAAATCAGAGCCAATGAGTTTATCATCATCGGCTCGACCGCAGAAGGGGCGGTCAAAGCCGCCGCACTGGGACTGCTCCAGAGAGGAAAGAAAGTGACGGTACTGACCGATGCCGTCGGTTCACACAATAAGAGGGAAGCCAAACTGGCCCTGAGAAAAGTGGAAGCCAAAGGCGCAAAGCTCAGCGAGACCAAGAGAGTGGCAGGCGTCTCACACCTGCGGCATGTCGGCGTCTGCGGTTGCGAAAGCTGCAAAGGCCTGACCAGAAAAACGTCGCTCGCTCTCAAGGAAGTAATCTAAAAACCGACTTCTCGTATCGAGCCAGCTCGCCTACGCCCTTTCGTCTCTTTCGCGCCCTATTCGTCAGCCTCTGAATCGGATTCGGACAACTTTGGCCGCGAAAAATGCGATATCACACTGCAAATAAGCCCCGTCAGAACAAGGATAACCCCGATTACCATCATGATAATCGGAAGCACAGTCCCGGCACTGGGTTCAGTCGCCGCAAACACATACGCCGTCAAGGCAACCAATATGCCTAACAGAAGCAGCTTGTTCCCCAACGGATGCACAAGGCAGATAATCAAAAAGCTCAACCCCAGGCACACTATCGCTGAAAAGGAAAAAACGCCGAACGCCGTAGACTCGCTTATCGCCAGAACAATATTCTCCATAACACGTCTCTCCATAAAACCAAAAAAAACACTGCCAACATACAAATACCAACACGCATCACCCTCATCCCACATTCTACCAGCACCCAACCCGATATGTCAACCCCAACTTCCACCCTGATATCCCCCTCCGGGTCCCCTGGTTCCCCGATCTCCTCCTGTTTCCTTACCGTTTTCTCAACTATCTCAAAATCTGTGTTAATCTGCGAAAATCCTATGAACCGGAGCCGGTCAACAGCTTTTCCGCGTTCGCAAACATTTTTTTACTGCCCCTATTCGTACTCGTCACAAAAACGGCACACAAAACTACCTACGGTTGAAAGGCCCCATTCTTTGTGACGTATAACCCGTTCTCGATGACTCACATTACGCAGACCGAGGTCCTTTCTGCTATCCCGCCGTTCCAAACAAATCCTTAAAGCTGAATCCTTTACTTTGCCAATCTTGCCAACTCCACACTCATTACAAACCAAACGCTCATTAAACAGTTCGCCGCTCAACTGCATCGCACGCATTATACTCAGCAGCAACCGCCCCATGGCATGTTTGGCAAGACTACGCATCCAATTCCTGTTGGCGATCTTCCACCAACTGCCCCTGTACCCCGCTTGCCCGCTGATCTCGAAGGTCAGATGCAGCTTTTCACGCCCTTGACGCTCAGTTTTCAGGAACCTCTTCATCTGCTCGATACCAGTGGCGAAGGTGGCGTATTTGTCCTTTTTTCCTTTTTGCACGGTGCACGCAACTGTTTTCTTGTCATCAATGTCGAATCCAATATACTTGTCCATTAGGAGTCTCCTGTAACAAAGGTTACTGTGGCGTTTCTTAACGAACACGCAAAAACTTGGGCCGTCAATAAGCCCGTATAATAACCCATAACGCCATATATGGTATAATACGTATCAGACTAATAGTGAATTGTAGATAAGAAGGGCCTAATCATCATTACCAAACCCCGCTGCCGACGACAACCTGTTTTGAATTTAGGTCATTCCGATTTTGAGATTGTTTCCACCGTAAGGTGCCCTGCGGAGGATTTCGGGATTAGGATTTCGGATTTCAGCATCCCCCTCTTGGCCCTCTACACTTGTCGAGCGCCCTCTACAAATCGCCCCTTTTTACGCAAAACAAACCCAATCAAACCCAATTCTACATCCGACACCTGTCCCGATGCCTTTTATCGGGATACGAATACAACCTACAACTGTCTCCTCACGGCCTGGGCGTGTATTGTCTCGAAGAGGGCCTTTATGAATTGGGCGTCGAGACCGGCTTCGGCGGCTTGGGCGAGGTGGTCGTCGAGGAGATGCTCCCAGCGATTGAGTTGGAGTACGGGGATATTGTGGTCTCTTTTAATTCGGCCGATGCCTTCCACGGCCTTCATCCTGTCGGCGAGGTCGCGGATAATGTTGGAATCGGCTCGGCTGATCTCGGCGCGGAACTGCGAAATTCTCTCTCTGACTTCCGGGTCGGTGATTTCGACGCCGCGGGCCTTGAGCCTGTCGAGCATCTCGCTCAATTCCAGCGGTGTTATCTGCTGCTTCGAGTCGCTCAGGGCCTGTTGCGGATCGATGTGAGATTCGATCATCAGGCCGGTTATTCCGAAATCGAGCGCCATCTGCGAGACACGCTCGACGAGGCTGCGCTCGCCGGCGATGTGGCTCGGATCGCAAATCAAAGGCAGCCGGGGCAGCCGCCTTTTCAGCTCGATGGGAATCACCCAGTTGGGACGATTGCGGTAATCCGTCTCGGCATAGCTGGAAAAGCCCCTGTGAATTGCGGCAAGCTTACTTATCCCCGCTCCAAACAGACGCTCAATCGCCCCCAGCCAGAGGCCCAATTCCGGATTGACTGGATTCTTGACCATTACCGGGATATCGACGCCTTTGACGGCATGGGCAATCTCTTGGACGGCGAAGGGATTCACGGTTGTCCTCGCTCCGATCCAGAGGATATCGACGCCCTTTTCGAGGCACAACTCGACGTGCCTGGGCGTGGCGACCTCGGTGGTAGTCAGCAGGCCGGTCCGTTCTTTGGCCTGTTTGAGCCATTCAAGCGCCTCGACACCGACGCCTTCGAACGTATCAGGCCGGGTCCGAGGCTTCCATGCCCCCGCCCGAAACACCTTAACGTTAGGCGATTTCGCAACCTCCACGGCAGTCGCCATAACCTGCTCAGCCGACTCGGCACTACAAGGCCCCGCAATAACCCACGGGACCTTATCGATATCGACCCACGCAGAAATATCCGCAATATCGCTGTTAAGTTTAGGCAGTTTGTCAGTCATGGTTAAACACAATACTAACATCACGCACTCTGAACAAGACATTTCCCGATACCCACATGCTCTGCCTTGAACTCAGTGGCGGCATTGACCCCGATTTCACTTGACTTTCCACACGCAAAGAAGTGAACTTGTCCTGGGTGTGAGGTATTTCTGGTCATATTAATGTGAAACGCTTGCGACAGCGTGGTATTTTACCGAGGACAAGCGGGATATTGCCGCCGACCGCACAAATCTTCTCTGGCCGCGATGAGATCGTATGTGGTATATCGGATGTCGTGTGTCGTATATCGGATGTCGTATATCCTTCATCCGCGCCTCGGCTTGGTTTTTTCCTGCTACTGGAAAAAACGTCACTTCCGTTATTGGTCCAAAAACGCAGGTCCTTGCGAAAAAAAAGCCAAAACCACGTAGTTACCACGATAGATTCGCACTTAGGCTATTTGGTAGAATACGCTTAAAAGAGCAAGTGAATCACACTGGGCGGAAGAGGTGTGAAACCTTTTTTGGGCTGTCAGCGACGTGCTTTCAGCCCCTTGCTTTTCGTCTCAAGGCACACACGCGAACCCGCATAATCCCTCTAACAGCCGCTTTGCGTTCGAAGAACCGCCTATAATCTCCTCGAATTCCAGCTTGCAACCCCTTTGAGTCGGGCTGTTTTCTCGGACGCAAAACCCGCTTTTGTAGCCCTATTCCATGTTTCTCAAGGCCATACCGCTTTTTACCGGACTTTTTTCTTGACACCCTGCGTTAATGCGTGATAGATTGGTAGTTGTCATGGAGGAGTGGTGGATTTGCCCGCCACGCCTAAGCCGACGCGCATGGACGGCGCTCTTGACAGGTTGCTTTCTCGGAGAAATGATGATGAAAAGCTACGCCCTCTGTTCGATCCTCGTTCTTACGATAACCACCGGCGCCTGGGCTGCTATCACCGGCTCGATCATTCCCAACAGCATCGCGCCCGTTCCCGGTTCCGGAGATCCCCAAACGTACACGGTGGATTACACCGCTAATATCACAAGCGGTTCGGCCAAGGCGGACGTCTTGTTTCTAACGGATTCCACCGGGAGTATGGGAGGTTACATTAGCGGCGTCAGAGCGGCACTTGATGATATCCTTTCCGGTATCGATGCTTCGCTGCCCGGCGTGGACGTTGAATACGGCGTCGCCGACTACAAAGACTACAGGGACTGGGGCAACTACACGAATTACGGAGTAAACCTGCGTCAGGCGTTCACCAGCGACATGGCCGCCGTAGGATCCGCTATTAACAGCATGTACGCCGTGGGCGGATACGATCCGCCTGAGAGTCAGTTGAAGGCAATGGTCAATCTGGCCGGCAACTGGCTAACGCCTTCAGGCGATCTCGGTTTCAACGGACGCGCCGACGCTCAGAAAATTGTCGTCTGGGCCGGTGACGTCGAGGGACACTATTTCGGCGAAGGCGGCGACGGCCCGCCGGATTACTACCCATCGCTTAACGAGGCCCTCGCCGCTCTCAATGCCAAGGGAATACTGGCTTTCGGCCTGAACCTGGCCGCCTCCGGCGAAGGGCTCGACAGGGACTATGGCGGTGATAACCAGGCAACCTATCTGACGAGCGGCACAGGCGGCAGACTGCTCAACGACCTGAGCCTATCCAGCGCTGAGATTCAGGACGCTATCGTCGATGCCGTGATGACGGGCATAGAAGTGCTCACCAACATCACACTGGCGACGGAGTGCGACGGCGATCTTCTTCTCGAACCGGTCGCTCAGACCATAATCGGGTCTTGGACGCCCGACGATGGCGATATAGGCGGCTCTCTGACTTTTGAGATTCTCTGTTCCCCGAACGGCGGCGACTTCGATATGGTGCTTTTGGGCAACGGAGCCGAACTCGACCGGATAACCGTGGACATAACAGCGATCCCCGAGCCGACAACCTGCATATTGCTCGGGCTGGGCGGTTTCGCGTTATTGAGGAAACGAAGACCGTAATCGGATCCAAGGCGCCGGGAAAGCCATTGGGCCTGATGCGATACTCTCGAGAATTGGGAAACAACCGGGGCCTATTCCAAGTCACCTGGAATAGGCCCCGGACTAATACAAATCTATGTTGCATTGCCTTGAGAACGCCGATTCGACCGGCGTATCGATAGCGTTTACGGCCAGAGCACTTTGTCGAGCCACTGATTCATCAGCACGGCGTAATCCTTGAAGTTGATCGCCTTATCGTCCAAGAGGTCCATGGGGATGAACTCCGCCGGACAGGCTCGGTCGAAGGTGGCGGTGCACGAGAAGTTGTACTCGTGCGAACACACAGCCATGCCGATATAGACATTCTCGCTCATCGGGATGGTAACGGCTGCGCCTTGTTGCACCCATTCGCCGTTGCGGTAGTGGAAGCCCCTGAACGTATCGCCTATGCGAAGGATCCTTACGCACGTCGGCGTGGCAAC
>JAUVXL010000156.1 GCA_030603595.1 Sedimentisphaerales bacterium | reverse complement strand
CGCCACTTAACCCCTTACCAATAAACCACTTAACCCCAAATGTCACCCCAATTCCCAAAAACCAGGTGTCCAATCGCACCCCAAAAAATCCCCGTTCTAAGCCCAAAAACAAAGGTCAAGACCGAAAATCCCAAAAAAAGTCCCCGTTTTTCCCTACCCACCCCCATTTTTCGCCCAAAAAATCTATTGGATTCTTAAACAAGACAACAAGGATACACCACCCTCATCACATTTCCATCCACAACTTTCGGTTATATCTCGTTTTTTCAGGACACATGCAATGGAAATTTGCCGGTTTTACAGTGGTTCGATGCTTGTGTGACAAGCGCATGCTGAACTAAGACTCGTTTTGCGGGTATCCGCAGGAACACGTCATTTTGAGGGAAGTTCCGTACGAGACTCATCCTCATATAAACCGATCTTCTCGAACGGTATCGGTTTGAAACCGATCCGGTAAGCCGGCGAGTCGTCACGAAGATGGAAGGTTCTTGGCGGCGTCCCCTCGAAAAGAGGATTCTGATCCACACAATTGTCCGAAAACGCGATGTAAGGTCGCGCATCGTTATTCACTTCGTCCCAGCGCCCGCCGTACGATATGTTGCGAGCAACGATGTTGCCTTTGGGCGCCGCCGGCTCGTCTTTCAGTATGTTCGCGAGCTTAGGGTAGCGCCTCTTCCACAACTCGGACGTGTAGGGCATGGCCTTCAGCCGTTGCGTCATGGTGGTATTCACGTGGTAGCCTGCCCAACTCATAGCGCGCGCGTCGATGTGCAACGATGGTTGACAGTCCACGAAAATGTTGTTCTCGACGATACAGTCGCGCCCGCCTCCGATGAAAGCTGCCCGCGTGACTCGGTAAAAGACGTTGCCATATATCTTTGTGCCGCAGAACATGTCGTCGAGATAGACGCCGACGCATCCGCGTCCCCTGAATCCGGTGATGTCGTGAAGATAGTTATGGCGGATGACCGTGCCCCGCATGGTCCAGTCTCGGCCGGCATAGATGGCCCCGGCGTCGTTTGACTCCAGGCAGACGTTGTGGATTTCGTTGAACTCGATTAAGTGGTCGTTGCCGCCGAACGAAATGGCCATGTGCGGAGCGTCATGGATGAGGTTGTGCGCTGCCCGGTTACCGACGCCGTTAATTGCAATTGCGGGCGTGTACATGCGGTTCCAACGGCCATAGTGGTGGATGTGGTTATTGTCTGCAAAGTGTCCGCCGGGCGTGAGTGACGACCGCTCGCCGCCCCGCAAAACAATACCGCCGCTGCCAGTGCCGTAGATATCGCAAGCCACGACGCCATTCTTGCTGCCACCTTCGATCCTTACAGCCACGCTCCCCAGGTTGCGCAGCACGCATCCGGCGATTTGCGTTTGCGTGCAGCCCTTCAACACGATGGCCGTACCGCGGGCCACTTCGAAGATCACGCCCTGTATGACCACATGCGAGACATCGGTCAGATTCATAAGTGTGTCCGACACGGAGACGACCGCACGTCCCTTCTCGATGGGCGTCGGCGGCCAGAAGTAAAGGATGCCCGTCTCGCGATCAAGATACCACTCGCCGGGCGCGTCGAGTTCCGCCAGGATATTCATCCCGTAGAACCATTGGCCGATACGGTAGCCGTAGCCGTGAAAAGGCGGCACAACGGAGATAATGCGTTTCTCGGTATCGATCGAATCGACTTTTTGCCTTTCGTCCGACCAATCCCAGAACCAGTAGCCATGGACCCAAACATCGTTTTCGTGGGTCCATCGCTTCGGCCTATCGCCCTCGTACATGAACTTCCCGGTCTTGCTGCCCTTTGTGCCTCTTACGTTGACCGTGTCAGGTTCAACCAGACCGACGATCTTGACGAATCCCTCGTTGGGCCACCTTGCCAGCGTCATCGGCTTGTCGTCGAAGAATAGCTCGATGCCGCCGCCTTTTACCTGGCCGTAGTCCTCGAGGCCAAGCGTCTTGAGGCCAACTTGGAGTACACTACCCCTGGCCTCGGGAACGAGTCGCCTGAGAACCGTTTCATCGGTCACAGGCTTCCACCCATTCACCAGCTTGCCGCCGACAATCCGCACTTCCTCGCCCGGCCACGCACGGTAGATTACCGGCTTTCCGGGACTTCCCGATTCCTCGGCTGTCAAATTGAAAGGCGATCTCCGTTCATGCACACCGGCTCTCAGCCAAACGGTTGCCTTCTGCTCGTGGTCGGACTTACGCACTGCATCACGGGCCGCCTCAAGAGTCTTGAACGGCTGAGTCTTAGTTCCGGAGTGAGCGTCGCTGCCTTGCGGTGAGACGAAAAAAGCCATCTCCTCGCAATAGCCACAGTTTGCGGCCGAAATGACCAGAAGTACAATGACTATGAAGGCTTTCGAGGCCCTGATAACACAAGGCAATGATATCCTAACTGGCTTCTCACGCTGGTCCATTTGTAACACTCCATTACTAATTGTATCGAGCCGTTTCGCTGCACGTTAATATCTCGCGATCTTCCCGGTCACCACTTGAGCTTTGCTTTGCGAACATCAGTCCAATCATAATAGACTTCCCGAGTTAGTCAAAACAGATTCTCGATAACCCCTTGCGGGCCGAGGAGAGGAGATAATGCTCAGGGTGCGCACTTCCAACATAGAAGTACACTCCCGAACCACTCTATCGGCGATTCGCTCATCAAGAAGGCGAATCGCCATTGGCTCGCCAAATTGCCCAAGAGGGAATATGTTGCCCACAGCTATTGTGGCGACTACAATACTACCGTGTTAGCAAAGAGAATCTGATCGGACTTGAATGAAGGAATTACATTATGGCGCGCAAAAAGATGACCAAGGGTACTTGGACCAAGGCCGAAATCACGTTGCTTAAGAAAATGTTCCCGAATAACCCTACGGCCCAAGTGGCGGCCAGGCTCGGCAGGCCCTTGGACAACGTGAAGAAGAAGGCTTCCAGAATGGGACTGAAAAAGACAAAGAAGCACCTCAAGACTCTGGGACGGGCGTAGGAGGCCAACATGGGTTCAGACAAACACGAAGAACAAGGGATCGGGCGTAGGGAGTTTCTCTCAAGGCTTTCGGCAACTGCAACCGGTTCGGCCCTGGCTCTCGGCAATTCATGCCGGGCAGAGGATCCTTCGTCGGCAGATACCACTTCACCTGCGCCACCGCTGCCTACTATACGCCTTGGCGACCACCACATCACCCGTCTGATCGCCGGGTGCAATCCTATCCTGGGATATTCCTATATGGGCCCAATCTTGGACCAGCACATGCGGGAGTACTTCACCCCTGAGCAAACGGTCGAGTTCCTTTTGAGGTGCGAGCGTGCTGGGATCAACGCCCACCAATTTAGCTACCGAGACAAAACGGCCGATGTCCCCAGAAAGCTGCGGGATCGAGCATCGAAGATGAAACTCATCTGTCTCCACGCCGGAGGAGAACCGCAGACTTCGATCAAGCAGATTGTCAAGGACACCGGCCCCATTGCCATCGTCCACCACGGTGGGGTTACCGACAGGCTTTTTCGACAAGGTAAAAGCCGGGAGGTCCATGATTTTATCAAACGTGTCCACGATGCCGGCGTTTTGGCCGGTGTTTCGGCCCACAATCCTGATTGCATCAAGCAGGTCGCCGACGAAGGCTGGGACGTAGATCTCTTCATGACGTGCTTTTACTACCTCACCAGGACGCCCCAAGAACTTGAGAAAATGCCCCCGGTCGTCACGCTCCAGGTTGGTTATCCATTCTTTGCCTCAGACCCGATGGCCATGACCAACGTGATCCGCCAGGCAGACCAACCTTGCCTGGGCTTCAAGATACTGGCGGCTGGCCGGATGTGCGGTAGCGATCACAAGGTTGAAGCAGCTTTCAAGTTCGCCTTCGAGCATATAAAGCCAACCGACGGTGTGATCGTCGGCATGTATCCTCGGTATAGCGACCAGATTCGCCAGAACGCTAAATACACGCGACAGTTTGGGAAACCGCGATAATCATTACTTCGTACATCCGAAGAGGTTTGGCGAGTTTATTCTAATCTAACACGTGTCATGTTCTTCCTTCGATAGCCTATATTGTCTCGGCCCATTCGTTTCATGGCAAGTCTAAAGTAAGAGGTTATAATTCCGAAAAGTGTCTGACAACAAAAGGCAAGAATGCAACAAGGAGTATAAAATGAGCCATCGTATTGTTCTCGGTTCTACGGGATTGGAAGTCTCACCAATATGCTTTGGCACGTGGCAACTGAGCCCTCGTTTTTGGGGCGAACAGTCTAAAACAGATGTATTAGCTGCTATGAACGTAGCATTCGACGCCGGGATAAACTTCTTCGATACGGCAGATGCCTACGGAGACGGGTATGCTGAGACAGTCGTCGGAGAATTCTTGGCTGGCAAGCCCCGCGATGCCGTCGTGATCTGTACCAAAGTATTCAACCACTTCAATCCGGACGGTTCACGTTACCCCGACTTGTCGCCTGCGCACATACGGCAACGCTGCGACCTGCAACTGCAGCGCATGGGTATCGAGACAATCGACCTGTATCTGCTTCACATGTTCGATCCGTTGACGCCTGTGGCGGAAGTGGCCGAAACTATGGATTTGTTGGAGAAGCAGGGCAAGATCCGAAATTACGGCGTTAGCAATCACACGGTTGAGCAGTTCAGAGCACAACGGCGTTTCGGAGCCTATGAGGCTATTCAGCCACGTTATAGTCTGGTGGATACGGACATTGAGAGCGACTTGCTACCCTATTGCCAAGCCGAGAACGTCGCTGTGATGGTCTATTCGCCTATGCACAAAGGGCTGCTCACCGGCAAATACATGGGCAGTGAGACCTTCACCGATTTCCGGAAGAACCACCCCGATTTTCAGGGCCAACGTTTCCAGGCGATTGCAGCAGCAGTAAAAAGCTTGGAGCCGCTCGCGAACAAATATCAACTCTCCATCTATCAGTTGGTCCTGACAGCTACGCTGATGCATCCGGGAATCGATGTGGCTGTTGTCGGAATCAAGAGCCCGCCCCAGATCGTTGATGCGATAGGGGCCATGGGCAAGAGTTGACATGGGATCCGATTGCAGAAAGGTTTACCGGGAACGAGCAAGCTAACAGACTTTTGTCCCGCGCCAAGCGAAGCTCGTGGCATGTATGAGTTCTTGCGTCTTGCGGCCAAGCCGGAATATGCTAAGGTGACAACGCGTAGTTTTTTTTCAAGAAGGCTAATACCTTCTCAAACTCCTTGTTGCTCAGCGGGCGATCCCACACGAGCAGGCGGGCCAGTTCGCCGTCGAATGACTCGTGGCCCGGGTGGTTGGTTGCGTCACGTTCCTGTCCAATCGCCATTTTGGACGGGTTGGCGTCCGGATTGACCGGGAACGGCGCCGAGGCCACCGGTTTGGTCCCGTTGACAAAGAACTCAATGGTGACTTCCCCGGCGCCTGCGCCCATGCGGCCGGCGATTACATAGTAGCGGTTCTCCCGGAGTTTGGGGCCGATGACCTGAGGGTTGTTCCGGTCCCATCGGCCGAAGGTGACGCCGTTTCGAGAGCCTGTCCAAAGCGTGTTGTCGTCCTTGAGCCCGGCCCAGAATCCTTCATACTTTCCGCCATTCTTGAGGTTCCCGAAGAATGAATTCACGTCTTTTAGCCCGGAGACCTGGGGGTAAACGCACATCACCGAGAACCAGGTGTAGCCGCTGCCGGTGATAAGACGGTCAAAGGCGTCTTCATGGCTGTTGATCAGTTCCTGTCGTTTGAAGACAACGGTGTTGTGACCGCCGATGGCTGCGACTCTCTCTTTTAGCGCGGGGTATCCGGCGCCTTTCTCGTGGCTGCTATCTCTGGTGGCTATAAAAGCCTTGGCCTTGCCCTCCACCTGATTCTTCCAGGATGCGACTCGTCCGTTGACCGCTTTGATTCCTCTATCGGCGTCGAGATCCAGGATGAGGCCTTTTCGCACAAGTTCATTCTTCGCTTTCGGATGGGATTCCGCCGCGATGCGAGGGGTGTCAGCCAATGCCGCAAGGAAAACGATCGACAAGATAGCGAGGTGTTTTGATATCTTCATTTTCTGAGTCCTTTTCAAATCGAGACGGTTCGGATGTTTTTGTAAGCCGACATTTCCCAGATGAGAACATAAACAGTACTCCTGCACACTAAGACTTATATAATAGCACAATATGCAGTTCGATTTCACCGGTAAAAGGTGATAATTTATGAGCTTGGTTTCTCTCGGCACCGATGTTACAAGGGGTATTATGATACGAACATGAACCGGTTCTTGGGAGATCGGGCGTCCCCCTCTTTTCGCTGAATTTCTACCTGGCCTTGATCGGGCGGATCTTGATATTGCGGAATGAGACCTGTCCGTGGTCACCCTGGAGGGCGATGTAGCCGAGGTTGGATTTGGCAAAGAGCGACATCCTGCGAAACTTGCTGGCGGCCACGCGTTGTTTGAAGTCCTCGCTGCCCAGGACGTACTCGAAGTACTTCACGCCGTTGATCTTGTGCTCGCACTTTTCCGGGCTTATGAGCAGACGGATGTGATTCCACCGGCCCGCGGGTTTTGTGGCGTCGAGCGTCCTGCCTGTCTTGGGGTCGATCGGGGGCTGGTATAGTGCATACAGCCATCCGCAGCGAACGGGATCGCCCGCGTCCTTGTTGTCCTCTAACTGAAATTCCGGGCCGGTCGCCCACGCGGCACGGCCCTGATCGGTTACAACGAGTTACCATATCTCCCTTGACTATTTCCCACGAAGGTTTTTCTGCCTCCGCCTCTGCCTGCGTCAGCAAAGGCTTTTACGATATTTACGTCGCCTTGATCCGGCTTGGCGGCGGTGATGTAAACTCGTCCGTCATTGCCGATGATCTCCAGCATCGGTCGATCGACCATCGCCCGGATGGGAAGCTTTCCGTTGGGCGGCTCCAAGTCCAGAATTCGCTATCTGGAAAGAAGGCTTCTTCGCCAATTGCGCGAGCGCCAGGGCGATTAGCCATAGGTTTTTCCGTTTTGGTCCACGTAGATTGCTCCTTTTGCTCGTTTTATTGCTTCGGTTGCCTTTGGTATTTCTTCGAGGCTGGGGATACTGAACAACTTACGGCACTTTAGGCATTTTATTCTTCTGTCGGCTGCGGTTGCGTCGAGGCGCTGGCTGTGGCCGCATTGCGGGCAATTAGCGATGATGTGCATTTACAGGGCCCTTTCGGACACTCATAACACTACAGTTGTCTGACGATTCCGGCGGTGTCCATCATAAATTTGGTATCGATCATCCTATAATATCGCTTGGGGCGGAGAGAGGACGGCAGGATTCGGATCTGGGGGCTGTCTTGCCTGAGGATAGGGGTATTTTGCTTGACTTGTGCGTTCGAATGTGTTAAAATAAAAACGAATGGGGGTATGACGAATTGGTGAAAAGAATTTCATGCAGAGTTGTCCGGTCGGTTCCTTTGAAGAGGGGCGGTGATGTGTCGCAGGGCAGGCGGCATAATACCGATCACTCTGTGGATCGCAGTGTTGACAGTGCCCGCTCCGGATTCGAGCCCCCCAGCAATTCAAGCGGTTACACATTTCGGGCGAACGCAGTGAGGGCTCCTTTCGGGGAGAGTGCTGCGGGGCTGCTTCTCGATTGCCTTGCGTGATCAGCGGTCCTTTCGGTCGATTTCACACCAAATTCTTCAGGTAGTGCCTCAGATAATATCGGCATTGCGAATACGATGAATGCTGTGGCTCCGATAGCATTATCGGGCTACCGGTTGCTATTCTACGTGGGCGGGCCGAATTGGAATAAAAAAAACGGCGAGGTGGGATAACTGGTGGGGGCCAGTTGTACGCGTTTCCTCGCCGAGTTTATGAATCCTTCTAAGGCTGTTGTGAAGACCTTCCTTGGTCAGCCTTTGGATATCGTATTTTATTTCAAAGAATCCTATATGCCATAGTCCACAATGTCCTGTGCAGCGGCTCTGATGTTCTGTGGGGTATCGAGTTGTCCGGATGCCAGAAGTTCCCTGGCCTGCCGGACGGCTTGGGCATCTGTTTGCGGGGGTTGGCCGGCGTTTTCAACCAGGGATGCGAAATCCGTCTGGAGTGATGCGTCGGTTCGGGTGTTGACCGGGGAAGTGTTCGGATCCGGGAGTTGAGCGGCGGATTTCTCCAGTATTTCTCTAATCTGATTGGCGTCTATTTTGTCTATCATTTCAGTATTGTTCTCTTATAATTCCGATTTCATAAGCTATTTTCGTGTGTTTTGGCCATAACTTTATGATATTTTTGTCATTTTTTACAGTTTTTTTCTAAAGTCCCGGCTGGTTATTGCCGAATTGCGGTGTTTTGCCATTTCACTCCTTGTGCTACATTGTTTTGGCCACCTCATAGGCGACAAATTTGACAAATTTCAGGGAGCTGACGACGATCAATTGTTCGTGCAACGGGGTGATTTCGGAGCGTACCTGTGCGTGGAAATAGTCTTTGATTCTCTTTTCGGTTGTTTTGTCGGCAGTGTCCCAGATTTGTTCGAAGGCCCAGAGCAGTTGGCCGTCGGAGAGGTCAATGAGCTTTAGTTTCAGTCCGATGCTCAAATGTGGATAGGGCCGGTATGCCGTGACGGTTCCCGTGAGGATGGCATTGCAGTTCAGCGTCTTTCGCATTGTGCCGAGTTGTTTGAAGGAGTATGGAGCAGCCGCATCCACTTGGAGGCTGCGCCACGCGGGGTCCGTCTGAGTGATGGCGCCGATGCTAAAGACCTGTTTCTTCTGCAGTGCCTGGAAGAGTGCGTCTGTGACATCGGCAGCGATGTGTGGGTAGGTTGAATCGTTGTCGAGCTCGACGAGGACGGCCCTTCCGATGGTTGTCAGATTCTTTTGCGGGTTGACGTAATAATAGTCCGGTTCATGCCCGGCCGGCTTGTAGATGACGTGGCAGCCGGAGATGGAGCCAAGGACAAGCAGAATTACAGCGTGCAAAACTGCGTAGTGGCACGGGCATCCTTGCCCGTGTTTACCGGTGCCGGCGGGCCGGACAAAATGGATTCCCGCTCCCCGATCTGGGTCGAGGACAAGCTTTGCGGGAATGACAAATCGTTTAGTTGTGGGTAGTAGTGTCATTTTTCGCTATCCATTTACCTGCTCTGCGGGAGTCCCGGCCTGCAATGCAGGTTGGGGGTGATTGGGGTCTTCCAGCGAATTTGTTGTTGACAGTTCGTTGAGGTCAATGGTCGAATCGACCTTTGCCTGTCCTCCGAGGACTTCGAGTATCTTGACCAGAGCGTCGAGTTGTGCGTTGTCGGCATTTCTCATTTCGTCTCTAAAGCCGAGGATGTTGGACTTCCAGTTATTCATTTCGATGCGCATTTCAATCAGTAGGTCGTTGGCTTCGGCCAGTTCCTTCTGAGTCTGGGTTAGGTTGTTGCGGCAGGGGGCGAGTTGGTTTTTTAGGAGCAGGTTTTCGCCGCTGAGCCTTTGATTGTCGGCCTTGAGGGCCGTCGTTTCCTCGACGAGTTTTGCGTATTTTCCGGACAGTTCCATTGCAGATTCAACTGCCGAGGGGTTGCCTGTGGCGGCATCCTGGAATCTGCCGGACACGTCCGCCTTTCCGATTGCTACGCCGGTGGGTCCCGGGTTGAGCATGCCTTCGATTGGCCTTTCAACTGTACAGCCGGCACACAGCAGGCCGACGGCCGGGAGAATGATGTAGAGCATATTGTTCTTTTTGTTTCGCATTTCGTTTTCCTCGTTAGTTTTGTTGCGGTTCATCTTCTGTCGATTGGTGGTCCTCGTACTGACATCTGATATGGGATTTGTTACCACAGGTGCAGGTAAGCTCGATGAGGGCATATTCCGTATGGTTTTCCAGGATGCGCACCTGGGATGCCGCAAGGGTCGGATTTGCCTGCTGTTGCGGCGGCGCCGCAGTGGGTCCGGCGTCGAGATGGAATTGGCCTTCGAGTTTGACTTCGTTGCTTTTTAAGAGATTTGCTTGATTTTTTCGCATAGTATTGGCTTATCTTTTCCGCCGCGGCGGATATAGTTGAAAAGGGCCGCTATAGTCAGGCGCAGTAATCGATAGAATTAGGGTCGTCCTGTTGTCCTGCGGTTTGATTGCCGGGCTCGGCCTGGAGTGCTTCATCTGGTATCTGTTCGTGCTCCTTTTGACTCTTCTCTTTCTGATCTTTTTGGCGGTTTCTCTCTTTTCGTTCCTTTACCGGAGTTAAACCTGCGACGTTTTGCAGGCTTTCGACAGGCTTTATCATATTGTAATTGCTATCTGCCATCTTTCCATTGCCTCAATTTCAGTGACAAATTGAACAGAGCACTTGCGTGTAGTTGACTGACGCGTGGTTCGGTGATGCCGAAGACTTCCGCTATCTGCTTCATAGTCAGTTGCTGCTGGTAGTAGAGCACCACAATCTGGCGTTGTCTTTGGTCCAATTGGGTGATTGCTTCTGTTAGCTCATTGACAAGCTCGGTTTTCTCGACTTGCTCGTGTGGAGTTCTGGT
>JAUVXL010000141.1 GCA_030603595.1 Sedimentisphaerales bacterium | reverse complement strand
ATCGTGCTCGGGATGCGCCGGATTATCGTAGTCCGTATGCGCCATGACCTCGTTGACCACTACAGAACTTGCAAGCTCGGGATCGTCCTGGCCCGGCGAGCCGCCTATATAAGTGCTGTGACGCCAGTTCCCCCCGTAGTTGAGAGAGCCCTGCGGCTCTATGGGTATCGCAGAGGCAAGAGGAACCTGCGAATGCCCGCTGCCGTCGGCCGGCAAAGGCCAGCCCCGGCCGTCGCTGTACGAAAACTCCGCAATAGTCCCATTCCAGACATCAATCAAGTAAACTGTCTCCCCGCTGTTCGACAGCTTCGTGTCAGTGTCAATATATTGGCCGGCGATGATATCGGATAAACCCGTTCCATACCGTGACTCGAAAGCGGCCTTGTTCCTGACCACCAGCACAAACTCGCCCGGCCCAAGGCTCGTAACATCACTGTCGTTGAAATCAAACGTAATGCCCTCAATAAACGATACGTATGTCAAGTCCAAAACCTCCCCGCCGACATTCTTCAATTCGATGAACTCGAACTCGTCGTTGTCCAGATTCAATTCACCTGACGACGTATCCGCATCGGCGGGATTATACATCATCTCGGTTATACGCAGCCCGTCGAGAACTCCTATCGAAACCGCCTCGCCGGCGATAAACTCTATCGGGCCGGACCAGTGACCCCATCGCCCGCTCGTATCTTTCATCTTGCAGCGAACACGATAGGCATGTCCCTCCCTGACCGCGATAGCGGGAATGCGCATGTCGGGTCGGAATACGGTTATCTCATCGCTCTCCCAAACGCTCTCGATCTCATACTTCCTCCGATCACCAATATCGTAACTCGGACTGCTCTGGTCGGTAACTTCCGCAATGCGCCACTTCATCGCCGCAAAAGTCCCGCCGCCCTGCGGGTCGCTGAAAAACGATGTCCTGAACTGAAGAGTATTGATCGGATATCCGGGCTCTCCTTCGTAGAAAATAGTCGGAGCGTACGGAGCGGACGTGTCCTCAAAATATGTATCGAACGCCTTGTACCCGGTTACATAGTTCTTCATAATCCGGACCATCCCGGGAAAATCTCTCGTCCCGGCCTTCTGATAGAATCGCCCCTGCCCGGCCTTGCTCGGATTGATAACCGACGAGACCATAATAGGATTGTAGTCCCACATCGCACGGTCCGCATCGACCATCGAAGGGCCGCCGGCAGGATCGTCGATGAACCCCGCCAGCTCATCAAGCAGAAGATTCATCTGCTCGGTGTTGTAGAGCAGATCGTAAAATTCCCGCAGCCGATTGCGGTATTCTATAAGAAGCGCCGAACGCGAGAAAATCGAGCCCTGACTCTTGAACACGTCTTCTCCGTTCCCGTACATGTTGTTCGCCCAGGTCAAATCCAGGTCCCAGGGCAGCATAGACCAGATATTGGTGTCCGGATTGAGGTAGAAAAACCAGTTCTTGCCGTAGGCAATGTCACCGTGGTGGATACCCTCGACAACACACCGGTACCCGTAATAGCGATCAAGATCGACATTGTCGCGCCACCACTGCTCGCTCGGATTGGAACTGCCGTAATAGCCGTCATTCTTCAAAGTATCGAAGTCGGAGTAGTCGGTAACAGCGGTCGGCCCCTGATTGTTCGACTCTGCGTCGTGGCCGTCGATTTTGTACAGATTGCCGTCCGGCAGCAGGTGTTCATCCAAAAATCGCCCATCCATCTGCTCGAGCGTCATATAAAGTCCCCAGAAGTCGCCGTCATACTGCGAAGGGCTGGACTCTGTGTAGTTGTCTATAACGCGGAGATGGAGCCAGTTGCTCTTTGGAGCCTCAACGCCCATTAGATTGAACAGCAAGAAACCCGCCGCCTCGAACATCCCCTGCTCGCCGCGATGCTGATAGTCGCCCTGCTGAATACAGGCCGAGAAGTTCAACTTGTCCCATTTCGTGTCGTATTTCTTGCCGTAGTCGTCCCGCGCCTGAAAGCTCTGCCCTCGGTTGAAATCGAACTTCCACATGTTCTTGCCCATCGAGTACCGCCAGCACCCACCCCGCGCCCGGTAGCGTATGTGGTCATAGACTTCCCCATCGTAAATCAGCGTGCCATACCACTTGTACGTGTCACCCCAATACTCACTTATTGCATTGCCCGGCATGTGAAGCGCATCGACAACATCCTGGTGCTTCGAGATAACGTGATAAACCGGCACTTTCGTCAGGACCTCTGTGCTGTACTGCACGACCGGCGTAGTTCCCGGCCGAGCCGCACCGCTCCACGCCGGAACGCCGTCATAAACAAAATATGCAAAATTCGGCACCGGCTCATTCTCATAGTCATACCTGTACGGGGCCCTCGTCTCCAGACCCAGGTAATCCCACGCATAAATCCGATACCGCACAAGCCGTCGGTGCGTCTGATTCGACCCGTCAAGCACGACCGTCCAGATATCGTCGCCCGCTTCTTCATCGCCGTCCGTCCCGTCATCGTTCATTGCGGCCATGCCCCAATTCGTCTCGTATGCCGAATCGTTAAGCTCAATATAACTGCCGGGGTCTATACGCTGGTAGAAAAGCATAACGTATTCAACGCCATCGGAATCCGTCACTTTCGCCGTTATCGTAACGTCCTCCCCGCTTCGAGGCTGCTCAGGGCTGTGATTGACTTGGCGCATATGAGGCGGCGTATTATCCGTATAAGAGGTGTTCCTCCTGCCCGGCGAGGGCCCCGCAGGCAGAGGCGTCCCTTCAAGGCGAACGTCAAGAAAACAATCAGAAGAACCGCCGAGAGATGCGTTATGGAGATGAATAGCAAGCACATTCGTCCCTTGTTTAAGATAGCCCGAAGGAGTAGGCAGAGTAAACGTGTTCCAGTTATGGTCTTCGCGAGCGCCCATGGCAGTGCCGTTGTAGGGCATCTCGTCCGCTTGCATATTCACGTTGCGCACATGCTGCTTGTTTATGTACGCATTGAATCCGTCATCATAAATCGCGTCAAGCTCCAGACCCCCGATTGCGCCAACGTCGTCCACCTCGAATTCCTTGCGCAGATAGACCGACGCATAGTTGCCTTGCATATCCAACGGCGTGCTTATGAAGCCTTCACCGTAACCGATAAACAGATCGCCCTCCGGCCACGATGAATCATCAAAATCAATCTCGCGCCACTGCCTCGTATTGGGCTCGGATGCCTCGCTGTAACCCTCGAAGTATCTCCATCTTGCCCCCTCTTCTAAGAGCGTCGTCGGTTCAGTAACATAATCCGGCTCGCTCGGACGCCAACTCCCGCCGAGGTCGTTATCCTGCGCCGGATTAACCAATTCAATCGAGTACCCCGGAGCCCCCCCCACTGTCGGCCACGGAAAGCCGAGCTTGTATTCGACCTCGTCAATCTGCTCGCCGTACGAATCACGCAAGACAATCCGCTCGCCGTCGTTGTTGAGCTTGCCCACCCACGGCCCGAAAACTATATTCGCAGGCACGCCGAATTTGCTTTGAACCTGCTCAGGAGTCTGAGCCACAACAACATACTCGCCCGCCCCCAACATCGTGCCGACTGGAAACTGATAAGAAATCCCGTTGCTGAAATACCACTCGCTGATATCCACGTCGAACGCACTTCTATTATAAAGCTCGATGTACTCGACAAGCTCAACCTTGACGTCGGGATCGTAGTGAATTTCGTTGATAATAACTTTCGAGCGTCTCTTGCCCCAGTTCTTCGCCAGCGCCGCGAAGTCCCCCATATTCACTCCGTCCCCGCCGATGATATCGGCGCCACTGCCCGCAGGATCAAGCCACTGCTCGCCAAGAAATAAGACGTCCTCGAAATTCACCTCGCAGTTGCCGCTCAGATCGCCTTCCAGGCAAATCGCGCAGACGGAACCGGCAATAGAAATGGTCAGAACCAAGCTAAGCAGATATAGACCTACAGACCTGTGCATCTTCCTACTTCCTTTCTCACGGGCATCTAAAGCCGTGAATTTTCACACCATCACTCCGGTTTATCGGCCTTGAACGGATAACCCGCAGAATAAGCCATCATTTCATTCTAACATATTCGAACCCGCCAAGTCAATGCACTTTCGCCTCAAATACGCAATCGCCGCCGAACATCGCATATCTTGAGAATACCGCAACATCCAAGCCCGGTTCCAGGGCCGGCAAATAAGCAGAATTCACACTCAAGCACCTATAACAACGTCCATATTGCTCTTACGACCCAGAGAACCGCCCTGTTCAGCCGGCCTTTCCGAACCAATATCCCTGGAAAAAATGCCCTGCAAAAGTGTAACATTTCTATCGGTTTGCCTTAATAATTGGCGCAAACACGGAATATCAAGAAAGCAGGTGCGATTATGGCTGAAGAAGAACATTGCAGTGAATGTGGGGCCGAGCTGCCAGCCGATACGCCGCAAGGCCTTTGCCCGCAATGACGATAGCGGCTGTGTTGTGCCTTATGATCGAGTATTGACGAATACCCCAATCACCTGCCAGAAAATCTGGCCACACCCCATGCCCGCTTGTAGCCGAAATCCTGTTTGACAAAAGATGTCCGGAGAGGTTATTGTGTGCCTGAGTCAACTGGATAATGTGGTTATGCGATATAGAGGTCTATCGGTTTGGACCTGTTTTGTAAGGAGACTGATTATGAGCGCAGCAATGAATAGGCGGGATTTCCTGACAGTAGGGGCAGCCGGAGCGGGTGCCGTCCTGCTCGGCAATCAAATTGCACAGGCCGCCGAAAACCCGGACTGGCCCCCAAAAATGCCGCCCGTGAAAATCTACAAGGTTTTCATCGGCAGGACAGGCGGAATATACCTCTCCAGACCCACCGCCGAGATTAAGAAATTCGACGACTACCTTGCCGGCATCGAGAAGAAGCTCGGCGACGTCAAATTCATCGGCGGAGAACTGATGCCGCCTGCCGAAATCGGCAAAGTCCTGCCAAAGCTCAAAGACGCCGACGGCGTTATCATGTTTCACCTCTCAGGCCACGGAGGAGGCGCCCCTGCACAGACTATGGGCAAGATTCTGGATACCGGCGTTCCCGCCGCCGTCTTCTCACAGCCCTTCAGCGGACACGGGTGGATGTACTTCCCGCAATGGCAAAAGGCCGGCAAAAAAGTCGTCCTGCTGCCAACCAGCGATTGGACCGAGATCGACAGGGTCGTCGGCCTGATGCGAGTCGCGCCGCACCTGCGAAAGACAAAGATCCTCGTCGTGCGAGGACCCCTCGGAACAGAGCCGGCCTGTGACCCCAAACTTGTCAAAGCCAGGCTCGGCGTCGAGATGATTCCCATCACAGTCGAGGAAACCATGCAGGCCCACAAGGCCATCGACATCAAGGCCGCCGAGGCAGAGGCGCAAAAGTACTGGCTGAGCAAGGCAAAGAAGATCGTCGAGCCTACAAAAGATGAAATCATCAATTCGGCACGATTCTACCTCGCAACGAAGAATCTAATGATCGCCAAAGGCACTCAAGCCGTCACAAGCTCGAACTGCATGGGAGGCCCGGCAAAATGCTGCCTCACTTACAGCAAGCTCAACGACCTCGGCCTGGTCGGCGCCTGCGAGGGCGACATCGACTCCACCCTTACAATGCTGATATTCCAGTACGCATTCGGAATACCGGGCTTCATAAGCGACCCCGTCATCGATACCGCCAATAACGCACTGATCCACTTCCACTGCACCTGCACAACAAAAATGGCCGGGCCAAACTCGAAACGCCTCCCTTTTACAATCAGAACCCAAAGTGACAGCGAAAGAGGAGTCTCCCTCGAGGTGGAGATGCCTATCGGACAGACCGTCACCTGCGCCAAGTTCATCAACCTCGATACGATGCTAATCTCCACAGGAAAAATCTTCAAGATCACCCACGACGAACTCGGCTGCAGAACACAATTTTGGACCAAAGTCGCCGATGCCCGCAAAATGTTCAACAACTGGGGAGCCGGCATACTTAAGGGGGGCGTAATGGCGCTCCTCCATCGCGACGTATTCTTCGGAGACCGCACCCAAGACATCAAAAACCTCGGTATCCTGATGGGATTCAACGTCGTAGAGGAAGGATAGCTGCTGAATCCAACCGGCCCAAACCGGAAAACCGAATGCTGAAGAGACCGTTCTGTGGTCACAAGAAAAACTGAACGGCAGGAGATGACAATGAATCGCAAGGCAAGGTTCCTAATCTTGGTTTCTGTGTTGCTAAGCACGACCTCCCTGGCTGTAGCAGGCCAAAGCGTATATGACATCCGCGATTTCGACGCCAAACCCGGCGGCAAAGACCTCTGCACAAAAGCCATCCAAAAAGCCATCGACAAATGCGCCGAAAAAGGAGGCGGAACAGTCTATCTGCCCCCCGGCACATGGCTCACCGGGACCGTCTATCTCGAGAGCAATGTCACGATACAACTCGATACCGGCTGTACGCTCTTAGGCAGCAAGAACAAAACCGACTACGGCCCGCCCCGCAAGCTAAAGGACGCCGACAACGAGACATTCAGCTACTGGGCAGTCATCGCAGGCAAGGGCCTCGAAAACATCGCAATCCGAGGCCGAGGCGTCATAGACGGACAAGGGGCCAATTTCAAATACAAAAACGGCCCCAGACCAAAGAATATCTACCTCGAAAACTGCCGCGACGTCCTCATCGAAGATGTCCGCCTGCGAGCAGCCGGCTGTTGGATGCAGCACTACCAAAACTGCGACCGCCTCACGATTCGCGGCATCGCCGTATTCAACCACGTCGCATACAATAACGACGGCCTAAATATCGATTCTTGCCGAGACGTCACTATCACCGGCTGCAACATCGACTCAGACGACGACGCTATAGTCCTCAAGAGCCTCTCGACGAACCCCTGCGAAAACATCGTAATCTCCGATTGCATCGTCTCAAGCCACTGCAACTCCATCAAGATGGGCACCGAATCAGGCGGCGGTTTCCAGAATATCGCAATCGCCAACTGCACAATATGCTCACCGCGATATTCGAAAGTCACTTACGGCAAACAAAGGGGCCTCGCGGGCCTGGCACTCGAAATCGTCGATGGCGGAACGCTCGACCGCATCGCAATCTCCAATATCACAATAAAGGGCGTCACCGTCCCCATCTTCATGCGCTTGGGCAACCGCGCCCGCATCTACGAAAAAGGCAAACCCAAACCGCCCGTCGGCAATTTCCGCAATGTCGTCGTCAGCAACGTAATAGCCACCGACTGCTCATCTATCGGCTGCTCGATCACCGGCCTGCCAGGCCACCCTGTCGAAAACATAACTATCAGCAATGTCAACCTCGGCTTCGACGGCGGAGGCACAAAAGAAGACGCCGCCCGACAAATCCCCGAAATCCCGACCAAGTACCCCGAAAGCACAATGTTCGGCACACTCCCCGCCTATGGCTTTTATTGCAGGCACGTCAAGAACCTAAAATTCCAAAACATCCGACTCGCAACCTCCGCCGCAGACTACCGACACGCAATCGTCTTCGACGACGTCCACAACGCAGCCATAGACGCCCTCGACACCCCCTTCGCCCCCAACGCCCCCGACATTATTCGCCTGATAGACTCAACTGACGTCCGTATAAACCCGCCTCCGACTAAAAAGTGAAAATCCTGCTTGTCAATCCGCCGATTTACGACTTCGCCGCCTATGACTTCTGGCTAAAGCCCTACGGCCTGCTCAGCATCGCCGGATACCTCCGCGGCAAAGCCGACTTCGCCCTCTTCGACTACCTCGACCGTCTCCATCCATATTTCGCCGACAAGCCGCTGAAATTCGACCAATGGGCCCGGGGCAAATTCTATCAGCAGCAAATCGCAAGCCCCCCCTGCCTCGATCAAATCCCCCGCCGCTTCCACCGCTTCGGCCTGCCACGAGAAATATTCACCGCTTTCCTCGCCAATACCACCCCGCCCGATTACGTCCTAATCCAAACAACGATGACCTACTGGTATCAAGGCGTCCGAGAAGTAATAGAAGATATTCGCAAGTTTCACCCAAAAGCCAAAATCGTCCTCGGCGGCAACTACGTAACCCTCTGCCCCGACCACGCCGATACACTCGGCGCAAATCTGTGCATACAAGGCACAAATCTCGCCCCCCTCTGGGACTACCTCGCCCTCGAACCCGACCTCGACCAGCCCGCCCTATGGGAAGCCTACAAAAGACTCAACGTCGGAGTCCTGAAACTAACCGACGGCTGCCCATTCAATTGCACATACTGCTCAGTGCCAAAAACCTACGAAAAATTCACAACAAGACCACCCACCCGCGCCATCGCAGAATTCAAACTACTAACCAAACTCGGAGCAAAAAACATTGCATTCTACGACGACGCACTACTATTCAAACCCGAAAAAGCCCTAACCCCCTTCCTAACCAAAATCATAAACCAGAATACCGCCCCCGAAGACTCCGTCATTGCGAAGGAGCGCAGCGACTGTGGCAATCTACTACCCCCAGCCAGCGAAGGGTGGCAGCCTCAAGCGAAGCTTGGGGATGCCCATAACGCAATACGCGTCGCGAATCTCCACTCCCCAAACGCCCTAAACGCCCGCTTCATAACCAGAGAGATAGCCCAACTAATGCTCCGCGCCGGCTTCAAGACCTTCTACTTAGGCTTCGAGAGCGCCTCAGCAGAATGGCAAAGCCAAACCGGCTCAAAAGTCTCCTCAGAAGAACTAACCGCAGCAGTCAACCACCTAAAAGCCGCCGGCGCAGACCCACAGAATATCACCGCATACCAAATCCTCGGCCACCCAAAATGCGACATCCAGCAACTCGAAAAATCAATGCAATTCGTAAACTCCCTCGGAATAAGAGGAATGTTAGCCGACTTCTCACCAATCCCAGGAACCCCGGACGGAGACCAATGCAGCAAATGGGTCGATATGACCAACCCCCTAAACCACAACAAAACAGCATTCCCAATAACACTATTAGGCTTCAAAGAAACAAACCGCCTAAAAGACCTGCAACGCAAACTAAACCGCGCATTATCAGACTAACTCGCCCGCCCCATCAAGGGTGCCACGTTCAAACTCCGCTTGGACGTGCGCTGATCTACGTACGCCGCCGCATCGCCCCATAGTTTAACGGTCGCCGACATAGTTTAGCGCTCGCCGGCACGGCGACCCAACCCACATTCCATTATCACACCAATCCACCACGTTGATTTTCCACATCCAACCTGCTATACTCCCACCTCCAATGAATCCAATGAAACTGCACATCAAAAGCTTTGGGTGCCAGATGAATAAGCTGGACACAGCCTTAGTGACTGCTGCGCTCAAGGACGCACGCTTCAATCTGACCGAAAGCGTCAAAGAGGCTGACGTCGTTCTGATAAATACTTGTTCCGTCCGCGACCACGCCGAGCAGCGGGTAATCTCGCATTTAGGCCACCTCAAGCACATAAAGGAATCCAAACCCGACCTCATCGTAGGCGTCATTGGCTGCATGGCCCAGCGATTAGGCGACAAACTCCTCGAACACGAAGCCGTCAACATAGTCTGCGGGCCGACTCAGATACCGCAAATCGCCGACCTGATCACAGAGGTAATCGAACAGAACAAAAAGGAGTTGGCGATAACCGAGCAGATTCGCAAACCCGCCCCTCAGCCCGACAGCGACGCACTCGAAGAATTCGAGTCCGCCTACGGCATCGAAGCCAAAGGCATCCCCGGCCAGGCCTTCGTCCGCGTTATGCGGGGCTGCAACAAGTTCTGCACATACTGCATCGTCCCCTACGTCCGCGGCCCCGAGGTCTCCCGCCCGCCCCAAGCAATAATCGACCAGATAAAAAGACTCGCCGACGACGGCATAAAGCAGGTAACTCTCCTCGGCCAGGCAGTCAACTCCTACGAATACAAAGCAGCCGAAAAAACATACTCCCTCGCAGACATCCTCGCCAAAGCCGCCGAAATCCAGGACATCGAATGGATCAAATTCGTCACTAATTATCCAACCGAGAAATACTTCGACGAAATATTACAGGTAATGGCCGATTCCCCCAAAGTCTGCCCATACCTCCACATCCCAGCCCAGAGCGGCTCAGACAAAATCCTAAAAGCAATGAACCGAAGATACACCGCAGACTGGTATCTTAGCCTATTGGATAAGGCCCGCGCAATAGTCCCCGAAATCGCAATCGCAGGAGACCTAATCGTAGGCTTCCCAGGCGAGACCGACCAAGACTTCCAACAAACCGTAGAACTCGTCAAAAAGGCACGCTACAGAAACTGCTTCGTCTTCAAATACTCCCCCCGCCCGGGAACCACAGCCGACAAGAGATTACAAAACACCGTCCCGCTTCAAGTCAAGCAAGCCCGAAACATAGAACTCCTCGCAGTGCAGGAAAAAATAAGCGAAGAACTAAACCGTGAATTCCTCGGCAAAACCGTAAAAGTCCTCATAGAAGGCCCAAGCAAGAAGCCCCACCTAAACGCCGCAGAAAACCAAAACAACCCCCAACTCGTAGCCCGAACCGCAACCGACTACATAGTAGTATTTAACGCCCCCCAATCCCTGGCCGGCCAATTCACAAAAGTAAAAATAACAAAAACAACCCCCCTGACACTCTTCGCAGAGTTGACAGCATCCCAAGAATAGCGCATACAAGAGATTGGTATGAAAAGCCTCAGAGAAAAAACCGGCTACATCTGCGATATGGACGGCGTCATTTATCACGGCGACAGACTCGTCGAAGGAGCAAAAGACTTCGTCCAATGGCTCAAAGACCAGGCCAAGCCAAGAAATTCCTCTTTCTCACCAACAGTTCCGCAAAATCGCCCAAGGAACTCCGCCAGAAACTCGCCCGAATGGGCATCGAATCCGAAATAGAAACCGCCCTCGTCCTCAGCGGAATCACAAAAGAAGATGACCTCGCCCTCTTCCCCTACCGGCCCGACCACATCCTCGAAAAAGCCGCCGACATCATCAAAATCGATTAACTAGCCCTTATACAAGCGTGATTTGCGGATGTGTGTCACGATATGGCTAATAAAAACCACTCATTTGTTGCACTTGTGAGTTGAATCCGCCGGCAACAAAAAAAGGCATTTCGAGTGAAAAAGAAAATAGCAAAAGAACTCAGGCGACGCAAGCAAAGAATTCAATACCGGCTACGTAATATCAACTGGCCCGAACAATCCAAGCCGATGTTCTCCGCAGCCAACATTCATTATGAAATGGCTGATCGTCTCCGCGGTCTGGCCTATGGCGGGATCGGGGCCATGCACGTTCTGGCAAGACAAACCGGTCTGGC
>JAUVXL010000337.1 GCA_030603595.1 Sedimentisphaerales bacterium | reverse complement strand
CAAGGATAGCCAAAAACATTATATTCATCCGGCTGCCCGGAGCAATATTTTAATACAGGATAGAGATCGATAATATTCTCTTCATGTTCCGTATGAAGGTCTGCGCGTAGAAGGCTAAAAATGCACGGCAGTGCCATTCGGGTCAGTGAGGTCGTTGAAAAAGTTCAAATTCACCACGAAGGGTGGCACGGCCAAACTCGTTTGGCCGTGTCCAGAATCAAGAATCGACAACCTTCACGCACCTATCGCACAAATCCGCATGCCCCGCATCCGTCCCCACGCTCGGCCAATAATTCCAGCATCGCTGGCACTTCTCGTACTCGCTTTTCTGTGCAGAGATGCTCGTCTCGTCCGCACTTTTTTGCAGCTTGACCTCGCTAACAATACACAATGCTGCAAACTGAGCCAAACCGAACGCATCCAATAGCCCAGCAGTCTCCTCATCGCAGTTAATAGTAACGCTCGCCTCCTGGTTACTCGCGATTTTCTTCTCTTGGCGCAGCCCTTCCAATGTCCGCAAAACCTCATCCCGCAGCCCCATCAGCGTATCCCAACTCGCACCTTCCGCATCCAGACTAATCGCCGGATCCGCCGCAGGCATCCGCGCCAAATGAACGCTCCCCCCCTCTCTTTCCTCCACGCTATCCGCTCCACGCTGCACGCTCTTCTCTCGCATCGCGCCCCACGCCTCCTCAGCCGTATGCACCAGTATCGGCGCCAACATCCGCACCAAGGCATCGCAAATCTGACGCATCGCCGTCTGCGCACTCCGCCGAGACTTACTGTCCGCCGCATCGCAGTACATCCGGTCCTTAAGCACGTCCATATAAATACTGCTCATCTCGACCGTGCAGAAGTTGTAAATCAGCGAATAAACCCGATGGAAAACAAAGTTATCGTAGGCCTCGGTGACACCCGCAATCAGCTTCTGCAATTCCCGCACCGCCCACTTATCAATCTCGAACATCTCGCCGTAAGCGACGCCCTGCGTATCCGCATCGAAATCATCGATATTGCCGAGCAGATACCGCAGCGTATTGCGAATCTTCCGATAAGCATCCTGCGTCCGCCCGATGATCTCATCGTTACAGCGAACATCCTCCTGATAATTCACACTCGCCACCCAAAGCCGAAGTACATCCGCTCCGTACTTGCCCACCTCATCCTGCGCACTAACATAATTCCCCAAAGACTTCGACTGCTTCCGCCCCTCTTCATCGACGGTGAACCCATGCGTCAAAACGCTCTTAAAAGGCGCTGCCCCCTTCGCCCCCAATCCCGGCAGCAGCGACAACTGGAACCACCCCCGATGCTGGTCCGAACCTTCCAGATACAAATCCACCGGAATCGGCCACCCTCTCTCCCGCTCGCAAACCGAATACCAGCTACAACCCGACTCGAACCAGACATCGAAAATATTCTCTTCCTTCTGCAGATCATCCCAGGTAAACCCCTCCGGCAGCTCGAACCCCTTGCCCAAAATCTTTCTCGGCGAATCCGTAAACCAGCTATCCGACCCTTTCTGCTCGATATGCCTCGCCACCGCCAGCACAGATTCCTTCGTCAAAAGGCTCTCGCCCTTCGAGTTCAGAAAAACAGGGATCGGAAGCCCCCACGACCTCTGCCGACTGATACACCAGTCCGGCCGCGATTCAAGCATCCCCTCGATCCGCTTCTGCCCCCAACCCGGAATCCACCGAACATCCTTAACGCTCTCAAGAGCAAGATCACGCAGGCCCTTGCCGTATTCCGCAATTTCCTTATCGACGCTGATAAACCATTGCTCCGTCGCCCGAAAAATCACAGGCCCCTTACTACGCCAGCAATGCGGATAGCTATGCACAATCTCCCCCTCGGCAAAAAGCAGCCCAGTATCAGCCAAATGCCCGTTCACGACCTTATCGATTTCCAAAACATTCCGCCCACGCAGCCATTCCGGCACCGTCTCGTCATAACGCCCATCGTCCATCACCGGCGAATAAACCGCCAACCCGTGAACCTGCCCCGACATATAGTCCTCGACCCCATGCCCTGGAGCAGTATGCACAAGCCCCGTCCCGTCTTCCGTCGTAACATACTCGGCCCCAACCACCATAAAAGCATCCTTGTCCGTCGGATTCGTCTCGACAAACGGATGCCGATACCGCAGCCCCTCAAGCTCAGCCCCTTTAACGCCTCGCTCGCTAACCGAGTACCGCCCAAGCCCCCCCGCCGCAATCGCAGCCTCCAAACGCTCGGCCCCCAAGATCGAGACAAACCTCGCCCCCCCCTGCTCGTAGCAAAGGGCCTTGTATTCCAGTCGCGGATGCACCGCAATCGCAAGATTAGCCGCCAACGTCCAGGGCGTAGTAGTCCATATCATAAAGCAAACCTTCGCGTCCACTGCCTCGTTTTCCTTGACCATGCCAAGCTCGATCAGCTTGCCGATACTATCTTTCGCCACTGGAAAATTCACAAAGATACTCGGCGATGCAATATCCTTATACTCCAATTCCGCCTCAGCCAGTGCCGTCTCGCACCCGATCGACCAGTGACTCGGCTTGAGCTGCTTATACACTACTCCCTTGCCGACCAACTCGGCGAATACCTCCAGGATCCCCGCCTCATAGCTCGGCGTCAACGTCACATACGGCTTATCGAAATCCCCGAACACCCCCAGTTCCTGA
>JAUVXL010000332.1 GCA_030603595.1 Sedimentisphaerales bacterium | reverse complement strand
ATTATATCGAGCGCAAGCACGGGGGGAGGTGGTCGCTGCCGCACCCTATCATGACGGAGGTGCTGCAGGAGACGTACGGGATAATGACGTACCAGGAGCAGGTGATGCGGATATGCAATCGCTTGGGCGATATTCCGCTTCGCGAGGCGTACGCTCTTATCAAGGCGATAAGCAAAAAGGACAAGAAGAAGATCGCGAAGGAACGGGAGAGATTCATTGAGGGCTGCGGGAATAAGGGGCTGAGCAAGCAACAGGCCGAGCAGATATTCGAGTTGATCGATCGGTTTGCGGGGTACGGTTTTAATAAGAGCCACTCGACGCGGTATGCTTTTATTGCTTACCAGACCGCTTATATGAAAACTCATTGGCCGGTCGAGTTTATGGCGGCGCTGCTGACTTACGAAATGGACAATACGGATAAGATTGTCGATTATATCGGCGAGTGCGGGCAGATGGGTATCGAGGTCCTGGCGCCTGATATTAACGAGAGCGGAGTGGATTTCACGCCTCTTTATGTCGATGAGGGCGATGCGGAGAAGAAGGGCGTTATACGGTTCGGGTTGGCTGCGGTTAAGGGGGTGGGCGGTAAGGCGGTCGAGCAAATTATCGCAGCGCGGCAGCGCGTGGGGCGGTTCGAGAGCCTGTTCCATTTTTGCGAGAATGTGGATTTGAGGGCTGCCAATAAGCAGGTGATGGAGGCTTTGATTAAGGCGGGATCTTTCGACAAGCTCGGCGGGAACCGGCATCAGATGATGGCGGGGCTCGAGGCGGCGATGGAGAACGGTGCGAGCCAGCAGGTTGATAGGGCGAACGGCCAGATGAGTTTTTTCGGGGCTGCGGACGAGACGGATTATTCTCATGACCATGATCGGCTGCCGCAGGTCGATCCCTGGCCTGAGCCGCAGATGCTCGCATACGAGAAGGCGGTGCTTGGGTTCTATGTGACGAGCAATCCGCTGAGCCATCACGCCGAGACGATCAATACTTACTCTACGCATAATAGTTCGCAACTGAAGGAGGAGAATGGTGAAAAGGATGTTGTGATTGGGGGGATGATTACGCGGATCAGGTATAACCTGACCAAGACCGGCAAGAACGCCGGGGCGAAGATGGCGGTTTTTGTGTTGGAGGATTTGCAGGGACAGGTCGAGGTGGTGCTCTTTCCGGGGCAATTGAAGAAGTTCGGCGAGATGGCGAAGGAAGATGCGGTTGTGTTCGTCGAGGGCAAGCTCGATTTCAGGAGGGAACAGCCGAATATTCTGGCCTCGGAGTTGATACCGCTGGAGCAGATTAAACAACGAGTCGCGGCGAAGGTGAGGATTTCGTTGGACGCGAGGGACGTTAGCGAAAAGAAGGTCGCTGAGATAAGAAGCATCTGCCAGCACCATAAGGGCAAGAGCCCGCTATTCGTAGCGATCCGGACGAATAAGGGCAGGATTCGGGCGAGCGTGAATAAGAACCTCAGCGTGGACCCCGATGCGGAGTTCTGCCGAAAGATGAAACTGCTGCTGGGCGAGGGTAACTTTCAGTTGACGAGATAGCCACTAAGGCGCCAAGCCCTAGGGGCCCCTTGCGGGGACACGAAGAAAAGATCAATAAGATTTGTCACTAAGACACGAAGAGAGGAATCACAGGTCCATTCGCCAAGTTCAGGGCTCGTTACGCCGATTACCTGGCCTCGAAAATCCTCACCGCTGCTCCATTCTTCATTACTGCCGTTTCTTGCGTTTCCTGTGGAATGCCAAGCCACCGAGGGTGAGGAGTAAGAGCGTGGCCGGTTCGGGGACCACCAAGTTCGCCACAAAACCGTCGGTTCCCCCTGCATTTGGGCCTCCCAACGAACCGTTAGTGTAACCTGAGACGAAGACATTAGCGATCTCGTTACTAATCGCAGAGTTCGCGCCTTTTATGTGTAGAGACAGGTTTGGAACGTTTATTTAGGAGTACGAACGATGAGACGGGCTTTTATAATCACGCTGCTAATCGCCTTGGCCTTATGGCTGGCGGGTTGTGAGGTTGTTGAGACGCATTATGTCGGGCGCAGGCACGGGTTTCATTCGCCGCGGCCTGTTGTAATTCACAGCAGGCCGGTTTATTCGCCGCCAGGGTATCACCAAGGCGGACATAGACGAGGCCACGGGCGCGGGTGGTGATTGATAGTCAGAGAGGCGTGAAATCCCGGTGGATCGGGGTCCCCGATGAATCGGTATCTTCGACTTCGATATTGCGTCCTAAACGTGAACCGCATTGCCTGAAGGCGCTGTCCTCTATAGAGGACAAACGACCATCTTCACTACAAGAGCGCCGGCGAGGGGCGAAGGAGTCATAAAGCTAACCTGTACCGATATCGCGGGGCGGATGGCCCCCCCTCCAATTTCGACCGGACCTTCTCAGGCCAACTTACCGCTGCCGAGGCGTTACAACGATCGCTCAATGTCCCCGCTGGAGCCAAAACGAAACCTAATTTATTTGGCTCTTCGGAATAATTTGTGGGTAAAAACTCAGCGAGTTTAACTCGGCAAAACAGCCTGGGGCCCCAGACACCGAAATTGCCCCCCTGCATCCCCAATTTAGGTGTCTGCCCAAACTGTTTTGCCGAGAATAACAGGCTGAATTTAATGGCTCTCTGAAATAATTTGTGGGTAACAACAGAAGGAATCGCCCCGCCGAGGCGCGTCTGCGACTTCGGCGAAGCTGTTTTAGTCTTTTCAAACACCCCCCAGCCGAAGCCAGATATGGTAAAACGAAAGTGCGGA
>JAUVXL010000035.1 GCA_030603595.1 Sedimentisphaerales bacterium | reverse complement strand
GACAAAGTCGTGCCTTCGGTCGGAATGACATTTGGGCGTGGCACTAAAACAGAGTCGTGCCTTCGGTCGGAATGACAATAACGAAAACGAAAGTTTATAAGGAGAATATACAATGAGACGACGTGAATTTTTGGCTGGTGTTGGTGTTGCGGGGTTGGGTAGTGCTGCTTTGGCGGCTGGTGGCGGGGGGCGGGAGTATTTGGAGCTTAGGCGGTATCGGCTGCACGGGGGGGCTAAGAAGAATATGCTGGGCAATTTTATGCGTGATGTGGGGATACCTGCAATGAACAGGGTCGGCATTGGTCCGGTGGGCGTGTTTACGGCGAAGTACGGGCCGAGCGAGCCGACGCTTTATGTGCTGATGGTGCATAAGAACCTGGAATCGGTAGTCACTGCGGCGGCGAGGCTGCTGGCGGATGATAAGTTCGGTAAGAGCGATTTGGTAAATGCTTCTTCGGGGGATGTCGGGTATGTGCGGGCGGAAAGCTCGCTGATGGCGGCGTTCAAGGACATGCCTAAGCTGGAAGTTCCTGCGAAGAGGCCTCGGATTTTTGAGCTTCGGACTTACGAGAGCCACGGCATCAAGGCGGGCAAGAAGAAGGTGGAGATGTTTAACGAGGGCGGCGAGATTGCGATCTTTAAGAAGACGGGGCTGAATCCGGTATTCTTCGGCGAGACGATCATCGGGCCTATGATGCCGAACCTGACTTACATGCTTTGCTTCGATGATCTGGCCGACCGCGATAAGAGATGGGGCGTTTTCGGGGGCAGCGATGGATGGAAGAAGCTGCGTTCGGATCCGCAGTACAAAGATACGGTATCGAGTATTACGGATATCATTCTTCAGCCGACGGGTTATTCGCAAATATAGGCGTCGGCGGGCACCGCCGAAGACGGGGCAGTTAAACCATCGGGTGGTTGAGATTGCTTCGTCGCTTTGCTCCTCCTAAGAAAATGAACGGTTCTCTTAGCGCGAGGGGTAGGAGATTGCCACGTCGCTGCGCTCCTCGCAATGACAATTCGTTTAGGCTCATTTTCTTTTGCGTGCCTCCTGAGAATCCGGTTAGGTGCTCGCAATGACGCCGGTGGCCCGAGGCGTCACTTTGGGTCTATTGGTTTTCCGAGGATATCGAGCGTTCCTTTTATGAAGGGCAGTGGTGTTGTGATCACCTGTGGGTCGTAGAAGTCTCCGATGACATCTATCTTAACGACGGCCCGGCCGAGCCCTTCTGCGAGCGAGCCGATGATAGACGGGTCGGCGGTGACGAGGCGTTTTCCGCGTGCTATTAGTCCCAAATCGATTTTGCGCGTGCGAAGGTCCATCAGGCCGGAACCGTAGAATGCGGCGGACTTGCCGGCCAAATCGAGCTTCCTTATGATAAGGTTGTCGCCCTTGATGTAGGAATCGAGGAACATTTGATCGAAAGCGAATTCAGTCGGCCCGGAGAATCTTAGGACCTGGAAGAGCTTGGCGAGGGGCGAGAGCCTTCCGACCTGCATATCGACAATCGAGAGTTTGCACGTTCCGAGGCGAGAGGCGTTGTCTCCAAATCTTGCTCCGATATTCAGCGAGCCTTCCATCTTGCCTGTTGTGCGGTCGTTATCGCGTTCTGACCCGATTTTCGTATCTGAGAGGAATTTCTTCAAGTCAACGTTTTGAAAGCTGGTTTGTAGCGTGTAGCCGAGGGCGGTGTCGGCGGTTTTGCCGAATTCGAGTTTGCCGATCAGTTTTCCGCCGTAGCAATCCGCAGTTAAGTTGCGGCTGGTCCAGGTTTGCCTTTCCGGGCTGTAGCGGATGTCGGTCTTGATGTTTCCGAAGGTCTTGCCGAGGATTCTAAAGCTTTGGCCGTCGAGCAGGAGTCGGCAGTTCTGGAAGTCGTGGTTTGTCTTGTACAGGCCTTCTATGTTGAGGATGGCATCGAGTTGGGCCTTTGCGCCTGATATCGGCAGTGAACAGTTCTTGAGGCTCGCGGTGGCTTTGATGTCGATATAGCTCTCGCCATCGGCTGTTGGCGTGATCTTCAGCCGATCCAGGTCAAGGTCGGCATCGAACTTGGCGGGGGCGCCGTATATTTTTAAATCGCACTGTTCGAGCTCGGCGTGACCTTTGATATCGATGTTCTTTCCGCCGTCCGGGGCGGGGGTGATCCGGACCTCATCGAGGTCAAGGTCGAAGCGTGCGGGTGGAGCGAGCTTGTTGTAAAGCGGGCGCATGCCGACAGGCAGGGCGAGGCCGAGCCGACTGTCAAAGAAGATGTCGTTTGTTTGGATTTTCAACAGGGCATTTTTGAAGGCGTTGTTCTCAAGCCGGACGCGGCCGTCCAGCTTTATGAAGGCCGTATTCAGCTTTACCAGGACAGTGTCACCGGGGACGGCGTTGACGTCACTGAATTCTACGGTCTGCGGGGTTATCGTTAGAGTTCCGGTGATGTCTTTGAGGGGATATGAGAACTGAGGTATCTCGACACTATTTCCGAGGCAGTTAATTACGAACCGATAGTCGGGGGGGTCATTTGGTTCGCGATTGTTTATTTTGGCGGTGAGGTCTATTTTCCCCTCGGGTCGAAAATCGGCGACAATTTTTGCGGCCGATTCGGGCAGAAGCTCAAAGAGGTCGTCGTTCAGGAGGGTGTCTTTGAACTCGATGTCGAGGCTGTAGCGTGACGGCTGGTCCTTATATCCGGGCCAAATTTTCCCTTTGATAGAAACGGGGGCGTCGCCATATCGGCCGGAGAAATTCTTGATTTCTATCTGGTCCGGGGCAAAGACCATACCGGCGGTGACGCCGGTTACGGGCAGCGGGAGGCGGTCGGATGTCAAAGATGCCTGCTTTAACGACATATCCGCGGCGAAAGTCGGCTCGATTCCGGGCTGGGCGGACTTGGAGAATTTTATAATACCATCGGCCAGGCCGGCGGGTCTGAATTGATCGTACAAATCCCTTTGTCTTTCGGGCAATGCGGCTCGAAGCGCCGGGTCGAGCGGGATATTGTCCACCTTGATGGAAATATCATATCCGAGTTCGTCGGTTCCTCGTCCGGTCACTTTGCCGTCCAGAGCTATCCTGTGTCCGTCGGCATCGGAGACTATGTTCGAGATTATTACATTGTCCTGATCGAACAAGATTTTTCCTTTGAGGTTCTTGAGGGGGTAGGGGAACGAACGATAGAGAGCATCGACTCCGATTAGATCAGCGGTCAGTTGTTTCGTGCGGTTCTGGGGCGAGCTTCGGAGGACGCGGTAGTCTATCGAGGCTGTGCCTGAAGGCGAGAAGAGCGACCACATTTCCTTTTGGGTTGGACTTAACGCCTTATAGAGATCGTCATCCAATCTCATGTTGTCGCTGGTGATGTGGAAATCATATTCCCAATTTGGCGAGAAACCGCGTGTCCATCCGTCTATTGACAGTTTTACGTCGCCGTGAACGCCCGAGAGTTTGTTCAGCGTTACGCTGTTTCTTGTGAAGTCTATCTTGCCTTTGAGTTGCTCGACAAGATAGTGGAATCTGTCCTGGCAAATCGTCACGCCCTTGCAGTGTACGCTGCCGGTCAGGGTTGCTTTGCCCGGTTGCTTTAGATTTCCCGATGCCAAAACATTCAAGTCAACATTCCCGCGAGGGCTGTAGCGGTTGAAGAACCTTCTCAGCGCGGTGAATGGTGTTGACGTTTCGAGGAAGGCCGGCCCCATCTGTGCAACCTTGTCAAGTTCGAGGCTTTGGTCTGAGTGCAAGTCGGATATACGCATGTCCAAATCAAAGACGTCGTTGTTGTCATATTCGAGCACAGCGGCCATACTGCCTATCATCCATTCTATTCCGAATTCAGATTTGTCAACGGATGCGATTCCTCCGGCAACTTCGAGATGCCCCGGCCTCCAGAAACCGGTCAAGTGGCTCTCGCCTGTACCGACGGCCTGTATGCCGGTCTCGAAATCGAAGCTGTAACCTCTCCGTGCCTCTGTGTCGAATCCCAACTTGGCGGAAAGTGGCATCGAGGCGACAATTTTCACTTCCGGCCCGGATATTCTGCTGTATTGCAGGATTCCGCTTCCGAGCGTTATGATAGGCATCTTTTCCGACGATCTTTTGGGGGCATAGAGTTTTAGTGCCGACAGATTCCAGTGTCCGGTGACCAAGTCGTATTGTGCGCTGAAGACAAAATCATTGACGTCTATTCGGTTGAGTTTCGGGCGGAGTGTTAAGAGGCTTGCAAGGTCGTATCTTGCCTGGACCTTTTTGGCCTTGAGAATGGTCTGGGCGGCGAGTTCGTTCTGGTTAGGTTTGATGACGAGGTCCCTGATGACTACCGATCCGTTTGAGTGGAAATCGACGGAAGCCGTCTGTATCTTGGTGTTGGTGAGTTTGGCAATCTGACTAATGGCGATGCGACAGAGCATTTTGCCGCCGAATATAAAGCCAAGCCACAACAGGACTGCCAGAATCGACATCGCGACTAGCCCGCGAACGACCCGCCTGATGATTCTTGTGCAACCTCGGTTCATTTTAGCTCGCTTTAGGCCTAAACGTAAGCGCCTGGATTAAATCCCCTCCCTCACGGTCGGGGCTTGTTAGTTCACTTTCGACTTTCTTATCGCCTTATCGGCGATGTCGCGGCGACAGTAGGCGCCGTCGAACTGTATCTTGTGGACCGCTTTGTAGGCGGCGGCTTTTGCCTCGGCGATTCCGTCGCCCATCGCGGTTACTCCGAGGACTCTGCCTCCGTTGGTGACGATATCACCCTCAATCTCATTTGTGCCTGCGTGGAATACTTTAACGTCTTTAATTTCCTCGGCTTCTTCGATGCCGGTTATAACTTTTCCTTTTTCGTATTCGCCGGGATATCCTCCGGATGCCATCACGACGCAGACGGCCGGCCGCGGGTCCCATACGAGAGTGACGTCTTCAAGGGTCCCGTTGCAGACGGCGAGGCAGACCTCTATCAGGTCGCTCTTCAGACGCATTAGTATCGGTTGGGTCTCCGGGTCGCCGAAGCGGACGTTGAATTCGAGGACTCTCGGACCGCCGGCTGTTATCATGATGCCCGCGTAGAGGATGCCCTTGTAAGGGGTATCGTTGCGATTCATACCGTCCACGATAGGCACGAGGACCTCTCGCGTAATCTGATTCATTATTTTCTCGGTGACAACCGGTGCGGGGCTGTAGGCGCCCATTCCGCCTGTGTTGGGTCCGGTGTCTCCTTCTCCGACGGGCTTGTGGTCCTGGGATGACTCCATGACGTAGATGTTTCGCCCGTCCACGAAGGCAAGTATGGAGGCCTCTTCTCCGAGTAGCTTATCCTCGACGACGATTGCGCTTCCGGCATCGCCGAAGATTTTGTCGCACATTATTTTTTCGGCGGCGAGGATTCCGTCGGATGGTTCGTCGCAGACATAGACGCCCTTGCCCTTTGCCAGGCCCGCGGCCTTTATTACGACCGCCTCATCCCGACTTGCGATGTACGCCTTGGCGTCTGCGAATCTGTCGAAGATTCTTCCCTCGGCGGTCGAAATCGAGCAGGACCGCATAAGCTGCTTTGCAAATGCCTTATCGGCTTCGAGCTTCGCGGCCTCGGCGCTTGGGCCGAACGCCTTTATGCCCGCAGCCTCGAATGCATCGACGGCGCCTGAGGCCAGCGGGTCTTCCGGGCCGACGATGGCCAGTCCGACCTTGTTCTCCTTTGCAAATTCGAGGAGCTTTTCCGTATCGCCGCCATCGATGGGAACATTCTCGCCGCACTGGGCCGTGCCGGGATTGCCGGGGGCGATGTAGAGCTTGTCCAAATTCTTCGACTGGGCGAGCTTCCATGCAAGGGCATGCTCGCGTCCGCCGCTGCCGATTAGTAGTACATTCATTATTCCTGCCTCGAACAAAATCCTGCTATCAGTTAGTTCTCTATTTCCGCGTTCGTCATGCGTTATCAATCCTCCTTGGGCTTAGCCTGGTTTGCTACCTTACAGATAGCGTCTAATTTTTCTATGATCTCAGCGTCAATTTTTTGCTTCGGGACTAATCCGGCAAGAACGTGATAATTGGTCTTCCGCAAGAAGTTCGGCAGCCCCAGTTTCTCGTAATAGTTCTCAAACAACGGATTCAGAAAGTCATCCGTGGCTTTGATATCAGGCGACCACACTTCTGGTTTGCGCATTTTTCTTGCGGCACTGGCGAGTTCTACATCAACATCTTTTAACTTCTTAAAATTCCTGATCTGGATACGAGTTAACATAGCAATCATGCCCCATCGCTACTATCGAACGACAATTCTTCACATAAAGAGTAATTTACCGGAACCTGAGTGGTTGCTCAAGTCTTTTTGCCCGCCACCTGAGATGTAATCTATGGGCAAAAGGGCATTGCGGCTAAATATCAATCGCAGTCGGGGTGCGTACAGGACATCCACATATCACTGTACAAGACGAAATCGGTGAAGTTGATGTAGCAATCGCCGTTGAGGTCCCCCTGGAGAATGGGATGGCACTCGTCCCCGCATACCGGTTCGGGGGCTACGAATACAGCGGTGACGATCTTGTCCTCGTCCATGATCACGGTTGTCAGCGATAAATTCGGGTCGATGACGTCGCCTTCCCAATGATCAAAATGATAGACGGCGGGACAAGCCATGAATAGCTGAGCCTGGAGATCGACCGCGCGGCCGATCAAGTATTTGTGCTCGCCCGGCGGAGGAACGGTGCTGTCTATCCCAACGTCGCTTGGCTCAACATTCAGCGTGAGTGTAGCATCGTAGGAGGATACCGGCGTGAGCAGGAATGCGCGGCGGACGTTGTCGGAATTCCTTCCTAATCCGACTATCCAGCCGCTATCGTTAATGCACAGGGCCTCTTGGAGATGCCAGGCGGGAACCGCTGCAATCACATCGTTGAGATTGGCATTTGCGGCGCTGCCGGTGGGGTCAAAGAGCGCCGCGCACCAGTTTCCGGCGCCATCGACGGCGCCTCCGACAATCTGGCCGGCATTATTTATTGAGTTAGCCCAACTGTCGCCCCCGCCGGCTATCGTGCCGAGGTCGATGTTGTTGCCCGAGCCGTTCGGATCAAAGAGCGCCGCGCGCTGCCGACCGGAGGAGTCATCAGCTTGGCCTGCAATCTGTCCCAGATCGTTGATAGAAGATGCTTGGCTCTCACCTCCGGCGGGCAAAGTGCCCAGGTTGATATTATTACCCTCCCCGGTCGGGTCGAACAGTGTTGCACGCTCGCTGCCGGAGGCGGTAGACGCCTCCCCCACAATCTGTCCTCTATTGTTGATCGAATAGGCATTGCTGGATTTCCCGCCCAGCGTGCCGAGGTCAACGTTGTTGCCGTCACCTGTGGAATCAAAAAGTGTGGCGTACCTCAATGAATTAAAGGGAGGACTGATGTCAAGGAAAGAACTCCATCCCACGATTTGGCCGGCGTCGTTGATTGACAAGGCATAACTGGTCCACTCGTCCGGAGTGCCTAAGTCGATGTTGTTGCCGTCGCCTGTGGGATCAAACAACATTGCACGGGCATCATCCCAAGGTTCGCCCACCAATCCTGCGATTTGGCCCGGGGCATTAATCGAATAAGCAGTGCCCTCGGAGTAGTCGCGAGGAATAAGGTCAATATTGTTACCGTCGCCCGTCGGATCAAAAAGCGCGGCGTGCCATTTGTGAGAGGGAGGGTACAGGTTTGGATCGGGCTCTCCTTCTCCCACAATTTGCCCTGCGTTGTTGATTGAGTAAGCCGTGCTCCACTGCCCCCCGATTGTGCCGAGGTCGGTTACATGGTATAAGACCTCCGCTGAGAGGGACGAGGCTGCGAGGACTACTACGATAGCCATGTGGATTGAAAGCGAGTTCTTTCGCATTTTCTTTTCTCCTTAAGTACAGACGTAGTGTATGTCATCAAAAGCGAAATATCAAGAAAATTGTCGAGTTTCTGCGACGGCCTTTTCTGCTGTTGACTGAAGCGATCCCGCCCAGCAGCGGTGTGCCGGCGCAGAAGGGATAGCAAAACCGTAGGGAAAAGGGCATTGTGCTTGACATTGCCGGTTTGAGGCTACAGAAGACAGATTTCTGACATCTGACTTCTGACATGTGCAAATAGCTCTTGCGGATTGGAGGCGATTCGGTTAGTTCTTAGGGCGGAACATGTAGGTTTCGGCTTGTCAGGACACGTTGTCGAAGGGCAATTCGAGGGGTCGATAGTGGTTAAGGGGCTTGCTACAGTTTATGACAATCTCTCCACCTTGCTTGCAGCGGGTGTGCCTCTGATTCGTTCTCTCAGGACGGTTTCATCGGGGCTGAGGGGGCGTTTGCAGCAGGTTTTTTTGGAGGCGACCGGCAGTGTCGAGAAAGGGACGCCTTTGAGCGATGCAATGAGCCTGCATCCGAAGGTATTTGCCCGGCTGGACGTAATGATAATTCATGCGGCTGAGGAGTCGGGCAATCTGGCCGAGATGCTCGACCTCTTGGGAAAGTGGTATAAATTCTCAAAACGAATCATGAGCCTCACTCTCAGCGGCTTGGCATTGCCTATTCTTATGATTCACCTTGCGGCTGTTCTATTCCCTATCCAGGTCCTGGCTCTGGGCGGTTGGGACTTTGCCGCTTATGGCCGCTCGGTGCTGCTGATCCTCCTGGTGCTATTCTACATACCTGCGGTGTTAATAGTCGGCGTAATGCGTCTTACGCCCCAAACAGGGATCGCTCGGCGAACATTCGATCACGTCTCGCTGCGTATTCCGTTTTTTTTGGGGCGGGCTCTCCACAAGCTTGCGCTGAGCCGGTACTGCTGGATATTTCACATAACGAGTAAGGCGGGTATGCCCATCAGCGAATGCGCGGATCTGGCGATAAAGGGCACGGACAATGTCGTGGTGGCGGAGCTATTCAGGCCTGCCTTGGCAAGTGTCAGAGCGGGCAATCCGTTCTCCGAGGGATTGTCGTCGAAACTGCCGCCCGAATTTCTCGAGCCGTGGCGGATCGGGGAAGAGACCGGGCAGATCGATGAGATCACAAAACGACTGGCCGAAAAGAACGCCGAGTCTGCCGAGTTCTGGTTCAAACAGTTCGCCATCTGGTTCCCGCGTTTTGTTTACGCCGTTATCGGCCTGGTGATGATCATCATGGTTTTCAAGGGCTACGCTGCGCTCTACGGCGGTTTGCTGGACCTTTAGAAGAGTGAGATCGTCGTTGCCCAGCCCAAAGCACACGGACAAGACATACCCTTAGTCCCATAAAATGTAAAGTTGCCGGACCATTACTGCCGATGTAATTAGCAGGCGCTTGGCTTGTAACTGTATTGCGCCGGGCGCAAGAGCGGGGCATGGGCGATGTGATGAACGAGAGTAAAAAGTGTAGCTGCTCGATTTTTAAGGCTGTAGCAGCAGATATTCATCGCGTTTGGACAGTAAAGGGGTTTGAAATGGATGAGCGAAACGGGTATGGCAAGAGTGTGTTCGTGGCCAGGATTGTTGTGTTATTGGCGGCGGTGGTTTGCGTTGGCCTCGGCGGGTGCAGTAATAAGATGGCCAGGTTTGAGGAGAATCAGCTTAGGCTGCAGGCATTGGTTGAAATGAATGCGCATCAGATAGACAAGACCGCCCAGCGTGCCGAGCAGAACCAGCAGGACCTGCAGACTGCAATGAAGCTCATTCACAACAGTACCGAGGAATTGGCTGCGCAGATCGTTTCTTTCGGTTCTGAGCATGCGAAGCTGCAAGCAAGAATGCAGGCCAGCGATGTGCAGATGAGCGATAAAATCGCCGGGATTGAACAGAAACAGCAGGCTTCTCAGAGCAGTATCGATGATTTGCAGAACGGGACTGTGGCCGTGGCTGCTGATATGGCGGCGCTTGGCGAAAATCAGGCAAAGATTGGAGAGATGATAGACCAGAACCGGCGAACCCTGGCCGGCAAGGTCAAGACGATTGAAGACTACCAGGGGCGACTACAGAGCGAGATCAGGAACGTCCAGGCCGGGACCGCTCAAGTTGCTGCGGACCTGGCGGCAGTTGCGGATGCTCATTCCAAGCTTGAAGAGACTGCGCAGAACGAGAGGGAAAGGACGGACGGGAAGCTCTCTGCGCTTGAGCAAGACCGGCTCGAGCAGCAAAAAGAGACTGAGACAATAATGAACAACGTCCGGAAATTGACGGCGAGCGTGGGCGCACTGGAGGGAAATCTGCTGAAATTGCAGGGAGTTCTTCAAAACGATATACAAAATCTTGCCGATGTTATAGAAGTTATAGGTCAGGGACAGATAGAGTTCGAGGGTAATATCGAGGGTAGGATCGGTGAATTGGCCGGTTCTATGAGCCTGCTCGAACAGAACCAGGCGGAATTGCGCAAACAGGCCGAGGAGATGCGAAGCAGCAATCAGGCCGTGATCGGCAATCTCGCCGCGACGCTTGATCAACTGAAAACTCGCATATCGAGCATCGTGCCGGCGGAGCCGCCGAAGGTGGCGAAGACCAAGGTCACGGCATCGGAGGAGGTAAAACCGCCGAATTGAGCTAAAATGCGGGTGGTGGTTCGGTGAATTGCCAACGGCATCACAGGACCCAATAACATAAGATTTCCAGAGAAAGGACAAGCAGCGCCGGCGCACTTGTCCTTTTTCCATTGGAGAATCGCCGTGATTTCATATTTAGGGCTTTGCGTAGTGAGTTGGAAATGGTAGAATGCGTCGATTTTTTTAGAGCTTGGGTACCTTACAATGAAGAAATGTTTTGATTTGACAATAAGAAGAATCCTTTTGACGCCGGTGTTGTGCTTGTGCGTGGTTCTAATGGGCGCTTGCGGTCATAAGCCGAATTTCCTCGGTCACGGACAGGGCAAGAAGCCTCCTCGCATTCGAATGTCATGCTACGCCACCTCAACAATAGGGACAACTTACGCCAACCCCCAACGCCTGGGAATACACTCATATTATGGCGGCAAGTCGGAGAAGAACGGCATATTATACGCTTGCAAAGCAGGGCATATCGATCTCGGTCATTTGCGCAAGGGCGCGGATTGGACGGCATTTTTTGCGGAGAGGACGCTCGAGCAGCTTCGGGCGCACAAGGCGAAATTCTCATTCAAGTTGTACGAGCCTTCAAAGTATTTCGTAGAGGTTGAGTATCCGGAGAACTGGCGGGCTCTGCCGGAGGACGAGAGAGAAGATATCGCTCACGAGGTTTCCATCAGGCTGGGGCAATACTTCTCATTCATCGGATGCACATGGCATGAGATTCTCACCTGGTTCGGGTACAGGTCGTTTGCACTATATCCGGAGTTTCCATCGTCTTTTTCGTGGGAGGACACTTACTCTAATCTGCTCGGCACGCACATCGCTGCGACAGCGCTTCGAGATACTAAGCGTGAGTACGACGAGGCTATGACGGTGGCTCTTTTCCGTGAACTCGAGAGCTTGGGTCCTCAACCCAGGAAGGTCGGGATCCGAGCCGCCGAGCGCATGCGAGGCAAATGGTTTTCCGGTGATTTTCTCTTTCTCATCAATATTAAAGGGCGAAATTTAGACATCGGGCTCGACGACGGTTTTGTTACACCGTGGCTCGTGCCTTCTCTGGATGAGTGCCGTGGGGCGCAGCCGAAGGATTACCCGGCGCCGAATCTGGATTTCCTTGCGGACTACGGGTTTTCAGTTAAACTTGAGATCGAACCGAGAGAGGCGGAAAAAGGCAAGATTTTGAAGATTGTGTATCCGGATTCCAGGAAGCGAGGCAAACGGATCGAACCTGCCGTTCACTTTGCAGCAATTATGGATTACATCGAACGGGATGCGGAAGAGAAGTTTGGTGGTGATAAGAAATGAAAGCCGGTTATTACGCTATCGCGGTAAAGGCGGCTACAACGGCGTTTTGTCTTCTGATGGTGTTCGAGGCAGGTTGCGGCGGCGGCGGCTTTTCGGGGGGCAGCGTCAAGAGCCCTCCCCGAGGTCGGGTGGGGCGGTACGCGAGCACGTCATTAGGCACCTTTTTCGTTGACCCTAACGGCGTCGGGGCGCACGGGTACTATAACGGCCGGACGGAGAGAAACGGGATAGTATATACGTGCAAAGCGGGTCATATCGACATTGCTCATGTCCGCAAAGCGGCGGACTGGACGGCGTATGCGGCCGCGAACATCCTGAATCAACTCGAGCAAGAGAAACTCGAGTTTTCATTCAGGCTCAAAGAGTCTTCGCGTCACTTCGTTGAGTTGACATACCCGGAATGGTGGAAAGATTTGCCGGAGGACGAGAAGGGCCGTATCAGAAAAGATATCGCCATCAGTCTGGGGCAGTATTTCTCGTATATCGGGGGCGTCTGGCATGAGATCATCACGTGGTTTGGTTATAGGAGCACGGGGATATACCCGGAGTTTCCGTCGGCGTTTGCCTGGGAGGATTCTTTTTCCGACCTTTTAGGGACGTACTTGGCCGCGAGGGCATTGCGAGACACCGAGCACGAGTACGACGAAGCCCTTACACTTGCGATTGATCGGGAATTGGAGGACCTGGGTGCTCAGTCGGGGCGCACGGCAAGAAAGGCATCGAACAGCGTGAGAGGAATCTGGTATTCCGGCGATTTTCTATTTATTATGGACATGAAAGCCAGGAATTTTGATATAGGAATGGACGACGGTTTTATCACTCCGTGGCTGGTTCCTTCGCTGGCCGAGTGCGAAGGGGCCGAGGCTCTGCCTTATCCGGCGCCAAATCTTGATTTTCTTTCCGAATACGGATTCGATATAGACTACGAATTCGAGCCGAGGGAGAAACAAAAGCGTCGGATTCTGAAGACAGTCTTTGACGAAAAGAAACAGAAGCGGCTGGTGCCCTCTGTTCATTTTCCCATGATTATGGAGTATATCCGCACCGATGCAGTTGCAAATCACGGCTGCTATGTCGATGGTGGATATGCGACATCAGCAGAGCCGTCTCCGGACAAGTCGGAAGAAAAGGTTGAAGATGAACCATCGAGCGTCGATGACGTTCAGAAGGACGATGTCGCTGATTTGGGTGATGCGGCAATAGAGACTGATGCGCCGTCCGGAGAAGAAGAGCCTGCCACTGAGGGCGGCAAGTAGGGTCTTTGCATCGGTTTGATGCGAGGCGAGACCTGCGGCGAAACGGCTTCACGCGAAGGGTTACTCGATTGTTGCCAGCCAATCGGCGGCAAGCTCCCACAAGTCAGGCGGCGAAACGCATCCGTCGCCGGTGAGATCGGCGCCGGCGCAGTCGTCACACACAGTATCGCGCCAGTGCGGGGCGAAGCGCGCGAAGTCTGTGCCATCTACGTCTTTATCGCCGTCGAGATCGGCAGCCAGGAACGGCTCGTCGTCAAAGCCGTAAATCGCGATGATCGGATCGACGAAGCCTGTTTCCACATAGATCATTCGAATATCCTTCGTCCGCAATTCGTCTAACAGTTCCGGGGCAAGATTCGGTTCGAGCTGCGGCTCGAAAAGAAATTCCTCAGTAAAATTGTGATGGCCGGGGCGATAGGTCTGCGAGTACCAGCCATGGAGGACAATCGGCTCGGTAGTGTAGCCGGTAATTACGGTCTCGACCCAGTTCACCAGAGGGGCGGTATAACCGGCGACAACTCCGGTGGGGGTTGGGGGCCAGTAGAAGGATATATCTACCGAGATTCCCCTGCCGAGCTTGATGTTCCGCTGCTGAAGCAGATCGCCCTGCTGGGACTGAGGACAGGGGCAGAGGTAAATAGACTCCGAGTTGGTATCGGTCGGGCCGGTGTAGTCCCGGGTTGGGACGTTATGGTCGTAAACGACCTGTAGAAGCGGCCGGTTGAGATCCTCAAAAGTCAGCATCGGATTTTCCGCGGGCATTACTCGAATGGGAATGTAATCAGTGCGCAATTTGCAGTTCCTCACGTTTGGCAAGTGATGCATGAGCCATCCGTCAAACGTCTTGACTTCGTGCGTAGTATATTCATCCTTAAGGTCGTGCGAAGCGAAAGGCCACAGTTCCAGCGAGCCTGAAACCGTGCGGATGCGTTCGCGGTCTTTGTATTCCAATATCAGATTTGTATAGAAAGACTCAGCCAAAGTCTCCCTGGACAACCAGAGGTTCTTGGTTTCAAAGAGCCAGCGGGATTTAAGACGATGGTTGGCGAAGACAGTTCCGTGTTCGCCCTGGAACGTGCAATATTCGACAGGTTCGTTGATGAGAAATGTAGGCGCGTTGCGTACCTCGCCGGGCTGTGGAATTTCGCGAATCTGCTTTACGACGAGTTTCCCTTCCGGCGCAACCTTTTTGTATTCGAAATCGAGAACGGGGTCGGATTTGCCGGTTACGTTTATGAACTCTTCGGCGGCGGCGATGAGAAGCCGAGCGAGCTCTATGTAATCATCGTCCCAGTCCAGCACCGTGGCGCCCAACGGAACGAGATTCGACGCCTTCTCCAGAGTCGCGTATATGGATGATGTGTAGTGCAGCACGGTGACTTCCTCGCCGATTGAGCCGTCCTCGGGATTGGCCACGGAGACGGCGCCTAATTGAGTAACGAGCTTCAACTCCCAATTATCGCCGTACCGTTTCTCCACAGTTGCCACGCCGTTGGCCAATTCTATTTCGTCGGGGAAAGAGTGGTGAACAAGCAGCGCCATACCGACGTCGGCTTCGTTGATGTCGTGGCGCAGTCGTTCGAGAAAGGCGTTGTCGTTGTAGAAGCTCGCGAAGACCTTTCGAATCGCCCTGAAGACGCCTCGCTCATTGGATTCTTTGGCGTCGCAGATGCACGGCCCGAGGGTGTCGCCGTCCAGATCGTCGGCGAGGCACCCGCTGTAGCTGTCGTAGAGGCCTGCACCGGTAAAATGGTTGCTGTCTTCGACGTTTGTCGAGCTTCTGAAGCGAATCTTCTCGTTGGGATCGAAGGCGTACTGCGCATCCTGCAGGGCGGCGACAACCGCGTCGGTTTGGGCCTGGGTGAAGCTTGTCAGATAGGTGGCGGTGAACAAACTTCTTATAAACAGCAGTTCGGCCGATAGCGCGGCCATATCGGAAGGCGGGTAGCTGTATGGCCGGAGCCGCGCGTCTATATCCTCGCGCAAGGTCCTGCCGGTGGCGAGCATTTGGTTGAGGAATTCGTTCCACAGATCGAATGAGAAGGCGGTTGCGACGGGGCAGTTATCCCCGATGGCGGTCCGCAGTATCCCGAAGTTGGCCGCCTTGCCTCCGAAGTATTTGATGTCCGAAGGGAGCAAGCCCTCGGTCGATGCGCTGTATGCGCCGTAGTGGGCTGTCGGCGAAATCTCCAGTTCGGGCGCCTCTTTGAACTCGAGAATTTCGTCGATACTGTCTTCGTGGAGAACGCCTTCGATGTCGATGAGTCTGATATCGGTATCGTACCATCCCTCAAATCCGCGCAGGACTATCCTGTGGCCCAGCAGGTCCCAGGCGCGGTCGACGTCCTCAGCGAGAGCCAGGTGGACAAAGGGCACGCCGTAGGTTTGGGCGAGAATGGCGACGTGTGAATTCGGTGTTGACGGCGAAAGCGAGATTATCCCGGCAACGAAAGGGACCTCAGCGGGAACGCCGTCGGTCAGAAGGATGTCGTTCGGCTCCAACTGGCCTGTCTGATAGGCATAGTCGATATTGTTCCCCTGGAAATACTTTAGTTGGCCGAGTGCCCAGCCGGTCGAATAGACGACGTTGCCCGGCGCCCAGCGTGAGGCCGAACTGATGCCGATGCCTTGCGATTCGAACCAGTCTTCGTTGGCTTCGGCAGTGGCGATCTGTTCGTAGGTTGGAAAGTAAAACGCCTGCACGTTGGGCTCGGCCTGAATGCTCGACTTGACGATGTCGAACAACTCTGCGATTTGCTCTTTCGTGTAGGGGTCGCAGCGGACGAACTGGATGCCGTACTCCTGATAGGCAAAGGGCTCGGGCCAGCCGGTATCGGGCGGCATTACGACCGCACCTAAAATGCCTTGCCGGCCTGTCTCATACAGAGTGGCCTGATCGAACTGCTGAGGCGTCATGCCGACAAACGGCGTAACCAAATCGGCGGCGAAGTCGTAGTGGAACGTGTATTCCCGGCAGTCCTGGAAATAGACGATGTTGGCGTCGTACGGCTCGGTGAGGAGCGTGAACTTTACCCAGCGAGGATCACTGCTGGTGCTTGCAGCAGCGCGAAACGGCTCATCCGCAAAGACGATTCTTTCCTTCCAATATGGCGAGGGCGGAATTTCGCCGGCATACGACAATACCGCCGGCGCAAGGACGAACGGAAACAACGACAAAACCAAGAACGCTGCTGAGTTTGCTGCGGTTCTCATTTTCTACCTTCCTCTTGCCACCTGTTGCTCAAGCGGCAGATCTCGAACGGTGCCGAAGTCGGGAGAAAGCCAAAACGGCCCCTCCCTGCTCTCACCGTCGACAAAACATACTATACCCGATGCGCGAAAGATTGTCAAGCAAAACACCGACGGAATCCGTGCTCACAGGTAGCCTGAGCGAACAGGTCGTATGTGTTGCCCGAGAAGGCTTGATTTGCCAAAAACCATTCAAGGGATGGCCCGCACTATGTTTAGGGCCGGTTCAGTTTGCCGCTGATAGTGATTGTCTGATTGGCTGCGACATTTGTGCGCACCGCTGCCGAGCCATCGAGAAAGGTGACAACAACATCGACCTCGCGGTGCGCACCAAGCCCAAAATGCAGGATTGGGCTATCCTGGCCAAGATAGCCGGAGTTGCTTTTCGATTCTCGCAGACCGAGCAGGGGTCCGCCTGCTTGTCCGGCGGGATATATGCGTGTTTTTGCACCGAATGCCCCGGCCTGACCGCCGGAAGAGATCAGCCGAACCTTCAGCCAGTTGCCGGAGTTGAAGTTGTTGCGGATTATGGCGCAGCCCGAGCGCTTGGCGCCGACGGCGAAATCCATATCGCCGTCATTGTCGATGTCGGCAAAGCTAATGCCGCGAGGATCGTTGAGCCCGGAATTGGGGACCGCCGGGCCGGCGGTGAAATTACCTGAGCCGTCGTTTAGACGACAAAGACGGTCGCCTGCGAAGATCAGGTCCAGGTCGCCGTCATTATCGAGATCGGCAAAGCCTCCCATATAGCCGTCGGTGTCGGAGAAGCTCTCTTTGAAAGTGAATGTGCCGTCGCCGTCGTTAAGATACAGTCGGCCGTAATCGTCACCCGAAAGCAGCAGGTCCAAATCGCCGTCGTTATCGATGTCGGCTGTGGATATCCCGTCCTTGGCCTGATGTGCGATACCGATAGAAGACGGCCGGACCAGAGTGAAATTGCCTTTGCCCTCATTGCGCAGGATGTTCACGCTACCACTACGGTTGGCGGCGAATATATCTATGTCGCCGTCGCCGTCATAGTCGGTGTCTGTCGCGCCCTGGCCTGCAGGGGCGCTGCACAATGCGCCCGACGTGATTTCTGTAAACCGGAAGTTGCCGTCGTTGCGCCAGATTTCATTGCGTTCATCCGGCGGATCGCCGGAGCCGTACGGCCCCGATACGCCGAACAAGTCAAGGTCGCCGTCTCTGTCCATATCGAAGGCAAGAAAAGCCCGCGTTCCCTCTTTGCGCGCACGAACAGTATCCGGCGTCACATCGACAAAGAAACCGTTTCCGTCGTTGCGGAATATATTGTTGCTCGCAGGCCGGGTAAGTTCGTCTATCTGGCAGGTCGTGCCGTTTACAAGGTCGAAGTCGCCGTCATTATCCAGGTCCGCCCAGGCTGCGCCGTGGCTGCCTCCGTCGCGGTCGTGAATATGGCGTTTTTTCGCTTCTTCGGCGAAGATGCCAGCGCCTTTGTTGTGCAGGAAGAGGTCGCCCCTGCCGCCTTTCTCGAATTGAGTTATCATCGGTAGATACAGGTCCGGGCGGGCGTCGTTATCTGCATCGCCCCACATAGCCCCGTGGCCGCCTCTTGCGGAAGGCAGAGAGCCCCAAATGTCGGTAAATGAAAGCTCCGCATTTACCCTTCCGGGCCAATTCCAGTTCTTTAGGTCGTCGCTCCAGGCGATTCCCAAGGAGCAGTTGGCATCGCAGTTGTCCTGTGTCTTGTTCTTGCCGGGGCCGCCGGCGTGGAAGAACATTACACATTTTCCGATGCGAGGCTCTTTTCGCAAATCGAGCACTACCCCGGCTGTGAGCCGGGTCTGGGCCCACGGCCAATTCTGCTGGCCGAGCGTGATTAGGCCATCGATATCGCGCCAGTTTTTCAAGTCCTTCGAGCGTTTGACTCCGATACCGTTGCCGGGTGAATGAAAGAGGACGTATTCGTTGCCGTCGATGAGGACACAGACGTTTTCGCCGCTGTCGGCACGGGCGAAATAGGTCCAATTCTTTAGATCACGGGACCAGGACAGACTCACCCCGCGTTGTTTGTAGAAGCACCACCATTTGCCGGGCTCATCCTTATCTTCGATAAGATAAGGGTCGATCATTCTGCCCATCTGCTCGCGCGGCACGTCCGGGCCTTTGACGCGCAGCAATTCGGGTTTGCCCCAGTGAATCAGGTCTTTACTCCTCATGATGAATATGCGTGCGGTCTGGTCGGCCCAGCGAAGGTTCCCATCCCGGCGATAGTCTAAGCGCGGATACGTCTGCAGGCACAGGATCCATTCGCCTTTGAAACGAACGACGTTGCCCGGACTGGAGAAATTCAGGTGCTGGCCCTTGGGCGTGATTATCTTGGGCTTCGAGAATGTCTGCAAATCGCGCGATGTGCTGGTCGCAGTATAAGAATATATCCGGCCGTCCTCATCGGTCCGCACGAGCGTGAAGAACAAATAGAATATCCCGTCATGATAAACCGCAGCCGGGTCGCGATAGGCCGTCTTGTCATCGCCCTTCAGGATGATTGGAGAAGCGATGCGCGAGAAGTCAATTGGCGAATCCTGATCCGCCCGCTCAGCCGTGGCGGCAAGACACGCAGAGGCCAACACGATTGGCAAGAAAAGTAACCTGCTATTCATTTGAAAAAACCTCCGGCTTTGAAGGGACTGTTTTGCCGCGTGCTTTTCTAATCAGCAGCCTCACGAGGCCCGCGGCGATTGGCAGAACGGTGGCGAGATACAGGCTCCAATTGCATACGGCAGCGATAACCGCCGCGACATAGCGGTTTTTGTTGGCCATCCTCGTCAGCGAGCCATACTCGACGAATTGCCAGATGAACAGAAGAACGACAAGCACGACAAACAGAGAGAACCACACCCTCTTTCGCACGCGCAGCATGTCCAGCATAAGCCCGCCCAATCCAACAACACCCATCCCCACTGCTATTACCATCGCCATCATCATCCCCGCAGGCCCACGAAACCCGAAGAGGACAAAGCCCCATGTGCCCGCGATTGATCCGAGGAAAAACAAAGCATTCTCGTCGCCGGGATGAAAATAGGAGACAATCGTAAATCCGCACCATAGCAGCGGCAAAAACCATACATAGAATAGGTCACGCTTCATCTCTTAGCCCGTATTCGGTCTTCCTCATTTGGACATTAGTATTTCTAATTTGTTTCGTATTTCGATACCTGTCCCGAACTCGCTTCGGGGTTCGGATTTCGTATTTGACCACCACTGGGCCTCTTTTCCAATAGAATACAAAATCCGCCGCAAAAACTCAAGACATCCAACTTCATTTTGAAAATATCGCAGCCACAATAAGCGTGGTTGCAGAATTATCGGTTTTTGGGTATAATACCAGCCTATGAAAACTGCATCAGGATATCTGCAGAATACGACCAAAAACTGCATGAGGTGACTGAGAAGATTTGTAAGGAAAAGATTGAATCATTTGATTGAAATTTGATACCTTTCCGTTTGCGGAGAATATAGTATATGCTTGACTCAAGAATTTTGGACCGCTCAAGACGCTTGATTCAAATAGCGTTCGATAAACGCCGAAGAATCTTTCCAAATGAAATTGCACAGACAAAGCGAAAGCTGAATCTAACAGGCAATCTTCACTCCAGCCACTGTTTGCAATCGATTCATCGTATTTGTGCTCAAGAAGTTGCTGTAAGGGCCAAAATCGTATTGGACAATATAGTGCGTGCCCATAAAGCTGTTAGTTCCCCGCTCACCGAAACGCTTGCCGCTGATATAAAGGAAGAAGGTAGTCATTTCATCGAAAAGATTACTGAAGAAGTCGGCGAAAAGATGGCTCGTCAGATGCATTTTATGGAGCGGGACGCCCAACGTTATAATCTGTCTAGCGCTAAACATGGCACAATTCAAGAAATGAATATTGAAGCTGACCTTTATGTTGATTCATTACCAGCAGAGTCAAAGAATTTAGTATCTGTTAATATGGGGGCAAAAACAATTTTCATAAGTCATGCAGCAGAAGATGCTGCTCTTGCAAGGGCTATCAAAACACAACTTGATAATGTCTTTAAGAAAAAAGTCAGTATTTTTGTTTCCAGCATCACAATAAGCCCTGGTTCAGATTGGTTTGATAAGATTTTAGGTAGTTTGACAGAAAATGATGCTTTCATCGTTTTGGTTACACCTTATTCTGAAAAAAGACCTTTTCGTCTGGTTTGAAATCGGTTTTTCATGGCTTCGAAGGCATAACAATAACTGTGAAATATATGCTATCTGCGCTCCGCCAATAGAACATGGAAATCTACCTGAACCTCTTTGCAGGTTGCAGGCTATTTCACTTGCCGATGAAGAAAAGACAACATCTTTTTTTGAGAAACTTACAAAACAATTTGAATTGGGAAATTTGGATGCTTTGGAATTTGCTGAAATTCGAGACTCACTGCCGACTTACCCATCCCAGATTACACAAACGGAAAATAATATAGACATAAGTGGTGAGGCAAAAACATTACTGATTGAGGCTTCGAAAGATACAAAAGGAGATATAATTAAAACTCTTTTTGGGAATGGGACTACTAAGGACATTCAAATAGGTAGCAAGAATATGGTTCCTTCTCAGGAGTCACGGATTATCGCAAAATGGGAACATGCATTAAATGAACTTGATGAAAATGATTTTATCGAAGCAAAAGCCGGAAGAGGAGTTTTTGCTGTTACTCACAAAGGTTATGAATATGCTGATATTCTAAAAAAGGATGCTGGTGTGTTGTAAGATAAGTCTTCACCGGGTGCCTGCTCCGGTAACACTTTTGAAGATTTCTATTCCCGAGAAGTTGGCTGCGCCGCCTTTGGTTGTGATTTCTATTGTTCTGTCTGCAACGCTTATAATCCACGGCCCAAGGCGCCGCCATTGGCCTTCGACGCCGCTGTAGAATTTTTCGACGATTAGACGGCCTTGGATGAAGATATCGAACGTCTCGGCGTTGTTGTCCTCCCAGAGATAGGCATAGACTGCGTACTTGCCGTTCGGTACGGACGTTATCTTGATACTCGGATTGCGGTCCCATCTGAACGAATGGATCATCTTCGCACGCTTCTCATCCGTAGCGGGCCAGAGGCGGACGTCGGGGCTGTTGACCGGGCGATTCTTGCAAACAAAATTGGCCGCATCGTCGCCTTCCCACTTGTTGCCGTCGATCTGTATAGCGGGGCCGTTAAGATTTATGCCTCGATAGAATGTCCACCTTCCCAGCCTTCTCGGCCCGCCCAGCTTCCTGATGGGCTTGCCTAAATACTCGGCATCGGGCCCTACGACGGCAGGGACATCGACGGGCTCGCCGCTGACCTTGACGATTATGCGCCGGTAGGCCGTCAATGCAGGCCTGCCCCTTGGGGGCTCGCCGGAATCGATTACCTCGAGGATAACGTGAATCGTCGTACCCGATGCTTTTTGAGGCACGACGACGACAGTCTGGGGCAAACTAATTGTGCGAAGCGCCACATCGGCCCAGCAAGTGCCCGGCTCCTTATAGACCCACCATTTGTAAGAGAGCTTATCGCCGTCCGGATCGGATGAGCCTTCGGCGCTTAGCTTGACGTCGTCTCCGGGGTCGGCGCTTAGCCGGATGATTTTTATGCTCTTGTCGCCGTTGCAGACGGCCAGCGGTTTGTGGTTGCACTTGTCGAAGGGTTGGAGGCACCAGTCCATGCGGGCCTGGAACTCGTTTTGATAGGCGTTTCGCCAGCGGTGGATCGTGTAGAGCATATCCCGTCGGCTTCCCGCCCAATCCTCGGCGGGGATGTATTCGCTGCCGCGTCCGCTCTTTTGAAATCTGCCGCCCCAGTTGCCCCATTCGGGATGCTCCGGGTCGCTCAGGCCGTCGGGCAGGACGTAAAGAAAAGATGGTGTATCGCCTTCTTTGACGCCGTCCTTTCCGGATGCCTTGGCAGGATAGACCGGCCCGAGCGGGCCGTGACCGGTGCGCACGTTCTTCTCAAGCCACTCGGGCGAGACAATCGCCTGATCGCCTTCCTTCCAGATGCCGCGGAAAAGGGTGCGCGAGAATATCCAGAATACGTCTGGGTGATTCTCCTTGACCCAGCCTGCCGTGCGGTCCTGGTCGGCAATCGAGTGGACGCGAATTTTGCTCTTGAGCCTGGCGAATTGCTCGGCCGAGCGGGTTTGGCTGGCCTTCCATATAGCCTGGGCCAGCTCACGCGGCCCGCCCCAGATTGAAAACCATACGGGGCGGGGGTCGTCCTTCTCGAGGACTTCGATGATCCATTCGGAGGCTTCGGAATCCATCCCGGGGCCGACCTTGTGCGGGTCGCCGTTGTGCCCGTCCTTTGTCAAGGCCATCAGGCTCTCGGCAGGGGGGTAATCGCTCCTGTGTTTCTTGAGATTGCCGACGACCTTGCCATATGCCTCGACGGCTTTGCGAATCAACTCGGGGCGGGTGTTTTTGTAGTGCCCGTGGCCGAAGCCCGTGCAGAAACCCTCGACATCGAAATCGCACGAATAGAGCAGGAATCGAACCATCGACTGCTGATCGTCCGGATCGCCGCCGATATCGGTCATTACGACCAACCTGTGCTTGTCAGGCTTCTCAACAGCATTGGCCGGTGCCAATGCGACAGCGAGAACCATCAATATCAGAACAGTCCGTTTCATTTTCGCGTCCTCAAAAATGACTTGCTTTGCGAATATTACTTCATTTTCTGCAATTCGCGTATTTTTTCGAGCGGCAGTGCTCCTCGACCGCTTAATCGGCTGGCATAAATCTGGAGTCGGCGGATTTGGCCTCGGAACTGTCGGTCCAGGCCGGCGCCTTGCAGGGTTTTGTTGAAGTTGCCTATCACCAAATTGCCGCTTCCCTGTCCGGGCGGGCCGTTGCTGTAGCTGTTTGTGCGGTCAAGCTTCGCGCCCGCAGCCTCATCGCCGAAATACCAGCAGACGTTGTCCTTTTGCTTTGAGGCGTCGTAAGTAACGGCGAAGAAGACCCATTTGCCTATCTGCACCTTGCCCTTGGAACTGTCGTTGTGGATATTGTCTGGCCATTGGTTGACGGCCAGACGCATCGCGCCGTCGGAATGATGGACGATGTCTATGCCGGAATGATTGTGCTGTAGGGTGAACAATATGCGATTTCCCCCGGCCCCGACTTTCATGCCGGATGCCTTGAGCCAACCGGCGACCGTGAACGAGCGAGCGCCTTCCAGCTCCTTGATGGGGCCGTCAGCCACTTTGATCCATTTGAAAGGCTTGCCCGAACCTAAATCGTAACCGCCGTCTGCCGACCTGGCGACCTTGCCCCCATGCAGGCTCACCTTGGGATAGTCGCCTCTGGTGAAGCCAAACCTTACTACCGGCTCGTTCGAGTTGCGGTCCGCACTGACGGCCAGCGTAGTGCAGCCGGTGGCGCCGTCGCTGTCCGTAATCGTTAGCGTGACGGTATAAATCCCCGGCTCGGTGAAAGTGTGTACGGGCGACTTGCTCGTAGATCTGCCGCCGTCGCCGAAATCCCAAAGACATTTCTGCCGCCACGGAGTGGAGAATTTGACCGTCACCGGAGCGATGCCTTCGAGCTTGTCCGCTTTTGCCTCGGCCTGCGGACGTATCTTCTCGCCCGGGGCGTATCTCGTCAGGCGAATAGCAAAATCCTTCTTTGGCGGTGTAAAGCTGAATTTGCCCGGCCCGGCTGAGCCTATCGGCAGAATCTTCATCCCCCACGTATCGATGCCGTCGAGCTTATAGGCTCTGTCGCCCGGCAGATCGATCTCCGCCTGCTTTGTGTCCGTAAAGTACATCAGATAGCATTCGCCCTTCTTGGCAAGGGCATAGGCACTTGGATAATTGCCAAAGTCCGGCTGCATCTGCTGATAGGGCAGGGCCTCGATGATACCCTTCATAAACTGAATCCGCGCCGGGCTCTTGCCCCGCAACACCCCGCCCTTCGCCCACCATAGCAAATCTTGCGGATGCTTGTAGGTTTCGCCGTGCCCGACATAGCACCCCGCCAGAGACCCCATCCAGAAATTCCGGGTCATCTGCTCGGCGGAGATATTGCCCCAGCCCTGCGGGATATTCCCTTCGTACTTGCACTCGTCATAGACGACGGGCTTCTTGTATCTTTCGCGATACTGCTTTGCATCGATGAAATTGCTGGTCTGGATGCTGCAATGCGTAACCCACGGCTTCGAGTGGTCGTACCAGGTCCGGCAGTTATGTATGCCGCGAAGATGATTGTAGGGATCGATCTGCTGAACAAGTTTCATATATTGGTCCCAGTGCTCGGTTGGCCACTTCAACAAATTGTATTCGTTTGCGAACGACCACCAGACGTTGCGGTAAGCCGCCAGCCGAGCGACGAGATAGCGAAGGTAGAACAAATTATTTTCATGCCCCATGCTCTTGAATCCCCACCGGTCGTAGGGATGGAAGATAATAATGTCCGCCTCGATCCCCATATCGCGCAACTGCCCCACCCGCTTCTCGAAATGATGCCAGAAGGCGGGGTTGAAACGCTTGAAATCCCAATCCTTTTTCGGCTTGCCTTCGTAAGCGTAGTAGTCCGGCTCGTTGTTGTTATACGTATAGGCCTTGGGAAAGACGCACATGCGCATCTTGTTGAACGGCGAATTCTTTAGCGTATCGAGTGTTTGGGCCTCCATCATATCGCCCTGGTGGGCCCAGGCATAGCAGGTCGTCCCGACCGAGAAATGCGACGTGCCGTCGGCGTATGCCAATTGAAAGGTATTGTGGACGCGAACCGGCCCATGATTGTCGCCCTGGGCCTTCGTGCTGGTAAACCGCCCCTTCTTGCCGTCAAGCTCTTTGCGATTGCTCTTGGTCAGATAGGTCCATTCCCCGGCCGCGTTGGGCATGAAGCGGACTTTGTATTCGCCGCCACCGTCATAGAACCCGCTTGGCCTAAAGACCTTACCTCCCTGCTTGAACTCGGCGCTCAACTGAACATCAACGAAAGGGTTGCCTCCCGCCGGCCCCTTCAACGTCAATTCGAAGATATCCCACTGCTCGACATCGGCGCACGCCGCAGCGCCGGCAAATCCGAGCAGCACAACCGCTGCTGCCAAAAACGTTCCGAATCTCATCCTGCCAACCCTTTCATAAATGACTATTTGCCACAGATCTTATGCAATTGTTGTATCTTCGATTCAGGGGCATTATAACAGGTGCGTTTAGTATTCTGTCAACGTTCATTTTGGGGGCGTCATTGCGAGCATCTCACCGCATTCTAAGGAGGCATGCAAAAGAAAATGAATCTAAACGAATCGTCATTGCGAGGAGCGCAGCGACGTGGCAATTTATGCCTTCGGTATCTCCTACCGCTCGCACGATGAAAACGGTTCATTTTCTTAGAACGTGTATGAGAAGTGGCACGGCGACGCATGGGCAAGCCCCATGGGCCCCTTGCGGGGATGCCCATGCCACGGCAGAACGGCTTCTCATACACTTTCTTAGAATCCGTATTACAGATTTAATCCAAACTCTAAATACTAAGCACTATCCGGCCGGGAGGAAGGAGAAACGAGTATGGTGGCCCCGGATTGCCAATTGGTGTTGGTCATTGTTCTTTGGGGTGGTTGTCCGTCGATTCGAGGATTTCCGGGGCCAGGCGCTTGAGGCGGGCGGCGACTTTGGCTTGGCTGTGGCCCATTTGCATGAATAGACGGCGATAATTCTCGATCACATCCTGCAGATGCGGGTGCGTATGGGCTGTGCGGCGGGCGACCCTAAAGAACATCACGAGATTGCAGGGATACGGCAGAGAGTACATAAGTATATGCGTATATACTTATGGACTGTTTCAGGCGTTGGGTAATTTGGACGGGGGGATTTGTGATGGGGG
>JAUVXL010000010.1 GCA_030603595.1 Sedimentisphaerales bacterium | reverse complement strand
GGCAATCGGCCGAACGCAGAACTCTTTAACCGGCCTAAGCTGAACGGTAATCATCCTCGTATTATCAGTCCGCGGTACGAACTCGAAGCCGGAGGCGGGCTTTGTCCAACCTTCCTCATCGGTATCGAGGACAACGGCTCTTGTGACGTCTTGTGGTTCGGTCGTTATCCAGAGGGCCAAATCGGATTCGGGCCTTTGGACGCCGTCGAAATAAGCGCAGCCCTTGTCGTAGGCGTTGCCGCTCGCATGGAAATATGGGTTCCATGCCTTGCCGTCTTGGCTGACGATCTTGATGTAGTAGGTCTTGTCAGGCTGGACGTTCGCTTCGCTCGGTGCGTAGTGGACGGTCGCCCATTCCATTGAGTGGCCTGATGTGAATGACTTGCGAGGTGCCATGAGCGCACCGTTGGGGCCGCCTTCGTGGACGGACAGGTCGAACACGCCTTTGGGGGAGGCGACGAGCAGTGTTATCGCGACGAGCTCCGTATCGGTCGCGGCGAATGTCTGGCCGAAGTCGCGGCAGGCCGGGCCCCAGACGCAGCCATCCGGCTCATACACCCAATCGACGAGTATGTCGGCCGTATTGACGCGCGTCGGGTCCATCGGCAGGCTCATTGCGAATCGCGGGAACAGGCCCTCTCGCTCGCGGAAGGTGAGGCTCCAATTGCCGTAGCAGAACGGGTATTCGGTGTAGCCGGCGTTGGCCATTCCGGTTGTAGCCGTTCGCGGCAGATAGTCGGGGGAGGCGACGGTGCGTGTCTTGCGGACGTACGGGCCGTTGGATTGGGAGCCGAGAATTCGGTAGAATAGGCGCTTGCCCTTTTTCGGGTCGATGCTGCCGGTCGGCTTTTGCGCCAGGCGGATATTGCGGATATTGGCACCGGAGCCTGTGACGAATCGCATGTCGGCCCGGTCGTTCTGGCGGGAGGCAAAACGGCAATTTGTCAGGATGAAGGCGCCTTTCTTCCAGGTTTCGGTGTTCGTCAGTTGCAGCGGCTCGACGGGGTGGTACTCGCGCTTGTCGTCTGGCGGGTAGGCCGAATCGTAGTGGCAGTGGATCGTCCAGTCGCCCTTGTCGAAATACTCGAACGAAAAGATATAATCGACTGGCTCTTCGAGCGGGCCACCGGGGAAATCAAGATACAGGCAGGGCCTGTCCGGCCCTATAACCCACGACCACTGATCCGCGACCTTCTCAATACCCCACGACCCGTCGCCATGCCGCATGACCGCGATGTTGTTAGTCAATTCGCCGAACGCCTTGAGAGAAGATGCAATCTCACCGACAGCCTGATTCTGTTTCGATAGATGTGGAGCCAACGTCTCGGAATTCAAGATATCAAGAAGCCCGCCCGCCGCCGCCTCGTGCTGTTCCTCCTTGGCAAGCTGCCGCACGCGGTTCAAACTGCGAACGAACAGTGCGTCCTTCTCGGATTTGGCAAGGGACTTCTCAATGGAGGCTGCAAAAGTATCCGTTCCCTCGAACTTGACGGCATATTGTTGCGGGTCGCGGAGTCGGTTGAGCGAGGCCTCTGCGGATGCACGAGTGGCCGGGGCGCCGTCGATTGCATAGACTCTCGCAAGCATGAATGCACGGGTCGCATCCGTCCAAAGCCCGGCGGCGGATTTCAAGTCGAGCATGGCGTCACGGAGGGCCCGCGTGTATGGAGTCGGGTTCATCTGGTAGGCTTGGTTGGCATCAGGCGCCGACTGGGCGAGGAGCCAGGACGCGGTTTCTTTCTCCTGCAGGGCCAGTTCGAGTTTCTTGTTGTCGGCAGCACGCCACGAATTCGCTGATATACTCTCGCGAGTCAGATCGTAGGTGTCGTAGCGCTCCAGGACCTTTTGAACAGTGTCAAAATCGGGAACATTTCCCCCTATCCAGAGGAGTTGCCGTCCAAGTATCATGAAGATCAGGTCATTTATAGCAGCAGTGCGTTTGAGAGCGGAGGCAGCCTTCTCTGCGCCGGAGCCGTAGTGTGCGGCGCAGAATTCGTCCCAGATGACATCGGTCGATTGAAGCGGATCGTCGGCAAGCTGGTGCAATGCCGCCAGGGTCGCAGCGTTGACGGACTCGGGCAAGTAGTGACCACCCGGATTGACAGGCGTGACAAACCCGGTGGCGCCTGCCAGAGCAGCCTGGAGCAGAGTGCCGGGCAACTCATCGATCCGTACGTCGGGAAGCAATACGTCGGGCGCCGAGTAACGGAGAACAGCGACTTGTGCGATAATTTCCCGTTTGCGCAAAGGAACGTACATTTGATACTCCCCGGGTTCCTTGCGAGCATGAGTCAGCGCAATGAAGTGCAATACGACGCCGATATCATCGGGCAGCCCTCCCAGGCCGGAAGTGCCATAATAGTAAAGATGGAATCGTTTTCCGGCCTTAGTGCACGCCTCGTGGATATTGTTCACTACGTTTCTCTTGGCTTGCGTATCCTTCAGTGAAGACGGCAGATCCAGGACGATGCCGGCTACATGGGGCGCATCTTTCAATAAACGCAATACCGATTTAGTGCTGGTAGTCCGTATGGAGAGATAGATTTGCATCTTTGGCACGGCCGCACAGAGCTTCGAGGCCAAACTAAGCTGATCTTCGTTGGGCAGGCCACCAGGCTGTTCTCTGAAATCAATATCGATGCGGTTGGCGTGGTATTCTTTGATATCGCGGGCCAGGCGGTCTGTATCATTGAGGACCGAAGGGTCCGCTGCCCAGGCGCGGGTGCTAATGTTTCCGAGTTTCTTTCGGGCCTCGTCGGTAAGGTTGAGGATTCGTTTTGAGCGGGCGTAGATACCGCCGATATCGTTGCTTGCGAATCGCAGGCCGGCGCCTGTCAGAACTCGGTCGGTTCCGCCAAGGACAATTTCTCGTTCAGGGTTGCGGTCGGGCTTGAAGCCGTTGCTGAAGGTCTTGACCTCACCTAAGCTGCCATCGGAATGGAGTTCTCTTGCCCATATACGCAGTAAGGTCACATCCCATTCCGGCTCTCCGGCCGCGCCGTAGCCCACTGCGACCCAGCCGTCGGGCAGGTCAATTTTTGCCTCACATGCGTGGTTCGGCTCGGAGCCGAGACGCACGTCGGCGGCGTCGGTGAGCTTCGCCTCGGCGGTAAGCCGGTGATAACGGACGTGCATCGTGGTGATATTGTCGTAGTTCGCTCGGAAGCCAAGACCCGTTATCACGCAGCCGTCGGGTACATCGTAACGAATCTCGGTCTTCTGCTGCGAGTCGATGCGGTCGTCAAAAAGCACCGTATCGGCGCGCAAACAGATGCAGGTAAATCCAACAGAAAGCAATGCAAACGCAATTCGAGCCGGCAATCTCATATTCAGCCTTTCAAAAGGGTACGACGGCGATGTCTTGCAGTAATAGATACCGCAAACAAGCCTGATTCTCAAATCTATTCTCGGCACCCGCGCAAAGCTCTTGCCAAACCGGCGATAAAAACTTATAATGCAGAATATTCGTTTCGGAAACTTTTCAGAAAAATCGCATCAGGGCTTGTGTACAGGGTCGCCACGATGGCACAGGACAGCCGCAAATCTTTCAAGCTGTTTCTCGCAGCATTTTTTGCTTGCGCTATCGTTGTGCAGGGTGTGGCGTTTGGACAAACCAGTTCGGGCCGCCCGGTTTGCGAAGGGAGCATTTGGGAGACTCGCTACTACGTCATCGACAGCAACGAGTCCGGGCCTGTGGTTATGATTGTCGGCGGGGTCCACGGCAATGAGCCGGCCGGCTCCAGAGCGGCAGAGCAGATCAGGCACTGGGAAATCACAAAAGGCAAGCTCATCGTTTTGCCTCGCGCCAACGACCCGGCTCTGAAAAAAGAAAGCCGCCTGATGCCCGATCTGTCCAAGGGGCTCGGAAATCTCAATCGCAATTTCCCAGAAGCCGTCGGCGAGACGCCCAAGTGCACGCTGAGCAAGGGCATTATTCAAAGAGCAATCCATTTCACTGCGCACCCGGCAGCATAGAATTATGGTCCACCGATTTCTCACCGATTTGTCTATGGCCGCCGGCAGGTCCGACGTCCTTGTCAGCGGAGCTAAGCCGAGCGACGCAATTTACGCGGCCCTCTACGACGCCGGCGGCACCGGCAGCAAGGGCCCAGTTGCTCTTGAAAAGGATCTTGCGCAAATGGAAAACGTCGTCGTTCGGAGAATAGGTGTCCCGGAAGTCACCGCCGGCGCCCTGGAAAAATTCGACATTATAATCGTACCGGGCGGCAGCGCCTCAAAACAGGCCCATACCCTCGGAACAGACGGATGCCGTGCGATAACCGATTTCGTCAAGAGCGGAGGCGGCTATCTCGGTCTTTGCGCCGGGGCGTACCTGGCCTCGAATAATTACACATGGTCCTTGAGGATAATCGACGCGCAGGTAATCGACCGCCAACATTGGAAGCGCGGGACAGGCCGGGTAAAGATCGAACTGACGTCGGAGGGACGTCGGCTCTTCACCGAGAAACCGGGAATGATTGACATTCGCTACGCCAACGGGCCGCTGCTGGCGCCTGATGAGGACCCGAATATCCCGGACTTCCGAGTCCTGGCCCACTTTCGCACAGAGATTAACAAGAACGATGCGCCGGAGGGCGTAATGAAAGATACGCCGGCCATAATCGCCGGGCGATTCGGCAAGGGCAGAGTTTTCTGCTCAAGCCCGCACCCGGAATACACCGAAGGCCTCGAACCCCTCGTCCACAAAGCAGTCCGCTGGGCCGCCGGTAGATCCGGTAGATAAGGTTGCGGGCATCTCATGGCAATATCGGGCGTAGATAATATACCCATAACGCGGCGATTTCGCGGAGGATAAATTTCGGCCTTGCGGTTAGAGTGTAAGTTTCTCTTGCCGGAACGGTATAGACTTCGCGGTGGTGGCGCTGGTAGGTCATTTTGATGCGAGGTAGATGGTAGAAATGGCTCACCACAAGAATTCGACCGGATGCCATTTGCTCGAGAATATCGCACGTGTTCGTAATTGTCGCCTCTGTATTGATTCCGTTCGAATCCCTGAGTATGGCCTCGGCCGGCACGCCCAACTCTATAGCCATCCTTTTCATCCCTTCGGTCTCATGCGTCTCGCCGTCGCCGGGTCCGCCGGACATGATGATCTTGGGCGCCAATCCGTCCAAGTAGAGCTTAACGCCGGTTCGCACGCGGTCGGCCAGGGCGTCGGAAACGCGGCCATCGGCATATACTCTGGCACCGAAGACCACTATCGCATCGGCGGTTCGGCTGTAATCGGTCTTGCCGAAGCAGAACATCTGAGCCAATGGAAACGCGAAGAGACAGGCCGTCAGCGTCAGAATCACAACTAATATCCTGGCGCGAGTTGTCTTGCCGGTCTCTTTGTTGCTCCTGCGAATACAGGCTGTCAGGATAACGGCCAAAGCACCGGCGACAAACAGCGAGAAAGCTATCGGGAACCCCGCGGTGATTTTGCCGATACCGAGCAGGATGTAGAAATTCGCCGTGTTCAGGGCCGTTACCGCAAGTGTGATACCGGTCGTCAAGAGCGTGCAGAAGCGCCGCCATATCGGCATATTCGGTCGAACCGCGTACGCGATAAGAAACGCGGCCGATACGCCCAGGAACGTTCGGCTGACAACAGGCAGGATCATCCCTCGAAAGTCAATCCACCAGTGATTCGCATCGAATCCCGGATAGCGCAGCTCGCCGACAATGTTCAACAGCGAGAAAGCCCCAATGAAAATCGCCAGGCCTCGGCTCACGGCAACGAACATGCCATTGCCGCCAGGCCGCTTTGCGCTGCGACTGCCATATCTCTTGGCCCACACCAATACTCACCTCAGTTCCGGCCGTTCATCAATCGTCGTCTCCAGGCTCCCTCTCACCGACCGACCGCATCTTTATCTTCGGACAATAGCACCCGAATCCTTTGAAAAATGGCCTGGATCAATTCTGAGTGGCAGCCTCAAGCGCAGCTTGGGGATGGCGAAAGCACAAAAGCGGAGCAACCATCCCCATCCCGATAAAAGACATCGGGATGAGGCTGCCACACGCTGGCCACCGACAAATCAATGTTACCCGGAATCCGATTTATTTGAACCAGGTCTGAAAAATGGCTCTTTGAGATGGACGTTTAGTCCTCGGCGGAATTCTCAATGCGTCAATCGGCCGAGCCGTCGAGCAGGCTGAGGGCATGTTCGATGAATATCTCGCCGGTCATTTCGCCGAGAGAGGTCCTGGTTATGTAGTCGTAACGGTCAAAGCTGTCATAATCGACCTTTGTCAGGATGTAGCCAAAGGCGTCGTTGGTGAGGCCGAAAAGCAGGTTGTGGCGACCGTGCATCTTGCGCTTTAGATAGAAGCCGATGTTGGGCAGGGCTTCGCCGGGAATGGTGAGGATCTGAGCATCGCCCACGTTGACGAGGCTGACTCGAACGGATACGCATCCATTTTCGTCCGCGGCAAAGCCTAACGGGGAAAGCGTCATGACAGCGCGGAGCATCTCGCTCTCGACGGGGAATTTCACGGTCTTGCCGGCGCAAGTGAGCCTTGGCTCTTTCTGGATTGGCGCATCGGTGACGATATTAAGGGCCTCATCGCCGAGGAGCCGGCCGATACGGATGCACTCGTTCCATGTGCGGACGTCTCTGCCGTCGGGGCCTCGGCAGTCGGCTGTGACCATGCCGCCAAGAGCGCCATTCATAAAAATGCCGGTGCCGCCTTTGCGCTGCTTGATGCGCTCGTACAGGGGGCCTACGAAGTCCGGGCTGAGAATTCCCTGTCTGGAGCCGATTATCTCGGGGTGGCAGGCGTAGTTGACGAGCGTAGCGATGGGTTTGCCTTTGAGATCGACGGCCTGGATGACATCGCAACGCGGATCATACAGGCGTTCAGCGTAGTAATTGTAGGCGATCTTGCCCTTTGCCCGTCCGGTGGCGATTTTGAGAGAGGCCGGTTGCAACTTATCGACAGCCTGATTAATGGCCTCGGCCAGTCTCGCGCAGACACTGTCGAGGTATTGAAGGTCGGCCGACGTCTTTCCTTCTCTGTCCGGAAAACCATAGCAATCCGGGGCACTGTGAGTGTGAGTAGCGCCGATGAGAATGTTCTCGGAGGGGATGCTAGACACTTTCCTGCGGACCCTCTCGCAAAGTACGCCGGGAAACCCGAGAAAATCCGTACTGCAAATTGCCACTCGCGTAAGGCCCTGTTCAAGAACGAACGCACGGACCGTCAGTTCGCCAACTTTCCGGCTGGCACGATTAGATGGGCCTACCCCTCCTGAGACGGGCAGGAGCGGAACGGGCGTAACATCACGCACGACGATGGCGGCTCGAAACTCCGCCCGTGCCACAGGGCCTTCCGGCAGCCACATGATGAGAGCGAAAAACAGGATCAATGCAGTTGCGCTGCGTATCGGTTTCATACTGCGTCACTCCGGTAGGATCGGGTTTACTCTTTAACAATATCGGGGGCAATCTCCAATGGCGGGAACTCTGCGTTTCTGGCCTTTCTTATCCAGCGAGGATCCCCATAGACGCCTGCTTTCGTGTAGTCGAACGGCCTGAAACCGATCTTCCAGACGGGGGAATCATTCCGCAGCCGAAAGTCGAATTTCTCCGCGTTCAAGAACCGCGGGTTCGCCACAATCGAATTCGGATCGTGGTGCGTTTCCTCCCGCCAGTCCTCCAGTTTCTTGCCGACGAAGTCCACATCCTTGCCCGTTGCGTCCCAGTAGCAGTTGTGGTCCATATTGATTTTGACCTTTGTCCACGGGCCGGAAAGGAGGACGCCCTCATTGAAATAGACGATGTTGTTCTCGAAGGTGAACGACAAATGGTCTTCGACTCGCGTGGCCTGGACTTGGTAAAGCTTGCTGAACGCCAGGATGTTGTTGCGGACGACGTTCTCTTTGCCGTAGTGCTGGTGAAATCCGCCGGTCTTGACGTTATAAACCAGATTCCTCTCCATGAGGATACCGGTGCTGCCCTCGTCCGTATAGAGTCCCCAGCCGCCGTATGAGTAGGCGTAAATATCGTGGAAGACATTATCGCTGACGACCGTCCCTTCCGAGGGCCCCAACGTATAGATCCCGCCCATATCGCTTAACACGCCCTGGCCGAGATGATGGACGTTGTTGAAGCGAATGGTGTTGCGTTTGGCCAGGCTGTCCGAGTACCCCCATCGCCAGCCGACCGAAATCCCCGTATAGAAAAGGTCCGCGATCTCGTTATGCGTGACGCTATTATCGCCGCTCTGCCCGATCCACACTCCAACCGCACAAGGGAAAATCCGCCCGCCTGAACGGATAATGTTGTTATCCACCGTAATATGGCTTGTCTGCTCCTGTTCTTGGGAAGCCATCTTTGTCTCACCGATCCGAACGCCGCCGGCCCCGAAGTCATAAACATAGCACTTCCGCAGCGTGCAATCTCGACAGCCCTCTCGAAACCAAACGCCGTATCTGCCGAAGTGGCTGAACTCGCAGCCCTCAATCGTTACATTGCGCGCGCCGTCGGCCAGGACGACCGCATCGATCGGCGAGGCGGCCTGGCTCGCCTCGAAGCCGCCCGGAGGAGTCAAATACTGGCTGTGACTGAACTTCAATCCCCTGATGTTCACATGCTCGACGTATTTCCGGTTATCGACGTCGCCGGCAATGATGATGAACTTCTCGACGATGGGCGCGACGATCTCGGTCTTGGAAGGACTCTCGCCCGGCAGGGGGGAATAATATAAAGTCCCGTTGCGACTTAGGAACCATTCGCCCGGCGAGTCGAGCGCATCCTTGAAGTTCTCTATCGCGTAGCGCGTATTCTTGCGCCAGGGATTCCAAGACTTCATCTGCTTGCCCTCGGTGATTATAGCATTAGCCTTGGCATCCACTCCATCGACGAACCTCGTCGTATTGTCCCATTTGTGATAGATCCTGATTATAACGTCGTTCAAATCCTTCTTTTTCAGCTTCAGCAGCCTCTCGATATCCTCTCTTCCGGCCGTCACCGTCTGGCGCATTTTTGCGCCGGCTCTGCCTTGCCCGTCTTCGAGCTTGTCCTGCCGTACATTCTGCATGTAGTAGTAGAATTTATCGGGCATCCGCGCGCGTACCGCCCGGCGACCGTTCACCCATAATTGCTCGAAATACCATTTCCCTGATGCGACTTCGGGAATCTGAACGTGCCAGAGACCGTCGGAATTGCGTTTGAGCGTTCCCAGTCTGCGCCCGCCGGAAAAGACCGCGTCCGCATGCGGACTCGCCTCGTATGTGATGGGGCAGTCCTTGGTTCCACTGTCCTGAGCAGTCAGCGTAAAGGGTTCGCTGAGCGTGTACGACCCGTCTGCGACGAGCACGCGAACAGGCTCGGCCAGAGCCCCGCTTTCTTTGAGCTTGCGAATCTTATCCCGCGCGCCGGTCAGCGACGCCAACGGCCCGTCCGTCCGCGGCGTGTCCGCTCGGGCAATTTTGCCGGACCAGAGGTCGTTTCCCGCCGGCGAAACGTAAAATGTCACCGCATCGGCGAAATGTGCCGCCGAAAACAATACCACTATACAGCATACCAGTCTTTTCATTTCAACAGACTCCTTCCAAAGGTCTCCGGTCGCTCTCGGCGGCCGGCGCCAATCTTGATAACACCAAATCCTTTTCCTATGACTCGTTGATGATTTCGATATTATCGAGATAGAACACTGTTTTCTTCGTTGCATTACTCGTAAAGCCGATCCAAGTCAGCTTGTCGAACTCCGCCGTGCCGTTTTTCAATCCTTGGAATTTTCTGGTTTCCCGCCCGGCCAACTTTACGTTGAGGTTCCAAGTTCCAACGCCCTGATTCTGCAATGGCGCGGATACTTCGAAATGCACCCAGCGCCCGAGCGGAAGCTCCATCAGGCCCCGCTCTCGGACCTGGAGCTTCGTGCCGTTGACCCAAAAGCTCGGGCCGACCTTGTAGGGCGACTCCCGCCAGTCGCGCCACTCGTGGTTGATCCGCACGCCCTCTTCTATGCGCATATCGAATGAGCATCGCGTCAAGCGTTCGGAATGATTGGGGCTATAGACAAGATGTGGATTGAAGGCGTGCTGCAGGCCCGGCGCATCGAGTATCTTGAGGCTGTGCTCTCCATCGGCCGCCGTCTCGTTCGTTACCGCTATCGAATCGCCTTTGCCTTCAGTGTTGGCTTGGGCATTAGAAGGCTTCGAGCCGGGATTTGTGCGCTCGAAGTCGTCAAGGATTGAGACCGGCGGCGGGTCGGGCGCTATCTCCAGGGGCGGATATTTGCGGCTCTTAGCCTTGTTTATCCACGCGCGGTCGCCATAGACGCCGGCCTTGTTATAATCGAACGGCTTGAAGCCGATCTTTAGAGCAGGCGAATTCGGCTTTAGGCGAAAGTCCCCGTTTTTCGGATCGACGAACAGCGGATCTGCGATGATTGAATTCTTGTCGCGCCCCGTCTCCTTCCGCCAATCCTCGATTCTTTTGCCGACGAGCGTTACGTCCCTGCCCGCCGAGTCCCAGTAGCAGTTGTTGTCCATATTGATTCTGACCTTCGGCCACGGCCCGGAAAGCAGCACGCCCGTATCGTAATAAACGATATTGTTCTCGAACGTGAACGACAGATGGTTCTCCACCCGCGTGGCCTGCACCTGATACAGCTTGCTGAACGCCATAATGTTATTGCGTATGACGTTCTCCTTGCCGTAGTGCTGGTGGAAGCAGCCGGTCTTTACGTTGTAGATCAGGTTGTTCTCCATCACTATGCCGGTGCTGCCTTCGTCGGTGTAGAGTCCCCAGCCGCCGTAAGAGTATGCGTAGATATCGTGGAAGATATTGTTGCGGACGACGGTCCCTTCCGATGGGCCGAGCGTATAAATCCCGCCCATATCGCTGAGCACCCCCCAGCCGAGGTGGTGGACGTGATTGGAGCTGAGGTTGTTGCGTTTGCCCAGGCTGTTGGAATAGCCCCATCGCCAGCCGACCGAGAGGCCCGTGTAGTAGAAGTCGGCGATGTCGTTGTGCGTGACGGTATTGTTGCCGCTTTGCCCTATCCATACTCCCACCGCTGAGGTATATGTCCGCCCGCCGGCCTGGATAATGTTGTTATCGACGGTGATATGGCTCGTCTGCAGCCGCTCATCATCGCGAATCGCCCCCTCCCCGATGCGGACGCCACCGGCGCCGAGGTCATGCAGATAGCTTCGCTGGAGCCGACAGTTCCGGCAGCCCTTGCGGAACCAAACCGCGTAGTCGGCGACATGGCCGATCTCACAATCCTCGATTGTAATGTTGCGCGCGGCGTCGGCCATGACGGCGGCCTCGGTCACAAACGCAGCCTGGTACGGTGCATAGCCGCTGCGCGGCAGCAGGTAACGGCTGTGCTCGAAGACTAATCCCTTGAATTTGATGTGCTCGACGAATTCCCCCGCCTCGGGGTTGCCCTCGAAGACAACGAGTTTTTCAGCTACCGGGGCAAAGACCTCAGCCTTGGCCATATCTTCGCCCGGCCTGGGTTTGTAGTACAGCGTCCCATCGCGAGAGAGAAACCACTCGCCAGGCGCATCCAGAGCCGCTTTGAAGTTCTCCAACTGGAACCGCGTATTATTAGGCCAGCCCGAATAGCTCTTGAGCTTCTCGCCCACAGTGACGATGACGTTGGCCGACGTATCTACATCCGTCAGGAAGCGCCTGCTTATGCACCATTTGTGATACGCCACTAACGTGACATCCCGAATCTCCTTACCTGTGAGGTCTCCAAGCGGGGCGAGCACATCGCCGCGGATCTCGGTCGTTCGGCGGAACTGACCCTGCTTTCCCTCGACCGGCGTCTCGGCCGAGTTGCCCATGTAGTGGTACCACTTATTCGGCGTCCGCGCACGAACAGCCCGTTTGCCATTGACGAACAACTGCTCGAAATACCACTTGCCCGCTTTGGCATCTGCGATCTGCGCCTGCCAAACACCACCCTTGCCCTTCTTGAAACCCGTAATTTTTCGCCCTCCGGAAAACACCGGCCTGGCGCCCTCGGCTGCCTCGTAACTAATCGGGCATTCTTTCGTCCCGCTGTCCGGGCCGGTCAACGTAAAAGGTTCGGTCAGAGTGTATCGCCCGTCGGCAATAATCACGCGCACCGGTTCTTTAAGCGGGCCTTTTTGCTTGAGCTTGGCGATAGCATCCCGCGCCCCGGCAAGTGAACCCAAAGCCCCGTTCTTACCTCCCGGAGAAACGTAAAGAGTAACCGCCCCGGCACATTCAACCAGTAACGCCAAAACCAGCAATCCCAAAAAACAACGTCCATATCTTATGTCGTTCGTTCTCATACCTGTGACCTCACTTTCAAATGTGTCAACATAATCCATTTTCATCTATCGGCGCAGTATAAACCAAAGCTCGCTGCAAGTACACAAAAAACGCCGCCTGCCCGTAACTGAGGCATTATGTGGAAACGATATATTCAGTTGACAGAGGCTGAATGGGCCTTTTGGATCACCAAAGATGAGTTGATTATCCGTCCGATCCGGCATCAACGGCCTGATCGGGTCAAGGCCCATATCCTTGTACGTTTTTTGGCTTATGTTCTGTGGAAGAGTCTGGCTTGCCAACTGCGTAACTTGGGCTAACCGCGACCGTAAGGGCGTGTTGTGTTTTTTCTTTGTGTCTTCGAGCCTTCGTGGCGAAATCCATTTCATTTTCCCCCTGTCGGGAATCGATCAGGCTGTCCGGGGTTCACTTGAGCAAGTGCTCTCTTGCCGCTTCGAGTACGGTGTCGCGACCTTGTGCGAGGTCTTCGGCGTTTTGCTTGATTTCGACGTCCGGCTCGAGTCCGCGTCTCTCTATCGGCCGATCCAGAAAACCCGTATATGGCCTTATCGAATACTTGACTTTGTAGAAGCCGTTTTTCAGCAAATAGATGTCTTTCAGTGCAGATGCGCCTGCGGTCGTTTCCCCAAAGAATTTGGCCCGCTTTGTCGCAATGAACCAGGATGCCCAACCCTCGCCGGCGCTTATGCACCGGTTGTCTATGAGCAGGGCCATCGGCCCGGCATATCGCGGCCTGGTTGATTCGGTGGCCTCGTTGTCTGTGTAGAAGTTTACGTGTGAAGTCCTTCGCTCAAATCCGCCGCCCGTATTGCCCCGAACATCGACTATTAGTCCGTTGGCATCCCTCAACTCGCTCACAGCCTTATCCAGCGCCGGCTCCAGATCCTCTCGAATCCGCCGCACATAGATGTAGCCTATATTGTTGTCCAGCATCTTCCACGAGACGTTTGCCGAATCGCGTATCCCTTCTTTAGGAACCGGCAGTCTCGGAAGATATCGGCCCCCAAGCTCTGAGGCCAGCTTGAACTTGCGCGCCTCGCCGGTATTGTCGATCATCTCGAACTCGACCACCCGGCCTTTTTGCATCTGACGCATGAAGAAATGAAATGCGCGGTATCGCAGATAGCGCTCGCTGGAAAAGCCGCTGTATTTTTTCAGGCGGGCCATGGTTTCATCAATCACGCCTGCGACGTCATTGCCATCCACTTTCGCCACCACCATACCGACCTTGACTCCGGCCTTCTCGGCCGGTCCGCAGGGGTCAACGTAGTAAACCGCGGGCCTGCCCCGGTCGTCCTCAAGGCACGAGAAGCCGGCATCCCACTGCGGGCCGGGTATTTCAGGCAAGTCGATCGCCCCGGGCATCAAATAAGCGTGGCTATCCTCCAGCCTCGCGACCAACTCTATGCACAACACGCCAAACTCGTCGTCGGTTTTTACATCCTTAGCCCGCGGCAAAAACTCTTGGCCGACCGCATCCCAGTCAATCCCCTTCAGTTGGAAACATGGATACGATAGGGCGAGCGTCTCATATAGCTCGCCAAATGCGGTTTCATAATCGACATCGTCTCTTCTTTCGGGTTTCTGCTGCTCGGGCGAAGGCCGCCAGTCCTCCCAGTGTTCTATCTCCGTCTCAAAGAGCTTCTTCAAATCCTCGGCACGGTCACGAACCTTTGCGTCGGTACTGGTTACATAGGGTTCGACGTACAGGAGAAACTCATTGGCCTGTTTGCTGTGCTTGACCCCCCAGACTATGCGGTTTACGCTTTCGTTGCTGATCGCGAGCGTGGCAAACCTTTCAAGGACCTCGGCGGACTTATCGGGGATGTTGGCCAGGCCGAAATATACCGCGTAGTGCCGCACGTGGCCCTCCGGCGAGAAGGTTGCGTTGTACAGAATCTCGGTCGCCTCGTCGCGGATTGCGGGGTCCTGGTGCCGGAGATATCTTCCTCCCACCCAACCTACGATCATCATTCGGTTCCAGCGTGCCCTGCGAAAGCCCTGATGCACTATTTGCATCACTTCCTCGGCCGATAGGGGCTCGGTGTCCTTGGTTTTCCACCAATTATCCAGCTTTTCGCCAGCTTCGTTGCTGTCCGGAAAATATGATTCGAAGACGTTTTTCTCCTCATTTGCGTCTCGAACGCTTGCGGCCTGTGCTAAAGACACGCTCAAAGCGCAAGAGAGAAGCACCATTACGAATAGAATTCGCTGGTTCGCACGGATTGCCATAACTATAACTCCAGAGGCTTCTACCGTAACACATAGCCAAGACCGTACTATAGTCGCGTATCTGCTATTGTCTGTTAATATTCTACTTGCCTGGGCCTGCGGAATACAGAGGAATATTGGGCTCGGCTTGCCCAAGTACTCGCTTATGGCCATCTTTGCCCATTTGAGAGGCGCATAGCGCGGTCGAGAACGTTGTATTGCTGCTTGTGCCGTCTTTGACTATACTTCCCAGTTTAGCTATATCCCCCATATCAAAAAAGACTTTTTATTGCGAGAAGTGTAACCTTTTTCTGAGCGCGCACACTGTCCATAAGAGGGGGTTTACAGATAGGGGAAGACCGGCAAAAAACTTCGTTTTTCAGCAAATAAACGTTTTTTTTGTAACAAAATGAGTTCGGCAAGCGTCTGATATGGTAGTTACGGATCTTGCTTAATCGAGTGTTCTGGCAGGTTAGGCGGAGCCTTTTTCTGGAATGAACATAACCCTTTTTGTTCGCAGGGTTTACGGGGATTTCTAAAGGGAAGGAGGCATACTACTTTTACAAGGTTTTTACTTTGCCCGAATATCCCAGTTTGGCATGATATAAGGTTGCCTAAGTTGTCAGCGTTGGTTCGCAGCGTGTGTCTGGCTATAGGGTATAGCCTTGACATAAGTCCTGAAATAATTTATACTTAAAGGTTTAGAGAACCATCGTTATTGTGAGGCAGCCGGATGGCAATGAGTTTTGACGTTAGCGGCAACAAGAAGAAGAAGTTAGGGGAGCTACTGTGCGAGAAATCGTACCTGGAGGATTCGGGTCTGCAGGTCGCGTTGGCTGAGCAGAAGGTTCAGCACAGGCAGTTGGGTCAGATACTGCTGGATCTCGGCTATATAACCCCGGCCCAGTTGAATGAAGCACTCGCGCTTCAGGTTGGGATCGAGAGGGTGGATTTGAGTAGTCTTTCCGTTGGCAGCGACGTCATTGGTCTGGTGCCGGCTGAACTGGTAAGCAAACACAACGTTCTTCCTCTGCAACGTGAAAACGGCCGATTGGCTATCGCGATGACCGACCCGTTTCAGCCGGAGGTTATCGAGGATTTACGCCTGGTTACAGGTTGTTCTGTGGAACGGTATTACGCCGACCCAACCGAGATGGAGCATGCAATAATGCGGTTTTACGGCAGCAATGTTGCGCGAATGCTCGATAATCTGGTGCCGGCCGACCAGCGGGCCGAGGATGATCAGCTCGACAACGGAGACTATTCTGCTGCCAAGCTCCACGAACTGGCACGGCAGCCTTCGCTGGTCAACCTGGTGAATTTGATCATTCTTGAGGCAATTGATGCCCGTGCAAGCGATATTCACATCGAGCCGTTTGAGCACGAAGTTAGGATCAAATACAGGGTGGATGGCATACTCATCGAGAAGACACCGTCTTCCAAACGACTCCAGGCCGCTATCGCGTCGCGAATCAAGATTATGGCGGATATGAATATTGCCGAGCGATTCGTTCCGCAGGATGGCCATATCGAGTTTATGGGGAAAAACGGAAGGGTGGATATTCGTGTCTCGACCATTCCGACCGTTTTCGGCGAATCGGTCGAACTGAGGCTCCTGGACCGAACCGCATCCTTGATAGGGCTTCCCGATTTGGGGATGAACGAGACAACTCTCAAGGGCTTCATGAAGTGTCTGCAGAAGACGCACGGCATTGTCTTGGTGACGGGCCCGACCGGTTGCGGCAAGACTACGACGCTTTACGCGGCCCTGAAGACGATATATTCGCCGGGCGTCAAGATGATAACTATTGAAGACCCGGTTGAGTATCAGCTTGAAGGCATCAACCAGATGCCCGTGAATTCGAAGCGGGGCCTGACGTTCGCGACGGGCCTGAGGCACATCCTTCGGCATGACCCTGATATCGTTATGGTGGGCGAAATCCGTGACCGGGAGACGGCCAATATAGCGATTCGCGCGGCGTTGACGGGGCATCTTGTTTTCTCAACGCTTCATACAAACGATGCGCCCGGTGCGGTGACACGATTGCTTGATATGGGCGTTGAGCCGTTTCTGCTGGCCAGCTCACTGGAGGCCGTGCTAGGTGAGAGATTAGTGCGCAAGATTTGTCAGCACTGTAAGGAGCCATACCAACCGGACGAGAATCTCATCAAGAATCTGAATGGCTCGGCGAACATAACGAAGGGCACTACGTTCTATCACGGCGTGGGCTGCAATGAGTGCGAGCAGACCGGTATGAGCGGAAGGCTGGGAATCTTTGAGATGCTCCGGATTACCGTCAAGCTCCGCGAATTGATCGCATCGAGGCCCACTACCGAGCAGATTATAAAGGCGGCTCCCGCCGACCACATTAGCATGGTCCACGACGGCATCGGGAAGGTGCTCGCGGGCCTGACGACTCCTGAAGAGGTCTTTAGGGTCGCGAAGACTATTACGGAAGAAGATTAGCAGAAATACTACAAGCCCGAGGGGTAAGCGCCGGGGCAATAAACCCCCTCCCTTACGGTCGGGGCTTGTAACGGTGTGATAACGGGAAATTACGGAGATAGGCTATACCGTGGTTTCTCTTTTATTTTGTGAGGTTTAGTTTTGGGCAAGTTCAGATACAAAGCGGTTGACAAAGGCGGTGGGCACGTTACGGGGACTGTCGAGGCGGCCGACCGCAAGAGTGCGGTCGTGGCGCTGGCGGACAAGGGCCATTTTGTGACGGAGTTGATCGAGAAGAGCAAAGCCTCTGTGGTCGAAGGTGCGGAAAAGAGCGTGCTGAATTTCGATAAGTACGTGAGGTTTGGCTCTCGAAAGGTCAGCAGCAAGGATATCCTCGCTATGACGACGCAGTTGGGCACTGCTTTGCGTGCGGGGCTGCCGATGCTCAACGGGCTCGAATTGCTCCTCGAGCAGCAACACAAGGCCGGGATGAAGGAAATGCTCGGCGATGTCGTCCAGGCTGTAAGCTCCGGGGAGGCCCTCTCCGAGGCTATGGCCAAGCACGGAGACATATTCAGCCCGTTGTATCTATCGATGATCAGGGTCGGCGAGACGGGTGGCATCCTCGATGAGACCACCGGCCAGTTGGCGGGGATACTGGCCCGGGACGAAAAGATAAAGACCAGCATGAAAAATGCCTCGGCTTATCCGATCTTTGTCATGGTAATCGGGCTTATTTCGGTGACGATCATTATCGGCTGGATACTGCCGAACATTATTAAGACGATTGACGTCGGCGTCGCATTGCCATTGCCTACGAGAATCTTGATGGCGATGAGCGGTTTTGTGAGAGTTCTGTTCACAAAGGTTTACGGCTGGTTGGCAATTGTTGCGATTATCGTCGGATTCTACAAACTCACAAAATGGGCAAAGACAAAGGGCCGACTGCAATGGGATACGTTCAAGCTTCGGATTCCGATTCTTGGTTCGGTTCTGCGAACGATTGCCGTCGGCAGGTTCGCCAGGACGCTTGGGGCGCTTACCGAAGGCGGTGTGACTATTCTCGAGGCCCTTGCTGTCGTGCGTGATACTCTGGGCAACGAATTATTGGGAAAAGAGATCGACGTCGTCGCCGAGAAGGTCAAGCGCGGCGAGCCTCTGGCCGAGCCTTTGGCAGAATCGGGATTATTCCCGCCTCTGCTCGTGCAGATCACGTCAATCGGCGAGCAGACAGGCAAACTCGATGAACTGCTTCTCAACGCCGCAGAGACGTTCGATGCCGAGGCGGACTCAAGCATAAACAGGTTTATGTCTATTTTCCCGGCGCTTTTGATATTGTTGCTTGCTATGATCGTGGGCTTTATCATAGTGGCCACGCTGTTGCCGATACTGATGATGCAGCTTGGCGGCGGAATGATTTAAGGACTAATTCGTACATAACAGGAATAGTAAAAGGAAGTGTGCCGCCGATTGGTTCGAGGACGTTGTCCCGATGCCGATGCCGGACAAGGGTCTTTAATATCGAGTTGTTACAGGGAAAGGTAGCCAAATGGAGCGCAAGAAACAAAAAGATGAGGCATTTACGCTTGTCGAGTTGCTCGTTGTAATCGTAATCATATCAATGCTTGGAGCGTTTGTTGCTCCAAGGGTGTTCAAACAGATAGGCAAGTCGAAGCGTGACCTGGCCAGGCCGAGGTTGGCGCTTGTCGAGGACGCTCTTGAGAGATTTGCAATTAACTGTGGGCGCTATCCCGATGACTCCGAGGGCCTTGACGTGCTGCTTGTAATGCCGGACGATGAGACGCTCGAAGGGAAGTGGGACGGGCCTTACCTTAAGAGAAGCCTGTTGCTGGACCCGTGGGATACTCCGATAGTGTATTTAGCCGAGGGCGAAATCAATCCCGGCAGCTACGATCTAATAAGCCTCGGCGCCGACCGCGAGGAGGGCGGCGAAGGTGACGCCGAGGATGTATTCAACGAATAGTGGAGTTGGCCGAAGCGTGCAAAGAATAGAGCCGAACATAAGAGCCTTTTCGTCACTTCGCCGGCGGTGCGCCTTCACGCTCGTCGAGTTGCTCGTTGTCGTTGCCATTATTGCGGTTGCGGGTGGGGCGGGCATTGGGCTTTACGCCGGGACTTCACAGAGGCTGAAGCTCGAAAGAACTGCGCGGGCTTTCCTGCTGACAGCGAAGTACGCACGGATTATGGCTATTGAAAAACAGCGAGAGTACAAAATACAACTGGACAGCCAGAACGGCGGGTTTGCTCTGGCGACAATCGAATGGAACGAGGCCTCCGAGGAGTTCGAGGAGACTGTGGTTAGTGACTACTACTGCAAGCCCGTCGAGTTTGAAGGCGGGGTGCGGTTCGAGGATATTAAGGTGGCGGCGAGCGATGCCGACGAGGATGAAGAGGCCGAGGCGTCAATCGCGTTTTCGCCTGACGGCAGCGCCCAAGCCGTCGTCGTTCAGATCGGAAACGGCAGGACACACTATACGATATCCATCAGCGCGGCGACCGGCAAGGCCAAGATAAAGTTCGGCGAGCTTGATGAGAGCGTCGAAATCGGGACTATTGATCTGGATGCGGAAGGATGATACGACGAACGAGGAAAACTTCGGGTTTTAGCCTGGTTGAGACGCTTGTCGCCGGCACGATTTTGTCGGGGACTGCGTTGGCTGTTTTGGCGGCGAGTACGATGTCCATAGGCACCACGCGGCTGAACAGGCAATACGAGCGAGCCGCATCGCTGGTTGAGAAGCAGTTGAGCCTGATTGACTTTATCGGCATCGATGACTTTGTCGATGCGGAAGAGGTCGAAGGCATTTGCGAAGAGTACGAGACGCCTTATCATTGGCAGGTGGAGAGCGAATATCAGGATATCGACAGCCTTTATCGTTTGACGGTGACCGTGACGTGGGTCGATCGCAATCGCCCTCGCCGTCTTGTTGTCGAGACGATGCTTAACGGCGAGAGCCTAGTTCTTGAGGAGGAGGAGGGGGAGACCGACAGCGGCGGCGGCGGGGAGGCGCCGGGCGGCGGTGGGGGCGGGAATAGATAGTTTGAGGTAGAATTGGTCTGATGAACGTGCATTTTAAGAAAACCGGGTTTACGTTGGTTGAGTTGATGGTCGCGACGACCATAGGCACATTTATCGCCCTGATATCTATCGGCACGCTAAGGGCCGTTACCGCGGGCGCGCAGATGGTGGAGGCGAATATCGAGACGGCGGCCGAGATCAGGTTCGCCGTCAAGACGCTCAGAAACGATCTTATTAATATGTACAAACCGGCCAGCAAGGAAGACACCAAGTTCATCGCGTTCGCCGACGAATCGGGAGTGGCCGCCAACAGTTATCTGATTTTCTATACGGTTAGCAGGGCCAAGGCCAGGTCGCTCGAGCCGGAAGGCGATATATACGAGGTCGAATACTCGCTTATGGTCGATGAGGACAAATCGACTCTGATGAGGCGATTCTGGCCGAATCCCGACGAAGATCGCGAGCCGGGCGGAATCCTCTCGGTAATCGCAGAAGATATCGAGATATTTCAGGCGAGGTTCTTCGACGGCACGGAATGGTCTTATGAATGGCCCGAGGAAATGGATTCGCTGCCGTTTCTGATCGAGTTGAACATAGTGGCAAAGCAAACCGAATCGCGGCAGCCGGCTATGGAGACACTTTATATTAATCTGGCCAGATCAGCGGGCGCTATGCTCGAAGAAGAGGGCGAGGGCGAAGAATAGAGCGGATGATATCTATGTCGTATATCGTATATCGTATATCGTATGTCGTATTGCGTATCGCGTATTGCGTATCGCGTATTGCGTGGCACGGGCATCCCCTCGACTTCGCTCGGGACAGGCTTGGCCGTGTTTTCATCCGCCTCTCGGCGGAGAAGCCCGTGCCACAAGCGTATTGCGTAACTGTTGCGGGATACGAGCGACGAGAAAGGCTTGAGAACTCGCGTTTGACGCTTGGCGAAAACGGTCTTGTTCTTGTAGGCGTGCTGTGGCTTAAGATCATTCTCATAGCCATCGTTGCAATCGTCGTTCAGAACAGCCGTCTTGATTTGAAGGTTCGAGCGGTCGGCATGGAGGAGCTTCGGTGCAGGTGGGCCTGCCGTGCGGGAATAGAGAAGGCTGTCGGAATCTTGAACGAAGACCCGAGGGAGAGCGACGACCTGACGGAACTCTGGAGCGACAACGACGAAGACTTCAATGGTATTGGTCTGGAGATGTGCAGGTTCACCGTTCGCGTAATCGATGAGGCCAGCAAGCTCAATATCAACACCGCCACTAAAGAGCAGTTGATGGAACTGCCCAACATGATCGAGGACATCGTCGATGCGATTATCGACTGGCGGGACAATGACGATAGCGTCAGCGGGCTCGGCGTCGAGGGCGAATACTACGAGACTTTGACCTACCCTTACAAGATTCGCAACGGGCCGTTTCGGACCGTGCGGGAGTTGTTGCTTGTAAGAGGGGTTAGTGAGGATCTGTTCTACGGAGAGGACACAAACTTCAACGGCCAACTGGACCGCAACGAAAACGACGGCGAGCAAACGCCGCCTACCGATGACGCAAACGGCGAACTCGACCTGGGCTGGATCGAGTATCTGACCTGCTACTCCTACGCCAACGACACAGATGCCGAAGGCGAGGCGAGAATCAATATCAACCAGGCCAGTCGGAGCGAGATGGAGAGTTCTCTCGGCCTAAGCTCTTCTCACGCCCGGTGGATTGAGGATAATCGAACGCACGACAGCATCGCCGATTTGATAAACAACAACAGCCCCAAGGAGCCTCAGTCAGGTAGTTCCAACAACGCCCAACCGCTTGATCTGCAGACGTTTGGCAGCATTGCGGACATGATAACGGTCGGCGGCGGAGATATGGAGGGTAAAGTGAATATCAACACTGCCTCGGAGATTGTTCTGTCGGCCCTGTTGGGCGGCGACGAAGCCGGGATGCAGCTTGCCGAGCAGGTAGTCGCTTACAGGGAGGAGCAGTTGTACGGCATGGAGAGTATCGCCGATGTATTGCAGTTTGGAGGTATGAGCGTTGAGACCTTCAAGCAAATTGCCGATTCGATCACGGTTCGCTCGGACGTCTATACGATTCGCTGTTTTGCGACTGCGACGAGGGCCCCAGACGACGGATTGACAATCCGGACCGAGGCCGTGGCGGACCGTAGTTCTACGCCTTATGAGATACTTTACTGGTATCAGGGAGCAAATAATTGATGAGCGATAAGGATAAGGAAGCTGGTGGACAGAAACAAGAGTCCGTGGTTGCGATAGCGCAAGCCGAGGGCTGCTTACAGGCCGTTGAGGTTCGACGAGACGCCGCCCGATTCGAGGTTCTTTGGACACAGACCGGCAAAGACAAACAAGCCGATTGGGTGCAGTTCGCCAGAGATTGCGGTTTGGCGACAGGGCCTGTTGATCCGACCGTAGGCGACGGTCGCAAAAGCGTGGTTGCCGGATTCAGTTCGGCCGGCGTCGTATTCAACCGTATTGAGGTGCCTGCCGCGGCCCTCGGCGAGACTGAGTCCATCGTGCGTCTGCAGGCCGAAAGTCGGCTGCCCTTATCCGCGGACCAGATGGAGCTTGTCTGGCGGTCCGGCCATGCCACCAACGGGCAGATGCCCGTGACTATGGCCGCGGCGAGAACAGAACATCTGCAAGCCTTTATCGAAAATGTCAGAGGCATCACGCCAGCCAAAATAATGCTGGACTGCGAGGGAATAGTCAAGGCCTGGCGCAGCTTGTTTGGAGGGGACGACAAGATCGCCGTGGTAATTAGTGCTGCGGCGGACAACTGCCAAATCTGCTTGGTTGAAGACGGCGCATTGGTGAATGCCGTCGTTCTGGATATGGGTACGGAAGGTTTCTCTGCCGGGCGTGTGGAGACGGAGGCCACTGAAAGATTCGTCCGTGATGTAGGCAGCGTGTTGGAGATGTTCGGCTATGGCGACTCGGGCGAGTTGCCGATAGTCGTGCTCTCGGACGGCGGCGATGCGATAAAGACAATGGTGGCGGCTCTGGAATCGGCCGGCTTGAACGCTCGAGCAGTCATGCCCGATATTGGTCAAATGGTCGAAGACGGCGGACTCGATGCGGATGGCGTTTACGACTATCGCCTGCCTATCGGTCTTGGTCTTGCCGCTCTGGAAGCGAGCGGGGATGAACTCAACATCTTCGAGCGATTGTACAGGCCTTTTGAGAAGGTGGGCGAGAAGTCCCTGTTATCTTCGGTGAAGCGCGCTGTTGTTATTGCCGGTGCGATGCTGGTTGTGCTCCTTGTGGTCTCGTACGCCGTCGATAGGGCCAAGCCCGGCGCAATCGACAAGGCTATCGCGAAGGCCCTTGCCGAGAAGGATTTTTCCGACACCGGTATGAAGGAGCTTATGAATCGGCAGGGGCTTAGAAAGGCAATTGCCGCCCAAAGGCCCGATATGCTCGGCCTGATAAAGCTTGTCAACGACATCGCTCAGAGTGGAATTAAGCTTCAGGAAATCGATTTCAAGATGGGCCAGTTCGCCAGCATTTCGGGCGAATCGCCTGGACAGGACCAGGTCTATAAGTTCGAGAAAGACCTTAATGCCAACAAGTACATAAAAGACGCGAAGATTCAAAGTCAGTCGCATGACGCGAAGAGCAAGAAGTACAAATTCTCTATTGAGTTCAGATACAAGAATTTCAGTGACAAGAAGGCGCGAAGATGACAGTAATGTAGATTCAGCGAGAAGATAATGCAGAAACCAAGCGAAAGAGATATACGAATTTTGAAGATCGGCGGCATCTGCGTGGTTGCCATTTTGGTGTTTTACTATGGCGGAACCTTGCTTGAGAACTGGTCGGACGTCAGAGCCGAGGTCAAGACGAAAGAGGTCCAACTCGGTGATATCACTTTGAGTGATTCCAAGCAGGCGGGGCTGCTGTCAATAGTGCCGGCCTTCGAGATGCCCGAGAAAGAAGAAGCCCAGAAGAATCGGTTCAGGGACAAGTTTGTGGATCAATTGAAAAAGGCCGGGATAAAGCATGAACCGCTGAAAGTCGTAACCACAAAGAAGACGTTGTATAAGAACTATAAGCTCATGAACATACAGTGCAAGGCGAAATGTAAATTCACTCAGGTGCTGGATTTTCTTGCCAGGCTCAACGAAAACCCGCACCTGGTGGGCGTAGAAGTGTTTAAGATGAAATGTGACAAGAGTAAACCGCAGGACGTGGAGTTGGACCTGACGGTCTCGACGGCGTATCTGCCGGGCTAAGAGGCCCGGCGCGAAAGGAGCGGCTTGAAAGGCAGTCGCAGAGCGTATGAATTCTGACTATTTCAAAAACAACAAGCATCTTGTCCGGCCAGTGCTGCTCGGCGTCTCTGTTGTGTTAGCGGTTTTGGCTCTTGCAAAGCTGAGGGACTACTATACGACGTCGGCCGAGGCGCAGAGCATAGTCAGAAAAGCCGTTGATCAAGACAAGACCACCCCAAAGCTGATCGAGGAGAACCTGGCGGGTTTCAAGAAGATTGCCGATGCGCTGAAGAAAGAGAGCCTCTTTGTGCCGCGGGCGCCAAAGCATCATCCTGTGAGCGCCGTTCTCGGGATAATGGGCAGCGAGGCGCTGATAAACGGCAAGTGGTACAAGGCCGGCGATAAGATTTCAGACGCTGAGATTGTCGCTATTGAGGCGACTTTCGTCAAGATCAAGTGGGACGGGAAGGAAAAGGCCTTCGCTCCCATCAGTGCGATGACCGCTTCGGCCCCCAAGCCGCTCGCTAAAGTGGAGATCGCGTCGGAGGAGAAAAACAAAAAGGAGAAGCCTAAGAAGCTGGCTTCGAAGCTTAAGCGTGTTAAGACAGAAGTGAGCGTGTCTTCCGGCGCAAACGATCCGCTTGGGTGGATGGGAGTGAAGCTGTCGGCAAAACTGCGAGGGAAAATACTCAAGATGTGGAGTAATGCATCGGAGGAAGATAAGCGCAGAGGCATGGCCGAGTGGAACAATGCATCGGATGAAAAAAGAAGCGAAATGCTTTCGCAGTTGGAGGCTATGCCTGATGGAGAGATGGGTGGCTGAGGGAATTGTAAGTGCGATGGCGAAACAATTGATTTGACAGGAATAGGTTTATTATGAAGCTTGACTATCTAAAAGAAAATGAGCGATTGGCGCCTCGTGCCTTGCTTGGTGTCGCTGCTTTGTTGGCGATCCTGACAGTTGCGAAGCTCTGGGACTACCACAGTACGTCGGCCGAAGCGCAAAGTATCGTCGCAAAAGCCGTCGATCAGGACAAGGCGGACCCTAATCTCGTTAAGGAGAATCTGGCTGGTTTCAAGAAAATTGCCGATGCGATAAAGAAGAAGAACCTCTTTGTCCCGGTTCCGCCAAAGCGCCACCCTGTAAGCGCAGTGCTTGGGATAATGGGCGAAGAGGCCCTCATCAAGGACAAGTGGTACAAGGTCGGCGACAAGATAGGCGATGCCAAGGTCATTGCCGTTGAGGCTACGCAAGTCAAGATCGAATGGGACGGCAAGGAGAAATACTTTGCTCCGATTGCCTCGGGGGGCGATTCGTCAAGCCCGTCGGGGCGCGGAGGACGCGAGAAGGGCGGCGAGTCCAGAGGACCGCGGCCGGAGAGGGCCGAGACGCCCGGGACGGGTCCGGAACGCGGACCCGGACGCGGGGGCTTCGGCGATATGTCGGAAGAACAAAGGGCCCAGATGAGGGCGAGAATGGAGGGGATGAGGGCGAGGTTCGAGAATATGTCGCCCGAAGAGAGGGAGGCGTTCAGGAACGAAATGCGAGGAAGATTCGGTGGACGCGGACCGGGCGGCGGTCGAGGCGGCCCCGGCGGCGGGCCCGCACTCCGCATGTCTGGCGACGGTCGAGGCAGGCGGTAATAATATGGCCAGTATTAAGGGGTAAAAATAATGAAAAAGGCAAGCACATTAATATCGGTAATCATTGCAGTTGTGATGCTGCTGGCTGCTTTGGGGGTGGGATTTTCGGTGAAGCAGTTCAGAGTCCATCACGCCGAAAAAGCGGTCCAGGCAGAGCCTAATGTAAAACAACCGGGCGAGAAGGCCGCACTGTCCGGCGGCGGTGAGAGAAGACGATCTGCAGACCTAACTGACGAGCAAAGGGCCGAAAGGCAAGAGGAAAGGGCACAAATGAGGGACAGATGGGAGAATATGTCCGAGGAGGAAAGGCGTCAGTCCATGGCCGAGAGGGGTAATAGGTTTGATGCGGGGACCCGCGGGCAGGGCGGCGGCAGGAGGCCGGGCGGAACGGGAATGTCCGATGAAGAAAGACAGGCAATGAGGGATAGATTCGAGAATATGTCCGAAGAGGAACGCCAAAAAGACCGAGAGGAAATGCGCCAAAAATTCGGAGACCGGCGGCGGGGCGATAGAGGAGGATCTGACAGACGTCCTCCGGATGGAGAGCTTATACGCAGAGACGAAAGGGGAGGAACGACGGAAGAAAACCAGGATAATCCTCCTGCGAATTGAAAACGTACATTGATGACTCCGACGTAAGATGAGTCCGACACTGACAGAGCGAATCTGTCATTGAAATGAGGTGAAGAAATTGGAACGGTCAAAAGCAGTATTGTGGATTGTAGTTGTTCTGGCATCCGTATTCGTTATCTACTGGGTTGGCATTCGCCCTCCCGTCGATGGTTCGGTCCGCGGTGCGCCTGATGCGAGTGTCGTCGGCGAGCCGAACGCGCCGACGGACGCCAATGCGCCTGCTGATCCCAATGCGCCGAAAAAGCCCGACAAAACCGTCGAGCCCAACGAGCCGGCAGACGCCAATGCGCCCGTAGATCTTAATGCGCCGGTCGATCCGAACAAGCCGGTCGAGCCCAACGAGCCGATGGAGTCTCTGAATTTCAAGGGCGTGGAGATGAAGAACGTCATGGAGAAGCTGGCGAGGTGGACCGGCAAGACGATTATCCCCAGCGACGATGCGATGAAGGTGAAGCTCACCATCTACGCGCCGGACAAGCTGCCCAGAAGCAAGGCGCTGGCAATGATTTACAGTGCCTTGAAAATGAACAATTTCACTGCCGAGGAGACGGAAGATACGATCTTTCTCAAGTCCAGCGAGGATTCCCTGCTCGGGAGGGTCCCTGTTGTGGCTGCTGAGGAGGAGCTTGCGTCGATTCTGAACAAGGAGCAGATCGTTCAGAAGATTTTCCAGCTTGATAACTATAGCGCGCAGCAGATGTCATCTGTAATCCAACCTATGATCGGCGAGCACGGCAGCATCACCGCCGACGAGAATGCCGGTAGCCTGTTGGTTACCGACACCGTCTCCAATCTGATGCGCCTCGAGCGCATTATCAGCCAATTTGATGTACCCTCAGCCGAGCAGACCGTCACCAAGGTCTTTGATATTAAGTACGGCGATCCTTCCGAGATTGTCCAAATGTTGAATATATTGCTGGCCGAAGGCGGCAGCGGCGGCAGGTCCAGCAGGGGGTCGAGCTACGACAGAGGAAGAGACCCCCGCTATGGTGGGGGACGATATTATCCGAGGCCCAACCCGCAGCCGGTCCCGAACAAAGGTTCCTCAGGGGGCGCTCCAAGTATTGTGGTCGGCACTACTCGCGGGCCCATCATTCTTATTGCAGAACCCAGGCGGAAGTGGGTTATTGCGAGGGCCTCCGCGGACGACATGATTAGAATCGGCGAATGGATTGAGAAACTCGACAAGGAAGAGCCCGTCGCGTCGGAATACGAGATTGTCAACCTAAGGTACGCAGATCCCGGAGAAGTGGAAGACAGCGTTGGGGATGGTTTCCGGGACTTGCCCGGCACCGAATTCCTGCCCAGCATTCTTATCCAGCCGCTCAGGCAGACAAAACAGGTAATAGTCTTCGGCAGGAAGGATCTCCGTGAGATAGTCAAGAAGATGATTCTGGAAATAGATGTTCCGCCCGGGATGTTCGAGACGAAGCATTTTCTCCTGAAATACGCCGACCCCGACCAGATTAAGACGATGATAGAGGAACTTTTCAGCGAGACGGCTTCGTCGTCTTCACCTTATTTGAGGTTTGGCGGTTATAGCAGCCGAAACAGAAGTTCGTCGCCATCGACCGACGAGGTTAAAGTGATATCCTACGTTACCCTCAAGCAGGTTACAGTTATTGCGTCGCCTGAGAGGATGGAAGAGGTTGCAAAGCAGATTGAAGAGTGGGATAAGCCTATCGACGTCGAATCGGTCAGGCCGAGAATAATCGAGCTTAAGAATTCCGACCCCATGGAGATGGCCGATCTGCTGAAAAAGCTCTTCAGCGAGGAGACAAGCTCAAGGACGTCTATGCTTGATCTTATTTTCGGGCGCGGCGGCGGCGAGAGCCAAGCGAAGATCGTCGGGCCGCTCTATGGTCAGTTGACTTTCGAGTACGTCCCCGGAACGAAGAAGATAATCGTAATAAGCAAGATCCCGGAGGCTTATGACGTTATCGAGCAGTTAATACTCGATCTCGACAGAGAGGAAATGGGGGAAATACCCGAGGTCATAGAGATTAAATATGCGGACGTCGAAGACCTCAGCGAGCGCCTCAACGCCATGTTCGTCTCAGCGGGCCAGCAGGCCAGAATCCGCCTGACGACGCAGGGACTGAGCCAAGCATCTGCGATGGATGAGTCTTCGAGCAGCGACAGTAGCAGCAGCGACTCCAGCAGCAATAATGCCGCGACCGACTATACTCCACCTTGGTCCGGGTCAGGTGCCCGAGGGCAGCTCGATGAGAATATGCCGATAAGCAACGTTATCGGGAGGATACGTTTCGTTCCCGAGCCTCACACAAAATCAATAATGGTGCTCGCGCCGCCGGAATTCATGGACGAGATACGCGAATTGATCGACCTGCTCGATGTCCCCGGCAAACAGGTCTTGATCCAGGCCATAATTGTCGAGGTTGAACACACCAAGATGACCTCTCTCGGCGTCAAGTTCGCAACCGATCCGTCGGCCTTTGGAACGCCGGGTGAAAATGCAATGGTGGCGCTGTCCAACCTTACGAGTATCGGGACGCGCGGCGGTGCGGCCGGGACAATAGCCGCCACCGTTGATACCAGTGATACCAGTGCGGGAATCGGCGCCACGGGATCAGGCACAGTCTTTGGCATCGGAACCGATGTTTATGCCTTGGTTGATTTCCTCGTCAAGAACACGGACGCCCGGATACTGAACCAGCAGTCGCTCTGGACCAAGGACAACGAAGAGGCCAGCTTCTTCAAGGGCACTATGGTGCCGTTTCTCGAGAGCGCGACGACGTTGTATACGACCACCGGCGGCTCGACGCAGAATATCACTTATGAGCCGGTTGGCATGGAGCTCCGCGTCAGGCCCAGCATCACTCCGGAGAACAAGGTGGATATGATTGTCAACGTTCAGATATCTCAGGTTACCTCCGAAATTCTACTTAACCAGCCGGTCAGGAGCAAGATGGAGACTACTACCAATATGATCGTCGAGGATGGGCAATCGCTTCTTCTCGGCGGCATACTCTTCCAGAAGGACAGCCTTGTCAAGACCAAGATCCCCGGATTGGGCGATATACCTTTGGTGGGCGGTCTGTTCCGCCACAAAGCGATCGTTCAGTCCAACAGCGAACTGCTGGTTTTTATGACGCCTCGCGTCATAGACGAGAAAATGGAGGATATCTCAGATGTCACAAGAGCGGCTATTGAAGGGCCGAGGGAGAAGCTGGAGAAGATCATCGGAGACTTGAACACAGCTCTGGAGGGACTGGACCAGTAACTCATGCGTTGAATCTTATTACCGAAAGAAAAGGGGCCCTTCGGGGCTCCTTTTTCATGCGCTGCGCCTGCTGCGGGTCGTGCGGCGACGCAAAAAGTCTTTGACACGCAGCCGCATCTCGGACCATAATTCCACCGTTGTCGTAATCAGCATGCAAAAGGAGTCCATAGATGTACGTAGTACTCGGCATTGTCGCAGCAATTCTTTTTGTTATTGTCCTCATCTATAACGGCCTTATCGGCAAGAAGAACCAGGTCAAAAACGTCTTCGGCACCATCGATGTCTTGTTGAAGAAAAGATACGACCTGATCCCGCAGCTCGTCGCGGCCGTTAAGGGGTATATGCGGCATGAAAGGAGCCTGCTGCAGGAGATCACCGAGGCCCGTGCCAGAGCTGTCTCGGGCCGACTATCAGACGACGAGCAGGTCCTGCTCGACAACACGGTGAGCAAGCAGCTCGGCGGCATTATGCTCGCCGTCGAGAACTACCCCGACCTCAAGGCCGACAAGAGCTTTATGCATCTCCAGCGAACGATGACCGAGGTTGAAGAGCAGATTTCCGCCGCCAGGCGCGCCTACAACGCTGCGGTGGAGGCTTTCAATAATGCCGTCGAAATGTTCCCGACGAATATCATTGCTTCAATGATGGGCTATAAGGCGAGGAACTTCTTTGAAATATCAGAAGACCAGCGGGAAAACGTGGATGCCGGAGACCTCTTGGAAGATTAAAGCCGGACGGCCTTTTTATGTAGCGAGATCAATAAATGAAAACAATCGATGACCTAAAGCAGTTCTACGATGCAACGCTGACGCCCGACTTGCGGGTGCTCGAGCAGCAGCGAAGGGGTATCGTGCGTAAGATCATGATCGTCATAAGCGTCGCTTTGGGTTTAGGCGGCATCGCTTTTGTCCTAATGATGAACAGTCTGCGTCAAATCGGCCCGGCTGTTATCATCCCGGTTGTTCTGTGCCTGCTGATCGGCGGGGGCGTATGCAAATTCCTTACACGCGGTTATGTGACGGATTTCAAATCGCTCGTTATTGAGAGAATAGTCCATTTCATCGATGATAATCTTAGCTACGAGCCGAAGCGCTGTATTGACAAATCGACCTTCATACTCTCGAAGATCTTCACGACGAAACCGAACCGCTACAAGGGCGACGACCTTGTATCGGGAAAGGTCGGCGCGACGCGGATTCAGTTCTCCGAGCTTAACGCCGTGCACGAGAGCGGCTCGGGCAAGAACAAGCATCAGACCACGGTTTTCAGGGGCATTTTTTTCATCGGCGATTTCAATAAGCATTTTATCGGCCAGACTATAGTTTTGCCCGACACGGCCCAGAAGCTCTTTGGCCGTTTCGGCCAGAAACTGCAATCTCTCAACGTGTTCCGGGGCAAGCTGATTAAACTCGAAGACCCCGAATTCGAGTCGCATTTCGTCGTCTATGGCAGCGACCAGGTCGAGGCCAGATACATCCTTTCGACGAGCCTGATGGCGAGAATCACGGACTTCAAGAAGAAAACGGGTAAGAAGATATATCTGTCGTTCATCGGCTCGATGGTATTTGTCGCTGTTTCCTATACGCGGAATCTCTTCGAGCCGAGGCTTTTCAAGACGCTGCTCGATTTCGGGCCTATCAAGCGGTACTATCAAGACCTGGCGCTTGCAATTGGAATTGTTGACGATCTTAACCTCAATACGCGTATCTGGAGCAAAGAATAGATGGATGCTTACTGCTTGAAACCGGAGGATTTGCCCGATTTGGGGATTGAAACGCTCGGCCCGTGCACAATAGAATCGCCGCTGCTGTCGCTCAGTTCGCACTTTGTCGAGGATGACGAGAGAATTGCCGTGTATTCGCACTCGGCGAATTTAGAGGCCTATGCCGGTTCGCCGGCGCCGACGTTCGAGAGAGCGGGTCCGAGGCGAAAGGTTTTTTTTGATCCTGAAAAGCTTAACTGCGGCGTGGTTACATGCGGCGGGCTCTGTCCGGGCCTTAACGACGTTATACGCACAATCACTCTCGGGCTGACTGTTCAGTACGGCGTGAAAAACGTCTTCGGCTTTAGATACGGATACCTGGGCCTCTCTTCAAATGCCCCGAAAAAGCCTATGCGGCTTACGCCCGAAATTGTAAACGACATTCACCTCAAAGGCGGCGACATTCTATCCTCATCTCGCGGCCACCAGAACCTGGACGATATGATCGATACTCTTGAGAGGATGCGAATCAGCCTGCTCTTCACCATAGGCGGAGACGGAACGCTCCGCGGCGCACAGGAATTCGTCAAAGCCATAAAGAAAAGGGGGCTGGAAATCTGCGTCATTGGCATTCCCAAGACGATAGACAACGATATATCCGGGATCGAGCAGTCGTTTGGGTTTTCCACGGCGGTCGAGGCCTCGCGTTTCGCCATCTGCGGCGGCCACGAGGAGGCCCGCGGCGCCTGGAACGGAGTCGGGCTGGTAAAGCTTATGGGAAGGGATTCGGGCTTTATCGCAGCGATGGCGACGCTGGCCAACAGCGATGTTAATTTCTGCTTCATACCGGAGGTCCCGCTCGTTCTCGAAGGCAAGAACGGGTTCCTCGCCGCTCTCGACAGGCGATTGGATCGCAAGCACCACGCCCTTATCGTCGTGGCCGAGGGGGCGGGCAGGGACTTGACCGAGAGCAGCGTCTCGGCGAGAGATGCATCGGGCAATATCCTCAGAGAGGATATCGGGCTGCTGCTGAAGCAGAGAATAAAAGAGTACTTCAAGAAGAAGAAAAAGCCCCTGACGTTGAAATACATTGATCCGAGCTATATGATTCGCAGCCTCCCGGCCGACTCCAACGATTCGGCCTTTTGCGTGCTGCTGGGCCAAAACGCCGTGCACGCGGGCCTCTCGGGGCGAACAAATATGGTCATTAGCTACTGGAACCAGCACTTTGTGCACGTTCCTATCGCGCTTACCGTGCATAAGAGAAAAAAGATTGACCCGCACGGGCATCTTTGGCAAACTGTGCTTGAGACTACCGGACAGGCCCGAAGTTAGGGGCTGTGGAATTCCGGGGGTATTTTGAACAATAGCTCTTCTGCAAAATAATTCGGGAAAATTGCACTGAGAATTTCTTTTGTAGATTCGTCCGTAAATACGCCTTATGGGGGCTAAACGAGTGTTTCTGGAAGCGGCAGAGGGCGAGATAGGAAATTTTTTAGAAAAATTCAAAAACTTGCTTGACAGATAGGAGTAGCTACTATATAGGAGTAGCTATGAGTTATTTTGCGAATAAAATGAGTCCTGCTGAGTTCGATGCGAAAATCCACTGGTTTGTGGGTCGGTGCAGAGAGGCTGGCTTGAGGGTTACGCCGCAACGGTTGGCTATCTATAAAGAACTTCTGGGCACTGACGAGCATCCTTCGGCTGAGATGCTGTATGAGAAACTCAAGCCTGCGTGGCCGACGTTATCTCTGGATACGGTCAACAGGACGGTCCTGACACTCACTGAGATTGGGGCGGCCTTTATTGTCGAGGGCTCCGGAGGCGCCAGGCGTTTCGACGCGGGACTGGAGCATCATCAGCACTTCAAGTGTGTCAAATGCGAGAGGATAATTGATTTTCACCACGAGCCCTTTGACAACATTGAATTGCCGCCGGACGTCGCGGGGAAATTCACCGTTCTGAGAAAAACCGTATATCTCGAAGGGATATGCGATCTGTGTAAACAAGGTATGAAAGTAGTGCAACGCAGTTAGAAAGTGAGGTATGAAATGGAACTGAAGGGAAGTCAAACTGAGAAGAATTTGTTAACGGCCTTTGCGGGGGAATCACAGGCACGCAACAGATATGCTTATTTTGCCAGCCAGGCCAAGAAGGAAGGCTACGTGCAGATAGCCGCAATCTTCGAGGAGACAGCAAACCAGGAGAAGGAGCACGCCAAGCGCGAGTTCAAGTTTCTCGAAGGCGGAGAGGTGGAGATAACAGCGGCATTTCCAGCCGGCGTCATCGGTACGACGCTTGAGAATCTAAAGGCCGCCGCAGATGGTGAACACTACGAGACCACCGAAATGTATCCTAACTTCGCCGAGGTAGCCCGAAAGGAAGGATTCGATGAAATAGCGAGAGTATTCACTGAAATCGCTGTGGCCGAGAAACGCCACGAGGAAAGATATCTCGCCTTGGCCAAAAACATCGAAGCAGGCAAGGTGTTCAAGAGGGACGAGCCTGTTCGTTGGGTGTGCAGGAATTGCGGGTATGTTCACGAAGGCTCCGAATCGCCGGAAGTTTGTCCGGCCTGTGCACATCCGCAAGCGCACTTCGAAGTGGAAGCCACAAATTACTGAGAAATAGACAAGGGGTATTAGTGAGGTGAGACTATGGACAAAGGGAAGATAACATTTCAGGGCAATCCCCTGACGCTGGTTGGTAATCAACTCAAGTGCGGGGATACAGCCCCGGATTTTGAAGTGCTGGCGAACGATTTATCGCCTGTCAAGCTGTCGGGCTTTCGGGGCAAGATTTGCGTGATCAGCGTGGTGCCGTCTTTGGATACGCCGGTTTGCGACATCCAGACCCGCAGATTCAACGAGGAGGCCGCAGTATTGGGCGACGTCGTCGTCCTGACTATTAGTATGGACCTCCCATTCGCGCAGAAGCGATGGTGCGGGGCGGCGGGCATTGAGAACGTTCAGACCCTTTCGGACCATCGCAATGCTGAATTCGGCAAGGCTTTCGGCGTGCTGATCGCGGAATTACGGCTTTTAGGCAGGGCGGTTTTCATAGTGGACGCCAAGGGGATCGTCAGGTATAAGCAGATCGTTGAAGAACTGACTGATGAACCGGATTATGATGCCGCCATAAGGGCGGTCAGTGGGGTCGCCGTATGAGAGAAATTAGACCAAACGTTTATGCCGTCGGTGCGATTGACTGGGATGCGAGGCTTTTTGACAGGCTTATTCCGCTGCCCGACGGGACCACCTACAACTCTTACCTGGTAAAAGGCAATAAGAAGACTGCGTTGCTTGACACTGTCGATCCTGAGAAGACAAACGTCCTTGTGGACAATCTTCTCAAGCTGGGCCTCGACAAGATCGACTACGTCGTTGCCCATCACGCCGAGCAGGACCATTCGGGCAGCCTGCCCGAAATCCTGCTGCTGTATCCCGATGCGAAAGTCGTCACCAATCCCAAGTGCAAGGCGATGCTGACGGACTTGCTGGGTGTAGAGGACGAGAGGTTCGTCATTGTTGAAGACGGCCAGACCCTCTCATTGGGCGATAAGATCCTGAAATTCATTTACACTCCCTGGGTGCACTGGCCCGAGACTATGGCGACCTGTCTTGCAGAGGACAAAATACTCTTTTCGTGCGACTTTTTCGGTGCTCACCTTGCTTCGAGCAGTCTGTTCGTCGATGACGAAGCGGTGGTCTATGAATCGGCCAAGCGCTATTACGCCGAGATTATGATGCCGTTCAGGCGCCAGGTTAATGCCAACCTTGCAAAGCTGGATGACCTTGAAATCGATATGATAGCTCCGAGCCACGGCCCGGTCCATGATCGGCCCGCATTCATCATCGATGCTTACAAAGACTGGGCCTCGGATACCGTCAAAAACGAAGTGGTCATCCCCTACGTTTCGATGCACGGCAGCACCGCCCGGATGGTGTCCCATTTTGTAGGCGCCTTGATCGAGAGAGGCATTGCAGTCAGGCAGTTCGAGCTTTCAACGGTCGATATAGGAAAGCTCGCAATGGCACTGGTGGATGCGGCGACCGTCGTGATCGGTTCCCCCACTGTCTTGACAGGTCCTCATCCTGCCGCAGCCTATGCAGCCTTGCTCGCTAATGCCCTCAGGCCCAAGACCAGGTTCGCATCGGTCATAGGGTCCTACGGCTGGGGTGGCAAGATGGTCGAGCAGTTGGTGGGTATGCTGCCGAATCTCAAAGTTGATATAATCGAGCCGGTTCTCGTAAAGGGCGTCCCCAAAGACGCCGATTTCGCCGCACTCGATAACCTGGCCGATCGGATTCTGGCTAAACACAAAGAAATTGGAATCGCAGAGTGAAACTCATAAATCAGGAAAGGGCTTATTATGGCGGAGAAACTTCAAATCTACAAATGTGCAGCGTGCGGAAATATAGTTGAGGTGCTCCATGCCGGCGACGGCGAGCTTGTCTGCTGCGGCGCACCAATGGAGAAGCTTGAGCCGAAAACAGCCGACGCGGCTACTGAAAAACATGTGCCCGTAATCGAGAAGATCGACGGCGGCATAAAGGTAAAGGTCGGCAGCGTGCCTCATCCGATGACGGAGGAGCACTATATCGAGTGGATCGCAATCGATGCGGAAGGGCGGACTTCTCGGCGCTTCCTCAAACCGGGCGACGAGCCGGAGGCAACCTTTAAGGTCGATACCGATTCGGTCACCGCAAGGGAGCATTGCACCGTCCACGGACTCTGGAAAGGATAAACGATGATCGGCAAGAAGATGGAAACGGCTCTTAACGAGCGGGTCGAGGGAGAGACTTCCGCCGACAATGTAGTTGAGAACCTTAAAATGGCGCAAAACGCACCGGGCGCCTTGTTTATGATAGGCCGGGAACTGGGTCAGCGAGTATTCACGTCGCCGGCAAATGAAGGAGCACAATAATGCCTATGCTTTTTAAGGGTGTAGTTTTCATTCTACGTAATATCATTGCTATGCGGCTCGTTTAAGTTGAATATAATGTTTCCAAAATCCATCCCATCTGTTCGATTTAACAAAACATCGCAAATGCAAAATGTGTTGTCCGCCCTGACG
>JAUVXL010000104.1 GCA_030603595.1 Sedimentisphaerales bacterium | reverse complement strand
GTTGCGGAAGGCCGATACTAATTAAGGAGATAACGTATGGCAGGGCCGACGATGATACTGGGTATAGGCAAAAGTTTTGCGGAGATTATCAACTACGAACTTATCAGGGGCAACGCAATCTGGCGATTTGGGGTGGTTCTGATTATCGCCCTTGCAGCGTTAGTGGCGGGACGGATTGTTCAATTTGCTTTCAACAGCTATGCGGCACGAATCGCGAAGAAGAAGGGCGAGAAGCCGCTGGGGCTTGTTTTCAAGGCAATTGCGAACCCGGCATACGTTGCGGTCTTTGCGATGGGGCTGTTCTTCTGCAAGCTGCCTCTGGTTTTCAACGATGAGACGGGGATACGCCTTGCGGTAAGCGCGACGTGGGATACTATGGCGCGGGTGATCGGGGCCATTGCGGTGGCGTACGCCCTCTACAGGCTGGTCGATGTTATCGAATACTATCTCAATCGCCTTGTGGGCAAGACGGAGACGACGCTGGACGATATGTTGGTTCCGGCGATTCGCAAGGCGATGCGGGTGACCATTGCAATCGTAGCGGCTCTTCTTATCAGCGAGAACATTTTAGGACCCGATAGAGTCAGGACTCTCATAGCCACTGCCGGGGTCGGCGGTATCGCCGTTGCGCTGGCAGCGAAGGATACGATAGCGAATTTCTTCGGGTCTATTACGATTTTCGCGGACCGCCCGTTTCAAATGGGTGACACCCTGAAAATAGATGATGATTGGGCCACGGTAGAGGAGGTGGGCTTTAGAAGCACCAAGGTGCGGACCTTTTACGGGCATCTGCTCACGATTCCCAATAGCAATATGGCCAACTCTAAGATTGAGAATGTCAGCAAGCGGCCTTATATCCGCAGGGTCTCTAACATAACGATTACCTACGATTCGGGGCACAGCAAGGCCGAGAAGGCCGTCGAGATTATCAAGGAGGTGCTCGCGGGGGTTCCGGAGGTCAGCGGCGATGCCGACAGGCCGCCGAGAGTGTATTTCAACGAATTCAATGATTGGTCGCTGAACATCTATATGAGCTATTGGGTGAAGCCGCCGGATTACTGGCTGTATTACGAAGTCAATGAACGGGTGAATCTTGAGATTATGAAGCGTTTCGAGGCCGAGGGAATCGAATTCGCCTTTCCCAGCCAAACGCTTTATGTAAAGAGAGAAGAGAGAAGACAGGAGACAGAAGACAGGAGATAGAAGTCAGACGATGAAGGGCGGAAGTCAGATTGGAGACTATGGAGCCGCTACGGCAGCGGAGCGGTCAAGCGTCGCACTTCTTGCCAATTGATGACGAAGGAATCGTCTATTTGTCCGATTTCTTCTCCGCTTTAGTCATAACAGGCTTGGGGCCCGGGAATTCCGTCGTTTTATAAGCGCGCTGCTCAGCTAACGACAAGACGGGCTGGGTTATAATCCGAGGCGTTATGAAAACAATTAGCTCGGTCACAGCCGTATCATCGCCTTTGAATCGAAATAAACCACCTATAACAGGGAGATCGCCAAGCAGGGGTATTTTGTTAGTGGCTTTGCTTACATCCTTCTTGCGCATTCCACCCAAGACTACCGTCTGACCGTCTTCAACCAATGCTATTGTATTGACTTTCCGGGTATCAACAACGGGGACATTACTCGTAGAAAGTTGAACTCGTTCCACAAACACTCCGAATTCGGGTATGATGTGCAATCTTATCATGCCGTCCCTTGTTATCTTGGGTGTAACCTCAAGCTTAACGCCGACTTCCTTGAATCGCACTGTCTCCGTAGTTGTGCCGGTAGTTTCCGTTCGCTCGACATAGGGATGCTCGGTCACGATATCGAAAGTAGCCTTTTGGTTATCAAGCACCAATATTCTCGGATTGGCGAGGAGTTTAGCCTCAGTAACTTCCTCCTGTGCTGTTACCAGGACATCTAAATCGACACTCTTATTGAGCCAGCCAAAGCGAAGTGCCCCGGTAACACTTGTTCCAGTCTTAGTTGTTGAATTGCTGAACCCGCTTGTCAAGAACGGATTGCGAGGACCGGATGTGGGACTAGTACTTAGCGGATCTGCACCTAAAGGCGTGGCGCCACTCCGACCAGCATTCCACTGGACACCAAGGTCGACTTTATCCCGGCTGGTGATGTCATAGATTCTTGCTTCCACTAGTACTTGGGGCGTGATGCGGTCAACTTTCTCAATAAGAAGTGCTATCTCCCTTATTTTGCTCTCCGTGTCGGTAACGATTATATGACTGGTGCCCTGAATCGACGCTACTGAGCCCTTGGTCGATTTGAATTTATCGAGGGCCTTGACGACTTCCTCGACATCGGCATAGACTATCTCGAAGGTCTCGGTCTTCATCGCTTCGGGTTTTTCGACCTGCTCCTCCGAGGTTATTACCCGTATCATATTCTGGCTGAGGACGTAGGCGAATCCATGGACGCTGAGGATGTTGTTCAGCGCTTCTTCGAGCGGCACATCGGTCAGCGTGACGGTGACATCGCCTTCGACTTTTGGACTTTTGACGATATCGACACCGGCCTGGTCGGCGATGATGCGCAACACGTCCTCGATAGCTGTCTTCCTGAACTCGATGCTTATGGTTTTAGCCAGTCGGGCTTCGAGCGGCGTTTGCTCCGTAGAGATATTACCGTCCGTGAGAACATCAGCATCGTTGTTTTCCGAGGCTACGGCGCCGCTCAAACAAAGAATCGCACAAATAGCCAGAAACTTCAATCTCACGTGTTTGTTCATTATGCTTTTCATCATGATATTTCCTTTTCCATATCAGCCTTTACGGCTCGACGGTTTGTGTCCAAGTCTCGCCGTCCTTTTCAAAATCGACGCTTTTTCTGTTAATTTTCACTATTGTCGCGCCCGCTATAATATCGCCGACGTGGCCTATTCGAGTGCCGACGACCGCGGAGGGATTATCGTCGCTGAAGAGAATTCCTTTTACGGTCAGTTCTCCCACTGCGGTTGTTTGTGGGCCTATTGTGCCTGTGTCTATTTGTCGCTGGGTGAGAGTATCGGCTTTAGCTTGAACTCCGGTATCTGCTTTGGGTCCTATCTGCGTGGTCATTTCGGCGGTAAGCTGCATCGGGTCGCGAAGTCCGGTCGGATAGGGCTCGGGCTTTTGCCATGTAATTCCAGTTGGCACTGCGGCGACGGGTGTTGTCGGTTTGGGTATCACAGGTTCTTTTGCTTCTAGTGAAGATATGCCGAGGCTTTTCGCAAGGACAACAACGAGGACGACAGCCAGCACCGGCACGAGCAGCACTGTCGCTTTCCGCCTTGCAGAGCTGACGCCCGGCCTTGGGGCGAAGACCTTTGCGGCGATCCGTTGCAGCGGGCCCCGGCCAACGGCACTCACTGCCTCGCCGGACTTTGCGGGTGCAACTCCAGGGACCCTTCCGGGCTGCACGGGTTGTCGATAGGAGCCGGGAATCCGAGAATTCTGCGGCGGCTTGGCCGACGATCGCGGACTATCGTAGCCAGCTCGACCTTGTTCGGGGCGCGTGTGCGGCCTATCCGCAGGGCGGTCGCTCGGAACCGGTACGCCGTCGAAAATCGACGATATCTCCTTGTGCAATCCCGATCTTTTCTTATTATTCTTGTCCGCCATTGTCTATCTCCTTGGCTTGTTTAGCCTGGATATCATCAGCCTCGGTATCTTCTTTGTCTTCCTGTGAAGCGCGGCTTGCTCCGTTAAGTATCTCCGCAGCCAGGGCCATGTATTCAGCGGCGCCTTTGCTTTTCGGGGCGTAAGTGATAACAGATTCGCCGGCACTCGGCGCTTCGGCCAATCTGACTGTTCTGTGCACAACTGTTTCAAATACGAGGCTTCCGAAGAATTCCCTCATCTGCTGCCGGATCTGCTTGCTCAAGTTTGTTCTGTTCTCGACAAAAGTCAGCAGCAGGCCGAGTATCTTAACGCTGCACGGGTGGAAGCGTTCCCTGACAATGCCGACGGTTTCGAGGAGTTGCTTGAGGCCCTCCATCGCGTAGTAGTGCACCTGAACGGGCACAACGATGTCCGTGCTGGCAACCAGGGCGTTGAGCGTCAACATTCCAAGCGAGGGAGGGCAGTCGATAACACAGACGTCGTATTGATCGGAAACCTGGCTGAGTTTTTCGCCCAGAACGAACTCCCTTCCGAATACGAGCGTCAGTTCAAGCTCTGCGCCGGCAAGGAGAATATTGCAGGGCGCCAGTTTGAGTGTTTCTATGTTGGTGTCCGCTACGACTTGCATCAGGTCAATCTCGGCGCTCGTAAGGACATCGTAAATGGTTTCGGTGAGTTTGTCTGGATTCAGCCCCAGTCCGATAGTCGAGTGCGCCTGAGGGTCGAGATCGACTATGAGCGTGCGAAGACCTCTATGCGCAATAGCCGCCGCCAGGTTCACGGCGGTGGTAGTCTTGCCACAACCACCCTTTTGATTAGATATTGCTATTGTTCTCATTATTCTTATGCCGCAAACTTGTTTCGAGAAGCGATTATTCCAAATCAAAGCGTTTCATCGGTTTGCTAATGCAGACTGACCCAAATAGGTCTGGATCATCTCTCTATTCGTGAGTTGCTGTGAATCCGTCGTCGCGCCGGATATATTCCTGGCCATTATTTCTTCAGCCAATGCGATGTACTCGACGGCGCCTCTGCTCTTCGGATCGTAGGTCAAAACAGGCTCACCGGCACTGGGCGCCTCGGCAAGGCTTGTAGTTCTGTGAATCACGGTATCGAATACGGTATCGGCAAAGAATTCCCGCATCTGCCGCTGCACCTGTCTGCTCAAGGCGGTTCTTTTTTCGACGAAGGTCAGCAGTATGCCAAGCGTTTCGAGATCGGGGTTGAATCGCTCTCTGACGATGTCTATGGTCTCGAGCAGTTGTTTTAGTCCTTCGAGAGCATAGTATTGTGTCTGCACGGGCACTACGACACCGTTTGCGGCAACCAGGGCGTTCAACGTAAGCAGGCTCAGAGACGGCGAGCAATCAATAACGCATATATCATAGTCGGCGCCGACGTCGCTGAGTTGCTGGGCGAGCACGTACTCTCTGCCGTGGAGTTTTGCGAGTTCAAATTCGATTCCGGAGAGCAAAATATTACTTGCCACCAGGTCCAAGCCTTCGATGCTCGTATTGAGCACGGCCTTTGCAATTGGGATTTGTGCTCTGGAAACGGGCAACTGTGCCTTGGTAATAGCGTGGTAAATGGTCCTATCCAGATTCTCAGGCCCGAAGCCAAACGCCAGCGTGGAATGCGCCTGTGGGTCGAGATCGACCAGTAACGTGCGGTTGCCCAACATGGCGAAGGCGGCGGCCAGATTAACGACCGTCGTTGTTTTTCCGCATCCACCTTTTTGATTTGCTACTGCTATTGTTCTCATATTTATGTCCCGTGAGTCTATTGCAGGGGCTCATGGGTTTGGTTCAATGTTTCTTCTTAACCAGAACCGCCAAGTTCAGCTTGGCGTGATGTTCCTCTTCGAGCTTTTCCGATCGCGTTATTGCGAACTCATCGACAAGTATGGCCGGCTCATGTCTTTCCAAAGCAGAGAGAAAGGCGGCGAACTGGTTGAATCCGGCGATAAAACTGACATCAAAGTAGTTCTCGCCTATATGGGCGAATTCGGATATATCCGACGCACTTCGAGCGTCCTGGCTTTTGATACCAAAAGCGTCGATCTGCTGCTCAAACGCCAACTTACTTATATCAAAAGTCAAATTCGCCGATTCGCCGGAATCTACGGCAAAGACCTTCAATCTTGCCTGCAAGTCCGCCAGTTGCCTGCTTAGCCGAGCGCGAGTTTGCTCCTCGCTGGCTTTGGCCGCGGCATCGTAAGCCTGTTTCTCCGCAATCAGTTGATTGGCCATGTTCTTCTTTTGCCGCCTCTGCGGTTCCAGAACGAGCATATAAGCAAAGAAAAGCAGAATAGCGAAAGCAACCCATATCAGGCCAACCGCTGTATAGTATTTCTTTTTATTAGACTTCATATAGAACCCACTACAATTTTGGTTCGAAGAGACAATTTATTTCATAGGAGACAACTTCGATGCCGTTAAGTTTATCGGCCTTTTGGGAGACTGTTATGTCCTCTAACTTCGAGCCCAGCAAAGCTGAGGCGAGAAGCCTGCTTCTGAAATCTTTGACGTCTTTATCGCCGTCGGGCTGCGGAGTTGCCGCGAGATTCATCTTCAACGTCGGCACACGAACTGAAACATCCTTGGTCTTTTCAGGGTCATCCTTCGTGGGAATTTCCATTCTGACGGCGTGCTTTTTCACCTCAAGGGCGGTCAAAACGACCGATTCGGGCATGTTGCTCGCTACCGTAGCCAAAATCGGGGACCATTGAGTATGCCGGCCCATAGCGTCCTCAACCTCAGCCGTGTAAGCGCCATAGAGGGCTTTTTCCCGCTCTAACTCTTTTTGCCGGGCTACGGCGTCGGATAGTGTATCCGTACTTGCCTTCCATCTGGCTATTTTCCCCGACTGAATTGATATATCGATTTCGCCCTGGAGATAGACGCTGAACATTGCTATTGCCGCTACAAGGGGAACGGCGCTGGCAGCAGCAGCGAGGGCCATATTTCGAGCTTTCCCTTTTTCAGGGAGGCCTGCGCCTTTAAGCAAGTCAATGGTGAACATATCAGATCGACCTCATAGCAAGGCCCGCTGCAACCGCCATTGCAGGGCCACTTTTTTCCAGTATGTTTTTCTGTAGCAATCCCTTGCAGTTGCGTCCCGTATCGCAGCGTATCTTATCGAAGGGGTTCCACAAGACAGTTTCGACGGGAAGCTGTCTGTTCAAAATCTCGATGAATCCGTCTGCCAGAGCAAAATCTCCACAGACAAACATTTTTTCGAGTGGTTCGGCTTTCTTTTGGGTGTCGTAATATCGCAGCGTTTCAATAATATCCGCGACAAGTTTCTTGCTGGCTCGTTCGAGGCTTTGGTCATATTCCGACTGGTCCATTTCCGAGACGCCGGAGAGGATTTGCCTGATGGTCGTCACTGGAAGGCCCTTTTCGGCCGCCATTTTCCTGACGATATCGTCGCCGACAGAGATCATATCGCGGACAAAGGGCCAGCCGTTGTCGCTGACAATAGCCAGATTCGTGTACGATCCGCCCACATTGAGGATGGCAGTCGCCTGGTCCGGCACGGGAGTCTCGATCTCTCTAAAGCAGTTTAGCAGCGCCAGCCCGTCAACATCCACGAGGGCGCAATTAAGAGATGCTTCCTTGGTCAGATACACTTTGCTTTTTATCAGAGCGTTTGTTGCGGCAACGAGGATTCCTCGTATATCGTCCCGGTCGTTGGATATTAGCTGATAGTCAACAGTGCTGTCTTCGGTATTGAACGGACAAACCTGCGACGCTTCGAGTTGCACGGCGCCTTCGACCTCTTCCGAAGGTATCGAAGGGAACGCAAAATCGCGCACGGCCACCTCCGGGCCGCTCACGCCGCAGACGGCAAGACTCGATTTGGCGCCGCTCATATCCAGACACTCTTTAATTGTCCTGACAATATTAGCTAATCTCTTTCGATGGTTGTTGCCGTTGGCTCCGTTCGTGGGAATCTCTGCGATTCCGCAGGCCGTCGCCGCATAGCCTTCGTCTTGCCTTTGCAGGCTGATTGCCTTGATCGAAGACAAGCCAATATCCAGGCCCACAACCGCTTTTGCCTCACGTTCAAGCTTGAATGGCCGTTTCCAACCCAAGTTCATATTCTTCTCACCTTAAATAAGGTTAGTTGCTAACGTAAGCAACTCTCGGCACGTTTTATCGACTCAATCAAGCCCGTATTCCACTTGGAAATGACAATAATGACGGTTCTGCGTCTTAGCCGACATGGCGGAGGGTAAATCAAGGCTGCATGTCCCATAAACAGCCTGCATGGTTTTGCATATTCGGTATAGGCTCTGGTTCGATTGATTTGTTGCGCGTCGGAGCAACAGCAAGGATGATGCTTCAAGGGTTGGCTTGGGAAGTTATCGGGCGTTGACGTGGCATTGGCATCCCTTCGACTGCGCTCGGGACAGGCTCTGCCAATGTGCCTGCAGCTGCCCCGGTAATCGTTCAGGGAAGACGGAGGACGGAGGACAGAGGACAGAGGACGGGAGACGGAGGACGGCAAGACTTGTGGGTTGTTTTGGCCGGGGATGGGATTTGCTGCACTTTTCGGGTGTTTTATCGGGGCCTGAGCGATCCTATACCTGTACACCCGCAACGGCTGGCGGCAGGAATATCACTCCCACCACTTTTCGATAACGAAACGGACGCCCTCGTCATCGGGGCTAACATCCTTCAGTGCTTCATCATACTTGAAAGTGCCGCCGCTTTTAATCGAAATGTTGTTACCTACAATTGCGCCGTACAAGTCTGCGCCGGGGTAGAGTTCGATATCCGCATTCGGCGCATACACCACGCCAAAGACGCTGCTCTTTGCCTTTAGCTCAAATGTCTGGATGTCCTCGCCTGTCGCAAAGATTCTGAGTGCCTTGGGGGATACATTTTCGTTGAGAAATCCGGCCGAGGTGTCCGTAGATATATCGCCATCGGCGTAGAGAACCAGGGAGGAACCGTTTCTTACGATGATTTCGGCGGCGTTGCCGAGATTGATGTCGCCCGTAAGATGAAGGACGACGTCACCCCCGTCTATTTGCAATACGTCGGGGATGTCGGCCTGCGACGATAGGTTAATCTCACTGTATGTCCCGCTGTCGCCGGGTCGGAGCATCACGGGGGGGGGGGCTTCGTCGCTGATAACAGTGCCAGAGTCGGGTAATGCCGGCGCCGTTACGACTGGGAATTGGATTGGCTCTGTCAAAGCGAAGGTCTGCCCGGCAATGACGCCGGCGGCCCTGATAACCTCGCCCGGATCACCGCCTACACCGACAAAAACGTCCGCCTCAACTACCGTTCCCGGGCTCAGGGATATTTGGTCATCACCAATACTCAGCGTACCGATCTTCACGTCTATGTCGGTGTCGGTCGGGTCGGCGGAGTTGTATCCGGTTATCAATGTATTGGGCGCCAGCAATATTTTGCCTTTGGAAAGAAGCGCGCTCTCAAAAAGCCCTTTCAATCTTACCGTTGCGTACAGCACTTTCTCAGCGTTTCCGGATTTTCCAACGGATTTGATTACGTATCTGCTCGTATAGGGGAGCTTGACGTTGAAGGGATCAACTTCTTCTTCGGTTCCTCCCGTCGCAACAGGTTCGGTCGTGCTGCCGCTCGGCATTGCCACTTCATAGCTGAAAGTTGCCCCGGAATTAGCCAGAGATTGGTCCGTCTGTCGCGGCATTTCGTTGGCCAAGTAGGTGGCTTGCACATTCTGATTTAGCACCCAGATAGCCATTATCAAGCCGGCGTCGGCAGCCGTCCGGGCGGCGATTTCATTTAAAGTGCGTGCGGCATATATGCGGGCCTGCAGGCCGCACCTGAGCATGCCTATGCCGGCAACAGAGAGAAGCACGATAACAATGACCATCAGGGCCAGAATTGAGCCGCGTTTGCTTGATTGCAGGTGACTTTTTCTGCTCATTTTCGTCTCCAATTCGATTTTAGCAGCGAGCCGGCCCGCCGCAGGCGGGCAAGCCCTAATTGACAGAGGTAATATCTTCCCACACAATTTGCTGATTTGGCCCTCCAATCACTTTTGTATTTGGCCCGCCCCGGTTTTCTTATGAACTGTTGTGCATCACGGCCGATGTTGCGACCACAATATTCTGAGAGCCGTCGTTCAAGGTTAGCACCATCCGGGCCCATCGCTCGCCGGAGCGCCTCCCGTCCTCGAATTCGCACGAATCGACATTCTCGCATACAATATCGGTTCTCAGTTGCGCTTTAGGCGACTCGGCGCCGGGTGTCCACTCGCCTCGCTCGACCAGCAGGGCGCGGCTTGCTGTGTAGAAACGAGCATAGCGGTCAACGTCAGGTGCAGTGCTGGTCGAGTAATAATAGACCGTGATCTCCTCCCCTCCAGCGTCATCGATCTCGAACATTTGGCTGGTGGCCTTGCGGATGACCTGATCGAAGGTCTTTCTGGCGACAAAGCTGTCGGCCCGAATGTCCGCATAGACACGGTCGTACATCCTATTCCAGCCTCGCACACTGTCGGCAATCACGGCGCCCAGGGCCAATACGACGATAACAACGATTACCATCGCCACCACCAACTCGGTAAGCGTCAGTCCCGCTCGCCGTCGTCTTCGGGGCCGATTTGAAATCCTCCCGTTTGCCCGGCCAAAGATGAATCGAGATGTAGGCTGGTTCTTTTTCATTGTCTTGTCGCTTGGTATCTTCCCAGATTTGAAGGTGGGCGCCAGCCCAAAACACTAATCTGAAACGAATGTCGTCAGCTTGAACGTCTTATCCAGAGTAATGCTGTCGGAACTCGCCGGGCGTTGCGCCCAGGCCACAACGGTGTTTAGCGTCCGCAGGCCCGCCGCATCCTGCCTCCAGGAAAGCGCCGCCCAGTAGTGGGCATTGTTTACGACGATCTCATAGGGCCCGAGGTAGTTGTCAAAGCCGGAAGGGTAATCCAGCCCCACAGGCGAATAACCGATCTTGATATCGATATCCGAGCCCAGATAGGAGGATGGATCGTACGTGTCGACGCGGTCGTAGCCGAGGCCTCGCCAGTTCTCGGAGAGTAACAGCGCGACTCTGGCGGCGGTGCTCTGAACAGCGGCCTTTCTTGCATCGAGAGTGGAATAGTACCTGTATCCCGAGGCCCCTAAGACCGCTATCGTGATGATGACAATGGCTGCCATTACCTCAATCAAGGTAATGCCCGTCCGGGATTTAGGTCGCTTTGCGCCCATACCCTTCTCCTTGGCAACATACAACGGCTATCGTTGGTCTGTGGGAGCCCTTTGAGTAAGGGCTCCCACGACTCTTGCTACTCGATAAAACAACCGTCCACCGGTCCGGGTCTCGCGGCGTGAGCGGTGCCCAGGCACAGACCCGGCAAACGCAAAGAAGGCCGTTTGTGCGGCAGTCCGATTGCAGCTAATCCAAGATTACGGGCCGCTGAAGACGAGTGCGCCTGTTCCAGGATCCTTCAGCGTGTAAGTCCCCGCGGGAGCAATCAGCCTCGTTCCTGTACACGAGATCTCGAACTCCGGAGGATAATGGGTAACGAAGGCGGTGATAGTGAAGTCCGTGTCGACAAAGTAGGTGCCGGAGCAGTCGCCCCCTACAAAACCAAGATCCGCGAGGGTGGCGGGATAACCACCAAAAGCAATGGTTCCGCCCGGGTCCTGCTCGGCGCACCAGGCGCGGGCTGCCGAGGCGATGCTGCCCATAATCGCCTTGCCTTCGGACCACTTGGCCGCGTCGATCCTGCCTCGAAGGGTCGGAATCGCCACTGCGGCAAGGATGCCGACGATTAGAACGACGACCATCAACTCAATCAGTGTGAAACCTTTTTTGCTTCTCATTTCAAGTTCTCCTAAATAAAAAGGGGCCTGAAAATTGCCTGTCTTATCCAGTTGTTGTTTCTTTCCTAAACTTCCCATTTTGACCCTATCGACCAAACTCGTTAAGGGCTACAGTTCAATTTTCTGGTTATTTTTGGCTGTTCCGGTGAATGCATAGGTCCCAGCCGAGATTTCTGCCTCCGCAACAGGCAAGTGGGCCGGCAAGCGGCCCGGCCCAACACGGGCTTGAAGCCCGTGCGACCACGGCCAGGTCTGTCCCGAGTACGGTCGAGGGGATGGCCGTGCCACAATAGTGCTATTTAGCTATTTCCGACATCGTGAGGATGGGCAGATAGAGCGCAAGGACTACAACCAATACAATTGCTCCAACCGTTACAATCATAATCGGCTCGAGCAGGGCCATCATCGTGGCGATCATGGATTCGACTTTTCTCTCGTAATGGTCGGCTGTTCTTTCGAGCACGTTGGGCATTGAGCCGCTTTCTTCGCCGACCTGAACCATTTTTATGACCATATTGGGAAAGAACCCCGCCGCTGCGATACTCAGCGAGATGTTCGATCCCTCGACTATCTGCTCTCTTGTCCGCACGACTGCCGCTCTTATGACGTCGTTGCCGCTCATTGTGGCGAGGATATCGAGCACTTCAAGGACGGAAACGTCGGCAGCGAGCAAAGTAGCCATTGTCCTGCAGAACGTAACCAGAAAGACTTGTTGGAAGAGCTTGCCAAACATGGGAAGGGCCAGTGCAATCCTGCTGAATATATAATGGCCGGTTTTGGTCTTGTTGAACAGGACGGCGCCTATAATCACAAGCAGCACGCCGCCTGTGATGTAGTGCAGATTGAAGCGCATCACGTCGTAGAACCCCATAAAGCCCTGCGTAAAGGCCGGCAGCTCGCCGCCGATCTGGTCGAATATCACGCGGAAACGCGGGATGATAAAGGCCATTATGAATATCACGATCAGGACAATAAAGCCGAACACAAAGATAGGATAAGCAACGGCGCCTTTGACTTTTTTGATTAGTTTATCGCGTCCCTCGAAGTATTGGGCCAGTTTTTTCAGTGCTGCGGCAAGGTTTCCGCTGGTCTCGCCGGCGAGGATTATCGCACAACAGAGTTCATTGAAGACTCTCGGGAATTCGGCTGCACATTCGGAAAACGGCTTGCCTCTCTTTATCTTCCCCGATATTTTCTCCAGAACCTTGCGAAGAACGGGCTGTTCGATGTCTTCTGCGGTGGTATCCAGAGCCGTGGTAATAGGGATTCCTCCCTCGAGCATTGTGGTCAACTGCCAGCACAAGGCGGAAAGATCGGCGGATTTGATGCGTCCGCGGTGCGATCTTGGCTCGGCCTGCTTGGTGCCGATAGCGATCTCGTTGACGCTGGTGGGCGTAAAATCCTGCTCGCGAAGCCAGCTAAGGACGTCATTCGAGGAGATGGCCTGCGTGAGGCCTTCTTTGCGACTTCCCCTTACGTCTCTGGCAACATACCTATAGTTTTTCATTTACCGGACCCAAATCGTATGCGAAATTGTCAACAGGCCAACGATTTCGAAGCAAATACTTGGCTTAGACAACACACGGCCAACAACATCGGCCTTGGATAACGCTAAGTTTAGCTAAAAGTGCTCTCATCGCGAGTGAGAACCCCACGTAAAACGTGGGGCTAAGTATTTAGCCTGCGGTTTTACCGCAGGTTTTGACCCACAAAATTACCTTTGACAGAGAATTACCCTTTTTCAGCAAATGTTACGCTTAGGACCTCCTCGGCAGTGGTCAATCCCTGGAGCATCTTGCTTACACCGCTCTCGAGCAGGCCTCCGTGGCCTTTCTTGCGAGATTCAGCCCTGATCTCCGCCTCGCTCCGGCCGGCTATTATCATTGCGGCCATATCGTTATCGACAAGGAGGGACTCAAATACGGGCAGCCTTCCCAGATATCCTGTTCCTCCGCAGGCCTTACAGCCCTTGCCGTGGTAAAAAACGGCGTCTCTGGCCTGCTCGGGGCTTATCCTAAGGCTTCTGAGCACTTCTTCATTGAGGTTTGTCGGCTCTTTGCAGCGATTGCATATTCTTCTGACAAGTCTTTGAGCAATGACCATATTCAGGCTGGATGCGAGCAGGTATCGTTCGATTCCCATGTATGCAAGTCTGCTTATCGCACTGGGCGCATCGTTTGTGTGGAAGGTGCTGAGGACCAGGTGCCCCGTCAAAGAGGCCTTTATTGCTATTTCGACGGTTTCCTTGTCGCGGATTTCTCCTATGAGGACTATGTCAGGGTCCTGTCTTAGAATGGCCCGCAGGCATCTTGCGAAGTCGAGGTCGATTTCGGGTTTGACCTGAATCTGGTTGATTCCCGC
>JAUVXL010000217.1 GCA_030603595.1 Sedimentisphaerales bacterium | reverse complement strand
GCGGGAATGACATAGCGTGGCCCCGTACTGTCGCAGCCGTCATGCCACGGGTTCGTAGCTTCTTGTCAACACTGTAGTTACGGTAGAGTCTGACCTTCGTCTGGTCGGTGTGAAAAATGCCGGCAGCGGGGGCCCGTCGTGCATCAGGGGGGGAAAGAGCTTGCCTTTTTTTGCGGAATTTGATACTCTATTACAGGTGAAACTCAGCGGTTTAGCTGAGGATCCTGTGAATAGGAGATTCTGGGCAGCGATTGTGATTTCCACCGGCAGACCTTTTGGAAAGGGGCAAAATATGAAAACCTTGTTGTCAATAGCGCTGATTGTCCTACCGACGGGTTTTGCGGCGTTGGCAGGAACCGCGGAGAATCCGGAAGACGGCGACAAGCTGATAACGGTCCGCAGCCAAAATCCTGACATTGTTACGTTAAGCGACCTTTATTCGTACTCTGGGCCGAAATGCACGGGGACGAAGACGACGCACTTAGCCAAGGGCGATTCCGGCGACGATGTTCACATCGCACCCTACGGCTCGAAGACCTTCTATCTCGGCCAATGCCAGAGCTATACTATTTCCTTTATGTATCAGGGCAAAGAAATCGAGCAGGATGTCGGTTAGGCCGAGAATACCGTCCGAAAGTCATGGGCTTGTTTCGACAGTGATTTCACCGGCCTCTTTGCAGTGGACTACAATGGTTCCTCCGGCGAGGAATTCCTGCCACCGCTCGGAGTGTCACAGTTGATTGCCGGCGGGGCCGGGCATATCATGGGCGGGGTGTACGACTGGATAACCTTCTATGATACGACTGCGAGCGGTGGAATGATAGAAAGAGACGGCCTGGGTAATCTGACAAGTCCGCCCCTGCCCAGCAGGTCAGTTGTAACAGCAGTCTTCCTATATGATGTCATAATATTCGAGGTGGTTGAAGGCGATGGTTGCCCGTCGGCAGACCTTACCGGCGACTGCTTCGTCGATTTTAACGATTTCACAATAATGGCAAATCAGTGGCTTACCGGTCCCGGCTATATCCCCGAAGATATGGTCTTTATTCCAGCCGGGACGTTTGCAATGGGCGATAGTTTTGACGAAGGGTATGACAATGAGCAGCCCGTCCGTGCAGTAATGCTGGATTCGTTCTATATGGGAAAGTATGAGATTACCAACGGGGACTATTGTGACTACCTCAACTCTGCTTTGTCCCAGGGTTTGATTACGGTCAGCACCGGCGTGGTCTATAAGACCGGGTCTGGTACGAGCTTCCCCTATTGTGATACCTCAACAGCAGACTCCGACAGCCAGATCGCCTACAACGGCGGGGTGTTCTCTGTTCGCACAAAGAATGGACGAGACATGTCGGACGACCCGATGGTCGAAGTGAGCTGGTACGGGGCGGTTGCTTACTGTAACTGGCGGAGTCAGCAGGAAGGCAAGGAGCAGTGCTATAATCTATCTGCATGGAATTGCGACTTTGGCAAACACGGGTATCGCCTTGCAACCGAGGCGGAGTGGGAATACGCAGCCAGAGGCGGACTGGCAGGGAGACGTTTCCCCTGGGGCGATACCATTTCGCATAGTCAAGCCAACTATTGCAGCGATTCAAGTTGCCCTTATGACGTAAGCCCGACACGAGGCTATCATCCGGACTGGAATGACGTAGAACCTTATACATCTCCCGCCGGCAGTTTTGCGGCTAATGGCTACGGTTTATACAACATGGCGGGCAATGTCCGGGAATGGTGCAACGATTGGTGGGAAAACGACTATTACGATCACAGTCCGACGAACAATCCAACTGGCCCTATTAGTGGTTCGTATCGTGTTCTTCGCGGCGGTCTCTGGGGTTGCGATGCCAGTGGCTCCCGCGTAGCGATCCGTTACCTTCTCACGCGCGAGTATCGCTACAAGTACTTCGGCTTTCGTTTGGTTCTGGACTTCCAGTAACACTTTGTCCTTTTCGGTTCTACCCTTTCTGCGGTTCAGGGGCGAAGCCCCTGCTTGCCACAAAACTGAAGAATAGACATAGAATGATATGATCCCCGAGACAAAACTGGGGAACGGAAACGTTTGGAACCCCAACATGGGGTTCGGAACGAGAATGACCCCCAACATGAACTTGAGTAACGACAATCACCCCCAACATGAAGTTGGGGGCTTTCGGGGGGGGTGGGTGCGAATTAGACCGATTGCGGGTATTAGTGCATAGCGAGGCCGGCGCTTACGTCAACTGTTGCGCCTGTCATGTAATCGCTTCCTTTGCCTGCGAGAAAGACGACGACGCGGGCAATCTCTTCGGGCTTTCCGATCCTGCGGATGGGGACGCGTTCGATGTATTTCTGCCTGTTCTTATGCAGGGCGGGGGCCATTATTTCGGTGTCCATAAGGCCGGGCGCGACACAGTTTACCACGATGTTTTTCTGGGCTACCTCGCGGGCGAGGGAAATTGTGAATGAAACAAGGCCGCCCTTGCTGGCGTCGTAGGGGGCATGGCCGGTTGTGGAGCCTCGAAATGCCGCCTGTGATGAGATGTTGACAATTCGCCCCGGTTGGCTGCCATCGAGCAGTCGTTTGACGAATTCGCGGCAGCAGAGGAATGTCCCGGTGAGATTCACCTGGAGGGTGTAGTTCCACATTTTCTCTGTCATGTCGGCGACCTGGCAGATCGGGCAGTATGCGGCGTTGTTTATCAGGATGTCGATTCGGCCGAATGCCTCGTCGATCTCCTCGAACATTGCCATGATGTCGTCCTCTTTGCTCATATCCGCAAAAATCGAGATTGCCTCGATGCCGTATTTGTCTTTGATCTCGCCGACGACCTCGTCGGCCCGTTCGGCGCTGCTGCGATAGTTGACGACCACCTTCGCCCCTTCCTCAGCCAATAGCAACGCCGTGGCTCTGCCTAACCCGTGCGAGGCGCCGGTCACCAGTGCGACTTTGTCCTTCAAATCCAGGTCCATTTATGATACCCCTTTTTCTTCTGTTTCAGCACAACCGCCAGAGCCCGAAGACATCTTTGGACCAAAGATTAGCAGAAATTCTTGAAATTGCAAGAAATAGTGATATGCTATCTTATCATTGGACGAATTGGCAGTAGGTGGATATGATACAAGGGCAGGAAGCCAGTGGCGGCTATCAGCCGCATAAAATAGTGTCATAATTGGTTTTGAAAGGATTCGCCGTGCATAACGTACTGATTGCCCCGCGGAAATACGTTCAGGGCAGGAACGCCCTGGCAGAGGCCGGCAAATACTTCAAGATAATCGGCAAGAAGCCTCTGGTCCTCTGGGATTCGACGGTTAAGGGAATCGTCGGCAAGACGCTGCTGGGCAGCCTGCGCGAAGAGGGGCTCGAAGCGATTGATGTCGATTTCAAGGGCGACTGCACGCATAAAGAGGTTGATCGCGTCATTGGAATCATTAAGGATAAGGGAGCGGATATCGCTGTCGGCGTGGGCGGCGGAAAGACGCTGGATACGGCCAAGGCCGCGGCAATTGAGACCGAAATCAGGATTGTGACATGCCCAACCATCGCCTCGACTGACTCGCCGACCAGCGCGGCGAGTGTGTGGTACGACGACGACGGTAATTTCATCGGCTTCGACTGTTGGCCTTTCAACCCGGACCTGGTCTTAGTGGATTCGTTGGTAATCTCGCGAGGGCCTACCAGGGCTTTGGTTGCCGGGATGGGCGATGCGCTTGCCACATGGGTTGAAGCGAAAGTCGCCCTCGAAACCGGGGCGGGAAATATTGCCGGCGGTGTTTCGACGCTGGCTGCGATGGCGATTGCCGAACTGGGTTACGAGGTGCTGCTCGAACACGGCGTCGAGGCCAAACGTGCCGTCGAAAATAACGTGCTCACGCCATCGGTCGAGAAGGTAATTGAAGCCAATATTCTGCATTCGGGTTTGGGCTTCGAGAGCGGCGGCCTGGCGACGGCGCACATGGTCGCCAATTGTTTGCCCTCCTTCCCGGAGTGCCATCATCTGATGCACGGTGAAGAGGTTGGGTTCGGCGTAATCACGCAGCTTTGCCTGGATAAGGCTGCGTCGATGGATGAAGTTTATGAAGCGGTGGATTTTGAGATTGATGTTGGGCTGCCTGTAACGTTCGAGGAACTCGGTCTGAAGAATCCGACTCGCGAACAACTCAAGACTATCGGCGATGTGTGTGCGGGCGAAGGGTCGCTGTGCGAGAGCCATTGCTTTAACGTGACGTCTGAAGCCGTTGTCGATGCGATGATCGCAGCCGACGCTCTGGGCGCCGAACGCAAGGATTTGGCGGGAGTATAATAGAAAGATACAAAACACGAAGCACTAAATCCGAAATCCGAAACAATATCGAATGTTCAAAATCCAAATTCTCAAAACACACAATTTACGAAGGTTGAATTAGGGAGTAGCGATTATGTCAAGAAAAGAATTTGTCATTAAGGGTATCGTGTTGGTTGTTGTTTGCGGTCTTGTTTTTATGGGTTGCAGCAAGAAGGAAGACAAGCAGCAGGAGAAACCAACGGTTAAAGGATCTTCAACGTTGCGAAAGGCCGAGCTGCTTGTGGAGTTGCCGGACTACTGCAATACGCCGGACGGGATGGCTCTTTTAGCCGACAACAGCTTTGTCCTGTGCGTGCCGAATTTCAACGATGCTAATGCCGGCGCATTTATTATGAAGATCTCGGCTGACAACAAGGTCTCGAAGTTTTTCGTTCCGCCGCCGCATCCGAAAACCAAGACGGCTGGGCCTATGGGCATTTGCCTGGCGCCTTCGGGCGATCTGTATTACGCTGATAACCAGTTTTTCCAGACGCCGCAGAGTTCTCGTGTGATGAGAATTGCGATGAAGGACGGGCAGCCGCAGGAGGCGATTACGGCTTTTTCCGGGATGAACGTAGCCAACGCCGTTGCTATCAAGGGCGACTACCTTTATGTGAGCGATACGGTTCTTGTGCCCGACTCGAAGCCTTTAATCAGCGGCATCTTCCGGTTCAAACTCGGCGAGGAAGGCATCGAAATTAAGACGCCTATCGAGGAAGACCCGCACTTGATTGCCAAGATAACGTCGCACCATCCGACTATCGGGTTTGGGGCCGACGGTCTTTGCTTCGATTCAAAGGGCAACCTCTATTGCGGCAACTTCGCCGACGGGACAATCCATAAAATCACGTTCGATGAGCAGGACAAGGTCGCATCCAATACGATTTGGGTTAAGACCGATGCGATGAAGTGTGCGGACGGCTTGTACTGCGATAAGAAGACGGATCGGATACTCGTTGCGGATATGGTCCAGAATGCAATTCAAATGATCTACCCGGACGGGACGGTCGAGACAATTGCGATGAACGGCGATACCGACGGCGCCGACGGCGGGATCGACCAGCCCTGCGAAGCCATCTTCCGCGGCGATGAGATAATTATCTCCAATATGGACTGGCCCTTCGAGGGCGTAGTCAACACGACGTGGGACAAGCCATATACGCTTTCGGTTGTCAAACTGAAATAGCCGATTTTCATGGGTAAGGACAGAGGGAATCGCCCCGCCGAGGCGCGTCTGCGACTTCGGCGAAGGTGTTTAATCTTTTCAAACACCCGCCAACCGAAGCCAGATAACCGCCAAAGGCAAAAGTTCGCCTGTGCGTTAATGTCGGCTTGAGCCGTTGATATAATAAGGACTTACGAACATCGCAGCATGAAAAACGTGCATAAAGAACAAGGAGTTGAAAGATTGTATTACTGATTATTAAGTAGGTACTGAGGGAAGACTTAGACACAGATTAACGCTGATTTCTAATAAATAGGGGCCCCGATGGGTCGGGATCTCCGCTTCGCAGGAAGAAGGATTGGGGTGTTAGAGTTTTAGAATGTATTATGGTTGTGGTTTAGGGGGCGATGTTGGGTATAATGGCGGGATGTGAAAAAGTCGATAGGACATTTGCCAAATAGGTCCAAAAGCTACATGATGGGACCGAAAGAATCCCGGTGCCCCGGGACAAGGGTCATCCCGGGAGACGGGACAGGTTCCCAAGGGATAAATCTCACTGGGTCAATGGGGTTTGTTTTTGTTTGGTTTTTGCTCTTCTTGCTTCTGCTGCGAGGATTATTATTGTTGTTATTGTCAGGCCGAGGAGTCCCAAGGTTGCGGTCAAGACCGCAAACAGGAGGAAATAGATTATGGCTCGTATGGCGGAGATTGGGGGTTGGGTGGTTGGCCATATCTTTATGATTCCGAGTGCGAGGAGCAATACCGCAACGACAGCGGCGGTGGCCTGGAGGTTTCTGATTGTTGTCTGCGGGACGGCCCATAGGGTCAGTTGTGCGTTTCCTGCCGAGCGTGCGAAATCGAGGCGGACCTCGCCTTCGGGCAGCGTTACAGGGAGCGAGTAGGTGCCCTTGGCGACGTACTGTGAGGCTGCTGCATCCGATGACTGTTTGCCGGAGGTCTTGATATCGAGCGCAAAGGCACGAACTTCTGGGCCTCCAGGGCTCGAATCGGCGCCGGGGGCCTGGGGCTGTGAAGTCCTGGCTCTGCCGCTTGCCCTTCCGAAGCCAACCACGTCGCCGGCCGTGATGCTCCTGCTGCTCCTGCTGTCTGTGCGGAGCTGTTGAGGTTGGCGTGCGGGCGATTTGCCTTTGGCCTGGAATTGGGGGGTCTGGGCCATGGGCTCGAGGGTCTGGGCCATTTGCTGTCCCTGTCGGGTGCCGAAATGTCGCTGGAGGCGG
>JAUVXL010000028.1 GCA_030603595.1 Sedimentisphaerales bacterium | reverse complement strand
TTCCAAAGCAAGCGAGGCATTGTTTGGCAAAAGCAGTCAACAGAGCCAAGCCTGGTATAAGAAATATCGCAAGAAACTTCTTGAAGAGGATGATGGAGCCGAGTGCGTTTTGCGTTCGATTGCCTATTATTCGCAAAATCTTCGTTTGTCTAAAAGCCGCTCGGAAAAACTGGAAGCCGAGAGAACCTACTTTAGGCGTAATAAAGGGCGTATGAACTACGCTGATTTTATTGTGCGTGGCCTTCCGATAGGCAGCGGACCTGTGGAAGCGGCTTGCAAGAGCATTGTAAAAACGCGCTTGTGCCGTAGCGGTATGCGATGGTCGCGTCAGGGCGGACAACACATTTTGCATTTGCGATGTTTTGTTAAATCGAACAGATGGGATGGATTTTGGAAACATTATATTCAACTTAAACGAGCCGCATAGCAATGATATTACGTAGAATGAAAACTACACCCATAGTAAATAACAAATAGTAAACAGTAAATCGAAATTGCCCGGGACTGGAGTCGAACCAGCACGTCCCTAAGGACACTAGCCCCTCAAGCTAGCGCGTCTGCCTATTCCGCCACCCGGGCTCAAGTCAAAGGATTATCGACTATTGACTATTCCTTGTCAACTCTCAATTCCAGCATCGAAGAATCCCAGGGAAAAATGCCCCCATTGCCCCAAAACCCTCAAAATTCCTCAAAAATTCACTTGACAACGAACTTGCTATCGTGTACAATGTACATATAACAAGTTAAAACTATAGACTCAATCGTTACTTCTGGAGGCCTCAATCATTATCACCCTGAACCGCCCAAAATCCCACAATTACCCTTTGGCTTCTTCTCCTGCTGTATCCCCAAACCTCCTCCGTACACCCTCTACACTGGTCGAATGCCCTCTACAATTGTCGAGCGCGCTCCACAAATCGCCCCTTTTTGCGCAAAACAAACCCAATCCCCAAAACCCCAAAGCCACCGCAACCTCCTGTATCGAAAAGAGTTACGAAAATAACCCGCCGCACCCGACTCAAAAAAACAAACCCAAACAAACCCAATTCCCCGCCCCCTGCTGCGCGGGGAAAGAATCCACCATCTTGGAACGCAGTGGAAATCCCGATCCCTCGGGGTCGGAGCGAAGCGCATATCCCGACTTATCGGGGAAGTATCAAAGATCGAGCATCCAGTATCGAGAATCTCGGAGCGAAGCGGATATCCCCACATATCGGGGAACCATCTTACCTATCTTACCGCGCATTCATGGCTTCATTACGCAAAACAAACCCAATTCCCAAAACCCCAAAACCACTACAACCGGTTATACCACAAAGACTTACAACGATATTGCGCTCCGCCCCACTCAAAAAAACAAACCCAATCAAACCCAATCTCAGGCTCCCGCCCCGACGTTTACGCCAAGGCCACCGTTGCAGGCGTTTCGCGAAGTGCGGTTCTCATCGGCATGGGTTAGTTCTCAACGAATGGATCACCTACCGGCCCTTCTCGTTGTCCCAGAGGAGGATTTGGAGGCGTTGCGAGAATGCGAAGCCCACCATCTTGCACATCTTTGCAACCATCGGCGATTTGGTCAGGAGTTCATCCTTGGTGGCGGCCTGGGGCATCAGCATTACCTTTTCCGGGTCAACATCTTCGATTCTTTCAAGCGTTTCTTGAATTTCGGGCAGGTCGTTGACGGAATCTACGACGAATTTGAGCTGATAATCGTAATTATCGATCAACTCGGCAAGGACCGCAATATCGAGCCGCGAATCTTCGTGCATCGCTGCGAGCTTGGCATCGGCCGGCGTCGAATTGCTCAGTTTCGGGCTGATGCTCATCAAATCGCAGGGCATATCGGGAATATACGCTATACCGGCGGTCTCAACTGTTATGTGTTTGCCGGCGGCCTTCAATTTGCGGGCCAACTGCGGCAGATCCTTTTGGATCATCGGCTCGCCGCCGGTAATCACAACGTGCTTGAATCGCCAGTGTGTAACCTTATCAACTATCTCGGCGATGCCGTATTCTTCGCCTGCCGTGGCATCCTGTGCATATTTCGTATTGCACCACCGGCATCGCAGGGGACAGCCTGCCAGGCGAATAAAGATGCTGGGCACGCCAGCCAGGAAGCCCTCGCCCTGGAGGGAATAAAATATTTCGCTTACTCTCATTGTTCTGATTTTATGAAAATGGATTCCCGCCTGCGCGGGAATGACAAACGGAATCACGCTTCTACATATTCAATAGGATCTTCGAGACCTGCTTCGGCGAAGCCTTTTAGTCTTAATCTGCAGGAGTCGCATCGGCGGCAGCTTCTGCCGGCCTCATCCGGGTCGTAGCAACTGTGGGTCAGGGAATAATCGACGCCGAGCTTCGTGCCGGTTGTGATAATCTGTCCCTTTGTCATTTCGATGATCGGAGTATGGATTCTATATCCGCCTGCGCCCTGGATGGCGGCTGCGGTGGCGAGGTTGGCGGTTTTCTCGAAGGACTCGATGAACTCTGCGCGGCAGTCGGGATAGCCGCTGTAATCGGTGGAGTTGACTCCGATGAAGATATCGAATGCGCCGAGGACCTCGGCCCAGGCGAGGGCGTAGCTGAGGAATATGGTGTTGCGGGCGGGGACGTAGGTCGGCGGAATCACCCCCCCGCCGTCCAGATCAACTCGGTCTTTCGGCACTTGAATCGCCGGATCGGTGAGGGCCGAGCCGCCGAAGGCCGCCAGGTCAATATCAATTATGCGATGCTCGACGGCGCCGACGGATTTGGCCACTTTCTGCGCGGCGGCGACCTCGCACTCGTGCCGCTGGCCGTATCTGAAGGTCAGGGCGCAGCAGCGAAAGCCCTCATCGCAAGCAATCGCCAGAGTCGTAGCCGAATCCAGCCCGCCGCTCAACAGGACTATTGCCTTCTTGTCCGCCACTCGTCAACTCCTGTCATACACAATCCTGCGTAAATCCGTGCTGCCGCCCTACCGCTCTTTTGGCCAGGGGTAGGCGTTTGAGCCTGCTGCCCGATTGACGGGGCCGGGGGGCAGGGTCTTTTGCCATTTGAGCACTTTCTGCGACAATTCCTTGACCACTTGGGGATGTTGCAGGGCAAGGTTATCCAGTTCCGTCGGGTCATTGGGGATATCATATAGTTCTATTCGGCTGCTGTCGGGATTCATCAGGAGCTTCCACTTTCCTTCTCGAATCGCGAGCATGGGGCATCTGTGGGCCATATCGCCAACGACGCCGAATCGCCATTCCCACATTAACGGCTTGCTGCGTTGGCCTGGCGTGCCCAGCAGTGCCTTTGCCATATCTTCACCATCGGGCTTGAGGTCGGTCGGGAGCTTTACGCCCGCGAAGCTGCAGACGGTCGGGAGCCAATCGACGCCAGCGATAATTCTTGTATCGTCAACCTTGCCTGCCGGGGTACGTCCGGGCCAGCGGACTATAAAGGGCATGCGAATGCCGCCCTCGTACAGGCTTCGCTTTCTACCGCGGAACGGGCCGGTATCGCCGATTCCGCTGTGGACGGCGTTGCCAATATCGAAGTCCTCCGGGCCGTTGTCGCTTGAAAAGACAATCAGCGTGTTGTCGCTCAGGCCAAGCTCGTCGATTCGCTTGATTAGTCGTCCGACCTGGCAATCCAGGTCTGAGACGGTGGCGTAATAAATCTGCTTGGCCCCTTTGTATGGAACGCCCCGCGGTGCGTAGCGCTCGTAGGGTTTCATCTGCTCGTCTGTGGGGTGAAGCGTGGCATGCGGGATAAGGGTCCAGACGTTGACGTAGAAAGGCTTGTCACGGTTCTTTTCGATGAAGTCGATGGTCCTGTCAACGATCTTCGTGGTTGACTTTGCTCGGAAATAGGGGTCGCTGGTTCCTTCGAGCTGTGGGCCGTTGGAGGTTCTGGTGCGGTGATCGTCGATTCCGTATTCACCGGGCTCCAGGGCGCCGTCGCCTGAGCCGAGATGCCATTTTCCGAAATGGCCTGTTGCATAGCCGGCTTTGTTGAGCAGTGAGGTAACTGTATAGGCCTTGGGATCGAGCCAATTGGGCATTGCGCGGGCCTTATTCTGGACGTGCGTTGCGAAATGGCCGTGTACGGCATGCCTGGCGGGGTAATGGCCTGTCATAAAGGCCGTTCGCGACGGTGAGCAGACCGAGCCATTGACATAGAACTGCGTGAACAGCGTACCTTCGGCGGCGAGCTTGTCCAGGAACGGGGTCTTTATCTGGCGATTGCCGTAACAGCCCAAATCACCCCAGCCCAGGTCGTCTGCGAAGATGAAGACAAAGTTGGGTCTTTTGGCCTTGCGTACGGAATCGGCGGCAAATGCCATTCCCGGCAAAGTCACAGCAGCGCCAACAGCGGTTAGGAACCGCCGTCTATTCATAACAGCATCTCCAGAGTTCATTCGTGTCGCCCTTTTGTCCCGAGTTGTGTTTACACGGAAAAATGAAATAATCCGATATTTCAGCTACCCAGGTATCTTATCGTCTGCCTGGGGCACTGTCAAAGAAAGATAGAAAGCCCGTTGGGGCGTGATTTTGCTTGTTCGGCGCGTGGGTTTTGGGCTATATTCTCTGTGCAGAATCTGTTATAGTGGTTGGATAATGAGCGAAGCGCCGGAAATTGAGTTGTTCGAGAACCCCCGCCCGGAGCGGGATTACCGTATTTCGATCCGGTGTCCGGAGTTCACGAGCGTCTGTCCGAATACCGGCCAGCCTGACTTTGGCGAGATTCTTATCGAATACACACCCGACAAATCCTGTATCGAGCTTAAGAGCTTGAAATTCTATATGCAGAGCTATCGGGACAAGGGGATTTTCTATGAAGCCCTGACGAACGATATATTGGACGATTTGAGCGGCGTGTGCAAGCCACGACGGATGAAGGTGACGTCTCGATTCACGCCTCGCGGCGGGATAACGACCGAAGTGGCCGCGGAGTACGAAGGCCCATAGACTGTAAGTTCTCATCAGAGGTGCTGAAATGGCGATAAGATTTCATTGTGACCATTGTGGCAAGGAGATAAAGGCAGACGACAGTGCCGGAGGGAAATGGGGCAAGTGCCCGTCCTGCCACAACAAACTCTACGTTCCGAATCTGAACATTGGCGATGAACTCACACTGGCCCCGGTAGATGAGACCGATGAACAAAGAGAGAAGCGTCTCATGGCCGAGACACACCAGCTCGCTCAAGACATATTACAGGAAAGAGAGGCCCCGGAAGGCGCTACCGACTTCGGCGGCCCCGGCTCTGAGATGAGCGAGAAGGAGGTTACCAAGAACATCATTCTTTATTTGCGGCAAATGGCTGACGGAGAGCTTGCCGGAGCTGACAGCACGGTCGCCGCAATAGCCGCCCACGGTCGCCAGGTCATAGCCATCCTCGATACAATAGCGCTTAGCGATATACCCGAGCCCGAGTTGGCCGACATCGCGCCGCAGGTCCTTGCAGGTCTGATAAGAACGCTGCGCAGCAAAATAGGCTGAGGCTCAACTCGCCAAGCCGACAACGCAAAGACAGTCCCAAAAAACCACATTCAGTCCTCAGTTGTGCACGGTTTTTCCGGGCCACAAGAATCTTCTCAAGCCAGTGACACCGATGATTTGGCTTCATTGAGACCGTACTCTATACTTTATGTAGAGACAGGCAAGATGAATTCGGAAAACTTGAGATTGCCAATTGGAAAGAAACTTACTATGCCTGATGATACTACGTTAGTGCACGTCACCCACGAGGCCGTTGGGAAAGTCGGCGGAATAGGCGCCGTTCTTCACGGCTTTTTTACATGTCCATCTTACTTGAGCGCCGTGGAGCGGTCGATTCTCGTCGGGCCTCTGTTCACAACGGAAGGCCCTGTATCGGAACGGCTCGGCGAAGACGGCGAAGTGCTGTATTCATCTGTTGACGGGCTGATTAACCTTCAGTACGCCTCGGCGTTCCGTAAGATCGAAAAGCTATACAACGCCGGGATCGTTTACGGTCGGCGAACGTTCATCGACGAGCACACGGGCGTGAAAAGCTCGCCTGAGGTCCTTTTGTTCGACGTAAGACATACGCACAAAGACACGCTCAACGATTTTAAGCGTCAGCTTTACACCGAATTCGGCGTGCAAAGCCATTTGTACGAGAACCTGTGGGACTTCGAGCAGTATGTGAGAATCGCCCCTCCCGCAATCGCGGCGCTGAAGGCAATCGATGCAGTCGGGGATACGACAACTGTCGTCTCTCATGAGTTTATGGGAATGCCCACGGCCCTGGCGGCGATTCTCGAGCCCCACTGCGATATGAGAACGGTTTTCTACGCGCACGAAGCTGCAACAATGCGTCGTATCGTGGAAGAGCACTCCGGGCACGACACGATGTTTTACAACGTTATGAAGCAGGCCCACAGCGACGGACTGTATGTCAACGACGTTTTCGGGGACCAGAACGACTACTTCAAGCACAGTCTGGTGGAGGCATCGAAACACTGCGACCACATTTACGCCGTCGGCGACTACGTGGCCGACGAACTACGATTCCTGGCGCCGGAATTCGAGAGCGTCGATATTGACATCGTTTACAACGGGATACCGGCATATCAAATCAGCGTTGCCGACAAACTCGCATCAAAAGAGAATCTCCAGTTGTATTGCAAAAACCTGCTGGGCTACAGGCCTGACTACATCTTCACTCACGTTACCCGGCTGGTTAAGAGCAAGGGGTTGTGGCGTGACCTTCGGGTGTTATACACAATAGAAGACGAGTTCAGAACGCAGGGCAAGACGGGCGTGCTGCTGCTGCTGTCCACAGAAGTTTCACGACGGCGTTCCCAGGACATATATGAAATGGAATCGTCCTACAACTGGCCGGTGGCGCACCGTGAGAACTGGCCCGATTTGTCCGGCGGCGAGGCCAAATTCTACACGCAGATCCAGGAATTCAACGCGCGAAGCCGCAATATAAAGATCATTTTCATCAACCAGTTCGGGTTTAGCCGAAAGCTCTGCGGGATGAGGATGCCGCAGGACATCGAGTTTATGGACATCCGCAAGGGAAGCGATGTGGAATTCGGGCAGAGCATCTACGAGCCGTTCGGGATCGCGCAGCTCGAGTCGCTGACGTTCGGGGGTATCTGCGTTATCAGCAATGTCTGCGGGTGCGCCGGCTTCCTGCGAGACGTCACGGGCGGGCGGGACGTGAAAAACGTCATCGTCGCCGACTACACAAACCTGCGGACCCAGGATTACGCCGACATTGAAGATATGCTGCAGATTGATAGGCCGGTGCGCGAGCGAATAGAGGCCAGTGTAAGTGAGAAGGTCGCGATGCAGATCTGCTCACGCCTGCCCAACAACGAATCCGAAATCGCGGGTATGATCGAAGGCGGCTACCAACTCGCCGAGAATATGAGCTGGGATATTGTCGTGAAGAACTACCTGCTCAAGAATCTCTATGGGGTCCGGCACAAGCTTCGGACGCCCTGAGCCGAGGACCGAAGCGAAAGACTCCGCAATCAGAAGAACATGAAGGCATCAGTCCAATCGATTGTTGAAAACTTGCTGATTTGCTGCATGTTCGTCTATTTGGTGTTCTTTTCAGTTGCCCACCCGGATACTCTCGGCGAGTTCGCACCCAGCCTTCCGGGGGCAAAACCCTCAAAAAAAACAAATCCGTAACCTTGACTGCTCGTTACAAAGCGATTAGACTGGTGCTTGTGAGCGATGTTGGGAAAAAACCAATAATAGGGATTTTGGGCAGGATCGGCTCAGGCAAGAGCACCGTTGCCGATGAGTTCGGCAAATTGGGCTGCGGTGTGGTCGATGCCGACAAGCTCGCCCACGCCTTGCTGGACGAGGACGATGTCAAAGAAGAAGTCGTCGGGCTTTTTGGGCGGTCGATTTGCGATTCGTCGGGACGGATTGACCGCAGCAAACTCGCAGAAATTGTTTTTACGGATTCTGAGAAGCTCTCCGGCCTCAACAATATAGTCCATCCGCGTGTCCTGGAGCGGGCCGAGGAGCTTATCCGGCAGTATAACGGGCAAAGCGAAGTCAAAGCAATCGTGCTGGATATGCCCCTTTTAGCCGAGGTTGGCTGGGACAAACGCTGCGATAAACTCGTTTTTGTCGAGTGCGACCGGGGCCTGAGGGCCGAAAGAGCGAAAAAAGCCGGTGTTTTCGACGAAAATCAGCAAAGAATCCGAGAAAATTTCCAGATTTCTCTGGACAATAAGGTTGCCCTCGCCGATAATAGCATAAACAACAATTCTGACTCCTCGGAGTTGGTCAGACAAATCGCTAATATCTTCTCAAGTATTTTAGATAGTTATTAAGTGGGGTTTACGAGGGACTACTCGTACCACAGCAGTACCTTCAGATATATAGATCGTGTTTTTCCGCCAAAGACTCAAGTCCCGCTGAATTACTTAGAGCGTGTAACAAAATGAGGTCTCAATCGCATTTGGTTCTCTGGATTCCCGCTCCCCGATTGGAGTCGAGGACAAGCTTCGCGGGAATGACAGAGGGGAAGTTTTCATTTTGTTAGGCGCTCTTAGGCTAGTTCCTGTTGCGGAAACGCGAAAGAAGTTGGTTCAACCGTCCGCATAAGATCGGTCAAAACCCCGCGTAAAACGCGGGGCTAAATATTATCTGTTGCTTCGGGCAACAGATAATGGATTAACCTTATTTAACCGCACGATTACCCTGTCTCCGGCAAGGGCGTCGAATACATTCTGGCAAGAGGAAAAGGAGCAATAATGGCAAAAGCCGCCGCAAAAAAAACTAAGAAACGCAAGAAGACCAAGAAGAAGAAAAAGGCTGTCGCGCAAGAGCAGACAGTCGATGAACAGGACGAGCAGGGCCAGGTAGAAGATTCGACTGCAACAGCGGTGGCTACTATCGACGCGCCCCCGGTCGACGAGATCCCGGCCGACGAGGCCGCTGAAAGCTCGAAGAAGAAGAAAAAGAAGAAAGACGATGAGTCCACGCATGCAAAGTATGAACGTGTCAAGAAGGGCAATCTCTATCTGACCGACTTGCAGAAGCTGAACGTCGCCGAACTGCACGACCTTGCTAAGAAAGAAGGCATCACGGAATACACGGCCCTGAAGAAGACAGATCTGATCTTTAGAATTCTCAAGGAGCAAATCCGTCAGGACGGACTGATGTACGGTGAAGGCGTCCTTGAAGTCCTGCCCGATGGTTACGGTTTCTTGCGCAATCCGAGGTATAACTATCTCTCTTCGTCGGACGACATCTACGTCTCGCCGTCCCAGATCAGGCGTTTCGGTCTGCGAACGGGCAACACGGTCTCGGGTCAAATCAGGCCTCCCAAGGACTCGGAGAAATACTTTGCACTTCTTCGCGTCGAAGCGATCAACTATGAGAACCCCGATATGCTCGCGGACAAGATCGTCTTCAGCGACCTGACTCCCCTGCACCCGGAAGAGCGCTTTATCCTCGAGACAACACAGGAGGAACTGAGCATGCGCATAATCGACATGGTGACGCCGGTCGGCAAGGGGCAGCGCGGCCTCATCGTCGCGCCGCCGCGTACGGGCAAGACGATTCTGCTTCAGAAGATCGCCAACGCGATGAGTGCGAATCATCCGGAGGTTAAGTTGATAGTGCTGCTGATCGACGAACGTCCTGAAGAAGTTACGGAGATGCAGCGTAAGACGGCCGAGGACGTGGAGGTCATAAGCTCGACTTTCGACGAGTCTTCGGGCCGTCACTGCCAGGTCGCGGAGGTAGTAATCGAAAAAGCAAAGCGTTGCGTGGAGTACGGCCAGGACGTCGTTATCCTTCTGGACTCAATTACTCGTCTCGCCCGCGCCTACAACAGCGAGATGCCGCATTCCGGTAGAATCCTGACAGGGGGCGTCGATGCCAGTGCGATGCAGATGCCGAAGAAGTTCTTCGGCGCGGCGAGAAACGTCGAAGAAGGCGGCTCGCTGAGCATTTTCGCAACCGCATTGATCGATACCGGCTCTAAAATGGATGAGGTGATTTTCGAGGAATTCAAGGCGACCGGCAATATGGAGTTGCATCTGGACAGACGATTGGTTGATAGAAGGACCTGGCCTGCCATAGACATAAGCCGAAGCGGCACGAGAAGAGAGGAATTACTGCTCGACCCGAAAGAGCTTCAGCTTGTTTATCGTCTGCGGCGCGTCCTGAGCGAGATGAACCCGGTCGAGGCGGTCGAGCTGCTTAAGAACAGGCTCAATAAATGCCAGAGCAACGCTGAGTTCCTGATGACGATGAACCTCGATTAACGCCGGCGCAATTCAAAAAGGCGGCCGAAAGCGTCCTTTTTGCGAAGTGCCTGGTTTACATCCGGTTATAGTTTTAGTAATATTCAATTCCGGCGATAGTTGTTGTCGCCGGAATTTTTTATGGCGCAATTGAGTTCAGGTGAGATATGGACGTGGAGTTCTCCAAGGTCTACGAGCCGGAGAAGATTGAGAAGCAGGCTAATGAAATCTGGCTTTCCGGTCGGCATTTTCACGCCGAGCCTATAGCGGACGGCGAGGAGGCAAAGGCCTACGCCATCGTGATACCGCCGCCCAACGTAACCGCCCCGCTGCACGTCGGTCACGCCCTAAACAACACCCTGCAGGACATCCTTATTCGCTTTCGGAGGATGCAACAATTCAGGACGCTCTGGATGCCGGGAACCGACCACGCAGGCATCGCCACGCAGACGGTTGTCGAGAAACGAATCCTCTCGGAAGAAGGAAAGAAACGCACCGACTTCGAGCGAGAGGAGTTCGTCGCCCGGGTCGAGGCCTGGAAGGACGAATACGAGGCTCGCATCATCGAGCAGTTGCGTGCGATGGGCTGCTCTTGCGACTGGGATCGGACACGGTTCACGATGGATGAGGTGTGTGCAAAGGCCGTGCGCGAGAACTTCTTCAGGCTCTTCCGCGACGGCCTGATCTATCGCGGCAAACGCCTGGTAAACTGGGACCCCGCCACGCAAACGGTCCTGGCCGACGACGAAGTAGAACACGAAACGGTGCAGGGACACTTCTGGTATCTCCAGTACCCGCTGGCCGAAAGTGTCGCGGGCGTCCCGCCCGCGCGTCGCGAAGGCGTCTCGCCTTCGCACCAAAACGGCGAGCCAACCATTGACAAGCGAAAAGGCCGCTACCTCCCCCACTGGACCAGCCAAGGGGCCATTTACACTGTCATCTTCCGCCTCGCCGATGCCGTCCCAGGTGAAGTCGCTAAGTCATGGCGTATCGAGCGTCAGCAGGTCATTGAGCGTGCTCAGCAGCAAGGGCGTCCGTTGACCCAGCTCGATCATATTGAACTGCATCGTCTTCAGTCTGAGAAAATCGAATCATTTCTGGATGCCGGGCACGGGGAGTGCCTATTGAGAGACCCGCAGCTTGCTGAAATCGTACACGACGCAGTCAAGCATTTCGACGGCGAACGATACGAACTTGTAGCCTGGGCGGTCATGCCGAATCACGTTCATGCAATTATCAGACCCTTTGAAGGGCGTGACTTGCCTGAGATCCTGCATTCGTGGAAATCATTCACATCCAAGCAGATCAACAAGCGATGCGGGCGGGAGGGCGCCTTCTGGATGGACGAGTACTATGACCATCTTATCCGCGATGAGGAGGATTTTAGGAATCAAGTCAAGTATGTACTTGGAAATCCTGAAAAGGCGGGTTTGCAGGACTGGGCGTGGTGCGGGATAGGGGAATCGATATCTGAGGAAGAACGAGGGCAAGATGCCCTCGAAACGCGCGGGCGGGACGCCCGCGACACAATTACGCACGTTACCGTCGCCACGACTCGGCCGGAGACGATGCTGGGCGATACGGCGGTTGCGATGAATCCGAGAGACCCGCGGGCCGAGGCGCTTGTCGGAAAGATGGTCCGCCTGCCTATTGTCGGGCGGATGATTCCGATTATTGCCGATGAACACGTCGTACTGCCCAATTCAAACGAGCACGGGCAAGATGCCCGTGCCACAGATGAGAAGGCGAAATTCTCCACCGGTTTTCTGAAAGTAACACCCGCCCACGACCCGGACGACTGGGAGATAGGCCAAAGACACGATTTAGAGATTATCAACGTGATGGCACCGGACGGGACTATCAGCGATAAGCACGGCTGGGAAGACGCCACAGAACCGGAGGCCCAGAACCTGCTCGGAATGGACCGCTTCGAGGCCCGCGAGGCAATCGTTGAATTCTTCCGAACCGAGAACCTGCTCGAAGAAGTCCGCGAATACGCCCACGAAATAGGCCACAGCTACCGCAGCCATGTGCCCATCGAGCCATACCTCTCCGACCAATGGTATATCGCCGTGAAGAAGCCTATAAAGTGGCACGGGCTTCCAGCCCGTGAAGACACGGCCAAGATGGCCGTGCCACAGGATCTTATCGAAGGAACGGATGTCCCGGTTAATTCATTAGCCGGGCTGGCACTGAAGCCGCTGCTCGACGGCCGACTCAAGTTCATCCCCGAACGTTACGCCAAGACCTACCAAACCTGGCTCGAAAACCTCCGCGACTGGCCTATAAGCAGACAGCTCTGGTGGGGACATAGAATTCCAATTTGGTCTTTTAAACTATCATCTGCTGTTCATATGGGTTTTTATGATTCGTACGAACAGAAGATAGACTTAAAAGTGAAACAATTGAAAAGGTCCTTCGATAAATTTAGGGAGTTATGCAAACTTACAAATGATGTCTCATATTATGAAACTTCCACTACAATCGATGATTTTGATGTACGCTACCTTTATGTGTGCGCCAAAAGCAAAAAAGCAGCCAATGCTCTTGACCTTCTAACCAAGATTCTTAGCCTGGAGCGTAACCACCCGAGCGTTGGCATGAGAGAAAGAGCAAAATACAAAGATGAGAACGATCAATTCAAGAAGGAGTTTGGCGAGGAAGCATTTAATCAAACCGGCGAGTTAAGAAGTCCAATCTCCAGTATTGAGCACGACCCTGACGTACTCGATACGTGGTTTTCTTCTGCGTTGTGGCCTTTTAGCACTATGGGTTGGCCGGAGGAGACGGGGGAGTTGAAGACGTTTTATCCGGGGGATGTTCTTTGCACTGCTCGTGAGATTATTACGCTATGGGTCTCGCGGATGGTTATGATGGGGCAGTATTGCGTCGGGGATATTCCGTTTAGCGATGTTTATATTCACGCGATGATCCAGGACGGCCAGGGGCGGAAGATGTCCAAGAGCCTGGGTAACGGTATCGATCCGCTGGTCGCTATCGACAGTCACGGGGCCGATGCAATGCGGTTTACGTTGGCGAGTATGACTACGGATACGCAGGATATTCGCATGCCGGTTGAGGAGATGACCTTGCCCGATGGGCGAAAGGCCAACACTTCGCCGAAGTTCGACATAGGGCGAAACTTCTGCAACAAGCTCTGGAACGCCTCTCGCTTCGCGATGATGAACCTCGAAGAGTTCGACCCAAGCCAATTCGACAAAAACAAGATGGCCATCGAGGACAAATGGATACTGTCGCGGCTGGCCGAGACAATCGCCGAGGTGACCGAGTCGCTCGATTCCTTCAAGTTCAGCGAGCCGATGATGAGCCTCTACCGATTCTTCTGGAACGATTTCTGCGACTGGTATTTGGAGTGGGCGAAGTTCCGGATGCAGGATGAGGCTCAAAAACCTATCACGCAAAACATCCTTGCCTTCGTGCTGGACCAGACCTTGCGGCTTTTGCACCCGTTTATCCCGTTCATCACCGAAGGCATCTTCCAAAGACTCAACCAAATAGTCCCGGCGCGCGGGCTTGCGGGCATAGCAGAGGCAAAGAGTTCCGACGCCCTGGTCGCCGCCCAATGGCCTGGGAGAATCGACCTGCTGACAGACGCCGATGCGGAGAAAGAGATTGAGATAGTGCAGGCCGTCATCAGAACCATACGGGACATTAGAAACAACAGGAACATACCGCCGAAGGAGCGGCTGGTCGTATCGGTCAAGTCGCCTTCCGAAAAGGCTGATGTCTTAGGCCGAAATGCGCAGCTCGTCGAGCACCTGGCCGGCCTGAAAGAATTCAGCGCCGGCGTCGAAATCGAAAAGCCGGCAAATGCTGCGATTGGCCTTGCCGATGTAATAGAAGTGTACGTACATAACGCAGTCGATCCGGAAGCCGAACGTAAAAAGCTGGAAAAAGAAAGAGACAAAGCGAAAAAGGCCAAGGCGGCCACTGAGGCTAAGCTGAAGAATGAGAATTTCGTGAACAAGGCCAAGCCCGAGGTCGTAGCTCAAGCCAGGAACAAGCTCGACGAGTTGTCGAAGCAGTTGGAAACAATAGAAAAGCACCTTGAGGAATTGGACAAGTAATACCAAGAAGGCGGTGGAACAATGGAACTGGAAGCTGAACTGTCGCGTATAGTCATCGACGAGCAATCCGACCAGCAGATAATCGTTATAAAAGAGAAGAACGGCAATCGCAGCTTTCCAATTGTTATCGGGATAGTCGAGATCCTCGCCATCGACCGGCGGCTAAAAGGCATCCATCCGCCCCGCCCCATGACACACGATTTGTTAGGCAATGTTATCGAAGGTCTCGGCGCTCAGGCTGAGAAAATCGTTATAAGCGACCTGCGTCATCACACTTTTTTCGCCCAAATACACCTGAGTCTGGACGGCAAGACCATCGAGATTGATTCGCGTCCGTCCGATGCGATAGCCCTCGGGGTGGCCCGGCAGGTCCCTATTTATGTTGCTGAGCACATTTTTGATCTGACTTCCCCGTAGAGGCGGTCCATATTATCAGCAGCGCCACACCAATGCAAAGCAGCGCATCGGCGACGTTGAACGTGTGCCAGCGGTGTTCGCGCCCGGAGATAGTTATATAGACGTCGATGAAGTCGCGCACGGCGCCTTCGTTGAAGAGACGGTCGTACAGATTGCCGCAAATCCCCGCCGCAAGAATCCCCAGTGCGATATGGATCAGCGTTTGCTTTGTATGCCACAGGTAGAAATAGCCAAGAACAAAGAGAAGTGCTATAATTGATGCCGCGGCGAGAAAGAACGGCTGACCCGCACATATCCCGAAGGCCGCGCCGTTGTTCCGGGCGCGCACGAAATTCAGCAGCCCGTCTATCACAACAATGAGATCGCCCTGATAAGGCAGCCGGTCAAAAACAGCCTTCTTGCTCCACAGGTCCATCGCCAGACCTGCGGCGAACAGGCCCCAGAACAATACCTGGGCCTTCGGACTCGGCAACTCGATTTGTGAGACAAAATGCCGGATGCGAGATATATTACTCGGAGGCGCCGGCGTGCCGGCCGGCTCTGTTTTGGGCTCTGTCATAGGCAATACTTCCGACCGTTTTATTGTCCGACATTCTGCGGACAAACACCACTCATTCTCCGTTCGAGTATTTCTCTATAAGTCTGAGCATCGCCTGACTACTGGGCTGATCCGCCTGGATATCCAGGGAGGCACGCCACTGCTCGACGGCTTTCGCTCTCATGTCTTCGTCGGCGGCGCTTATGGCTTTCAACATATACGCAACGCCCAACGATCTGAGGGTCTCCCAGTCCTTTTGGTCTATGCCAAGTGCGCTTTCGTAGGCTGCTATCGCCTCGTCAACGGCGTTCAGTTTGAGCAGACAATACCCGAGATACTTGTGCGCCTTGGCATTGTCCGGCTGCGCCATGATAGCCAATGTCAGCAGTTCTTTGGCAGGTTCGTAGTATTCCGTCCTTATGTAGGCCAGCGCCAGGAATGTCAGAGCCTCGGGATTGCCGCTGTCCAACTCCAGCGCGCGCTTGTAGGAACTGATTGCCGCCTCGAAATTCTCGCGCCACTGGTACACTTCTGCAAGGAGCAACTGGACCTCGGCAACATTCGGATCGATCTGCTCGGCGCGCCGACCGTAATTCAAGGCGTTGTCATAGTCCTCCAGTTCAACGTAGCATTTCGCAGTCTTGAGATGCGCCCGGAGATGGTTGGGGTCGATCTCACAGGCCCTGGCGTACGCCTCGACCGCTTTTGCAAGCTCCTTCATTATCTTGTGGACGCGGCCGAGATTCATAAAATCCTTGAGAGAATCCGGATTGATCTCGGTGGCCTTTTCGTACGAGGCGACGCTGTTCGGGTAGTCCTCCATTTTTTCATAGACCTCGCCGAGCACGGAGTAGGCATACCAGAATTTTTTGTCCTCCCTGGTAGCCTGCTCGAGCTTTTGGACGGCCTGTACGTTGTCATCGTATTCGGTCAACAATATGCCGTCGAGGTACAGGCCAAGGGCGTTGTTCGGCTTCTCGCAGCCCCAGGAAAACAGCAGCACTGCGCACATCAGGCCTGTAACAACAACGCGGCCCGTCATATCATCACGCATTTGCCCTGCCTTTCAGATAACAAGCCAACATTACGACACCAGCTTTTGACCACCCGCCGTCAATCATAGATTGATAATCAATTATAGCACAGTAAACGCCGCTGTCAAAAACTTCTTGGCGATTGGAGAATTTTGTTCTGCTATTCTTAATGTTTGACATATCATCGGCGCTTCTATACTATATTTAGTCAATCCGGTTGTCCGATGTGAATTAGACGAGGCATTGCCTCGTCTTTGTTGCTATTTGCTTGAAAGGCTGTTTTGAATGGCGAAACAGAGCGTAACTCTGAAAATCAGACCGTTTGTGCTTATCATACGGGACGGCTGGGGCCATAATCCGGATCCGGCCGAGGACGAATATAACGCGGCCAAACGCGGGAATACCCCCGTTGACGACATGCTGATGGCCGATTACCCCCACTGCCTTATCCATACCAGCGGCCTCGACGTCGGGCTGCCCGAAGGGACAATGGGCAACAGCGAAGTCGGGCATCAGAACATCGGCGCCGGGAGAATCGTGCCGCAGGAATCCGTCAGGCTTAGCATGGCGATTGAGGATGGCTCGTTCTTTGAGAAATCAGAATTCCTTAGAATGATCGAGTTTACCAAGAAGAACAACGGCAAGATGCATCTTATGGGACTTTGCAGTGACATCGGCGTCCACTCCCTGCTGAACCACCTCTACGGGCTGCTCGAGTTGGCGAAAAGAAACGGCTTGAAGGAGGTCTTCATTCATGCGTTCACCGACGGCCGCGATTCACCGCCGAACAGTGGAGCCGGATACATCGCCGATATCGAGAAAAAAGCGACAGAAATAGGCATAGGCAGAATCGCCACGGTCATGGGCAGATTCTATGCGATGGACCGCGACAGCCGATGGGAGCGCGTACAGCAGGCCTACGAATGCTTGACGACAGGCAAGGGCCTGCGGGCATCCAGCGCCGCCGAGGCCGTCGCCCAGAGCTACGAGAAGGATGTAACCGACGAGTTCATCGAGCCGACATCGATTGTCAACAAAGACGATGAACCGATAGCGACTGTAAACGACGGCGATGGCGTTATATTCTTCAATTTCCGCGGAGACAGGCCCCGCGAGATTACGCGGGCGTTTGTTCAGGCGGATTTCAAGGATTTTGCCCGGATGAAGAGGCCTGATACGTATTTTGTCTGCATGACCGAATACGATGCGACGATACCGGCCCCGGTCGCCTTTTCCAAGCCGCCCAAGATGAAGAATATCCTCGCGGCGTACTGGAGTTCTCTGGGCCTGAAGCAGTTTCGCTCGGCCGAGACAGAGAAATATGCCCACGTTACTTTCTTCTTCAACGATTACACGGAAAAGCCGTTTCCAGGCGAAGACAGGCAGATAGTGCCCTCGCCGAGGGTCAGGACATACGACCTCAAGCCGGAGATGAGCGTCTATGAGGTCGCCGACGTTGTTCTCGACAGGCTCGATTCGGACAAATACGACGTAATCGTGATCAATTTCGCCAATCCGGATATGGTCGGGCATACGGGCATATTGGAGGCCGCCATACAGGCCGCCGAGGCCGTGGACGAATGTGTAGGCAAAATCCTGGATAAGGTCAAGAGCATGGGCGGCGCGGCCATAATCACCGCCGACCATGGCAACTTCGAGAAGATGATTGACGGCAGTCCCGACAACCCGCACACCGCCCACACAATCGGCGATGTGCCCCTGATTATCTTTGACGAGCGATTCAAGGGCTGCAAACTGAAAAAAGGCGGCAGATTGGCCGATATCGGCCCAACCATGCTGAAAATGATGGACCTGCCCCAGCCCGAAGAAATGACCGGCAGAAGCCTCCTGTTGCCTTGACGGTTAACCCCACCATCACTATGGTGGGGTCTTTTTCCCAGATTGGCTTTTTCAAACCCTACGACTCAAACCCTGCGACTCAAACCCTGCGACTCAAACCCTGCGACTCAAACCCTGCGACTCAAACCCTGCGACTCAAACCCTGCGACTCAAACCCTGCGACGTGGTCGCAGGGCTAATCATTATTGTGACTTTGCACATATCTGACTTTGTTTTCAAGTTCTTTATCCGTGAAACAGAATCTCTTATCAAATCCTTTTGACCAGATTTTGCCTTGACTGACGAATTTACGAAGTGCCCAAGTTGCTGAATACTTATATCGATGAACAGCCTGTTCGATTGATTCGGCGGAAACTCCCGCAACTATATGCACATGGTTTGAGCAAGCCACTATCGCAAATATTTTGTGATTTATTCTCCGGGCCTCTTCGATATAACCAATCATCCTTTTCATCGTATCTGGCATAGTATCTGCAATATATTATTGTTACAACCTTTTCCCCGATTATTCCAATTAGCCCCGCCATCACTATGGCGGGGTCTTTATGGCGGGGTCTTTATGGCGGGGTTTTCTTTTAATCTGTGTCACAAGACAAATCGCTGGAATTTCCACAAGAAATGAATACAATAAGAGAGCTATGGGACGAATAGCTGTTCTTGACCAGAATATGATAAACATGATCGCCGCCGGTGAGGTTATCGAGCGTCCGGCGAGCGTGGTCAAGGAGCTTACCGAGAACAGTATCGACGCCGGGGCGACAAAGATCATCGTCGCCGTCGAGGATGGGGGGCGAAAACTGATTTCGATAACGGATAACGGCTTTGGGATGGACGCCGAGGACCTCGCCCGTGCGTTCGAGCAGCACAGCACCAGTAAAATCAAGACCAGCGCTGACTTGGCCGGCATATCGACGCTGGGTTTTCGAGGCGAGGCGTTGGCGAGTATCGCGTCGGTCGCCCAGGTTCGGGCTGTCAGCAGGACTCAGGACTGCCCCGGGGCCAACTCTATCGAGATCGATTGCGGCGACAAGGGGCCGGTAAGCCCGTGCAGCGCCGATTACGGCACTTCGATACAGGTTCGAGACATCTTCTACAAGCTGCCGGCCAGGCGTAAGTTCCTGCGGACCGCGAATACCGAAATGGGCCATATAACCGAGCAATTCACGCGCATCGCTCTTAGTTCCTGCTCGCAGGAGGCGGATCGGTGCGAGGCCGGGCTGGATTTGACGCTGATACGCAACGGCAAGGAGGTTCATCGCCTCTCGGCCGGCCAGAGTCTGCTCGAACGCATAAGTGTGCTCTTTCCAATGCTCTCGGGCAATCCTTCCAACGATTTCCTCCAGACGCAAACCAGCGAAAGGGGCCTGCAGATACACGCCCTGTTAGGCAAACCCGTGATTTCGAGGACGAGCAACAAATTCCAGTATGTATTCCTCAACGGTCGCTTCATCCGCGACAAATTCATCTCGCACGCCATTCGGGAGGCGTATCGCGGCCTGCTCGAGCCCAACAGGTTCGGCGTAGTCTTTCTGTTCATAACGATGCCATTCGAGGACTACGATGTGAACGTGCATCCGACCAAAAGCGAAGTCCGCTTCTACAACGCCAATCTGGTCCATTCTCAGATATTAGGGGTGATTCGAGAGAAGCTCCTGGGCACGAATCTCGATATCGAGGCCAGATTGCCCGCTCCAATAGATTCGCTGGGAGCCGAAGATTCATCGGGCGGCAGCCCGCGAGGCATGGAAATCACCGACGCGATGGCTGATTTCTTCAAGAAGCACAGGCCCGGCCAGACACAGCGGCAGTTCGGCTTCGGCGGCGGTCGGCGTTTCGTCGGCGAACACAGTTCTGCAGCGACAATCCCCTATGACCCGCCGGAACAGCCGATCACTGAAGTGCCTACCGAAAAAAGAAGATTCCTTCAAATACACGATAGCTTCATCGTCGCTGAGACCAACGAAGGATTCGTTATAGTCGATCAGCATGCACTCCACGAGCGAGTGATGTACGAAGATTTGCGCAATCGAGTGCAAAACGGCAACCTCGAATCGCAAAGGCTCCTCATACCGCAGAGCTTCGAGTTGACCGACGCCCAGGCGACCCTTCTGGAAGAGAATGCCCGGTTGATCGAGAAGCTCGGCCTCGAACTTGTTCCGTTTGGCCCAAGGACTATGGCCATCCAGGCCTTCCCGAGCCTGCTAACGAAGGCAGATCCACTCGATTTCGTCCAGGACCTGATCGACCTGTTGGAAAAGCAGGAGGGAGGCCCCGATCCGCAAACGCTGCTCGACGACGTGCTGAACATGGCTGCATGCAAGGCGGCAATCAAGGCGGGCCAAAAGCTCACCGACAGCGAGATGGAGCAACTCCTGCTCAGCAGGGATACGACCGAATCGGCAAGCCGCTGCCCGCACGGCAGGCCAACGACGCTGAAGTTCTCGCTGGCGGACCTGGAAAAGCAGTTCAAGAGGACCTGATGAACAAATAGATATTAGTGACAAAGGTACAAAGGGAAAAATAATCAATCGACATGCGGAAAGACAGAAGACAGAAGACGGAAGACGGAAGACAGAAGAGCCGGGAGCGTAAGCGACCGGGTGAGACACAATACGAGGTGCGACATACGAGATACGAGATGCGACAGTGGCTGCTGTTATTATTGATTTTCTGCTGGATGGCCGCGGGATTCGCCTTCTTTGACGGCGCAGAGACCGGTGAATCACCCGGCGTCACCCCGCCCAAGGACGTAAAACGAATCGTGGCGCTCGCGCCGAACCTAACGGAAATACTCTTTGCGCTCGGCCTGGATGAGCGAATAGTCGGCGTTACGCTCTTTAGCGACTACCCTGCCGCCGCGGCGGAGAAACCGAAAATGGGGGCCTTTTGGCAGCCCAATATAGAGGCCGTGATAGCAGCCAAGCCCGATCTGGTCGTAACGCTCGAATTCCCCCAGCAGAAAGACGTCGTCCGGCGGCTTGAGCGAATCGGCTACAACTGCCTGACGGTCAATATCGAGCGGGTTAGCGAGTTGTTCGAGGCAATCGACAGAATCGCAGAGGCGACCGGCAAAGACGCCCAGGCGGCTGAATTGGCCTCGAACCTGCGATCAGGGCTGGATCGGCTGGCGGGCCTGATGGGCAGCAACGAGAAGACCAAGGTCCTCTGGGTGATAGGCGCCGAACCGCTGCGCGTCGCGGGCAGAGATACGTTTGTAAATGAACTGATCGAGTTGGCGGGCGGTGAAAACGCCATCGGCCGAACAGTGCACAAATACCCACCCATCGGCTCCGAACAAGTCATAGCCTGCGCACCGGACGTCATAATCGAGCCTGCAATGGGGAGTAAAACCGTCCCTGAGCAGCAGGAAGCCGCTTTTCGCTATTGGAGCAGGTTCAAAAACGTCCCGGCCGTGGCCAATGACAGAATCTACGTCATACCGCCTGATACGGTCTGCAGGCTCGGGCCTCGGCTGCACCAGGGCGTTGAAATGGTCGCCCGATGTATAAAGCCGGAGCTTTTTGCAGATTAAACTAATGATCTGTCAAATTTGAATTTGTTGGTAAAAACCCCACGTAAAACGTGGGGTTAAATATTTGGCCTGCGGTTTCACCGCAGGTTTTGACCCACAAAACCACACTTGACAAAACACTAATGACGGAACTTTTGACACCTAACAGGCTAATTGTGAGAATCGCCGCGGCGTTCTTGATCCTTCTGGTCGTAATGTTCGCCTGCTCGCTGATCGGCACCGAAAGGGTTTCTCTCAAGGCGGTATTCGCAGGCGGTGCGGACGAGGCGGCGGTCAATCCCGATTATGAGATATTTGTGCGGGTGCGGGTGCCTCGAATCCTGCTCGGCGCGATCGTCGGGGCGGCTCTGGCGTGCAGCGGAGTAGTCTTCCAGGCCCTCCTGCGCAATCCGCTGGCAGACCCGTATATATTAGGCATATCGAGCGGAGCGGGCCTCGGGGCGATGATAACGGTGGTCTGCGGATTTAACTGGACGTTTTTCGGGCGGTCGCCGATTGCGGTTTTCGCATTTGCCGGGGCGCTGGGGACGGTCTGGCTGGTCTGGTTCATCGGCAGGCTCACCGGTAAATTCCATCTTACCGGCCTGCTGCTGGCCGGCGTGGTGGTGAATGCCTTTTTCTCGGCAGTGATAATGTTCCTGACCTCCGTAGCCAGGTCCGATGAGGTTTACGCCACGATATTTTGGCTTATGGGCAATATGGCCGAAGAAGATTTCTTAGTGCTCTGGATGACGGCCGGCTGCGTGGCCGCGGGGATCGCAGCGCTGTTTTACCTCGGCCCTCAACTCAACGCACTGAGCTTCGGCGAGGAAGACGCCAGGAGCATCGGCGTCAATACGGGGCGGACCCGCGCCGCGGCCTTTGCGATTGCGGCTCTTATGACCGCCGTGGCGGTGAGTATCAGCGGGCTTATCGGATTTGTCGGGCTGATCGTCCCGCACGCCGTCAGGCTCGTCTTCGGCCCGGATCATCGCCAGTTGCTGCCGCTAAGCGCAGTCGCCGGCGCGATATTCCTGGTCGCCGCCGATACGTTGGCCCGCATAGTAGTCGCTCCGGCTCAATTGCCGGTAGGCGTCGTAACGGCCATAGTGGGCGGGCCTTTCTTTTTGCTCCTGCTGATTAGATACAGCAGGAGAATCGGGTGGTCGAAATGAGCGGCATAATTGAGGTTGAAAATGTCAGTTTCGGTTATACGCCGAAAAGCACGGTGCTCGAAGATATCACCTTCACGGTGGCGCCCGGCACATTCCTGGCGATAGCGGGCCCGAACGGCGCGGGCAAGACGACGCTGCTCAATCTGCTCTGCGCAGCGGCGACCCCGAGAACAGGCCGGATAATGGTCGATGCGGCACCGGTGGAATCCTACAGCACCGAGGCCTTAGCTGAAAGAATAGCCGTCGTGCGTCAGGGATTTATGCCCGTATTCGGCTTCTCGGTCGTTGAAACCGTGATGATGGCGAGGACCAGGCGCTTCGGCGCGATGGGATTCGAGAGCAAGGCCGACAGGGAGATAGTCAATGAGGCGCTCGATCTGACCGATACCGCCCAATTCGCTTCGCGGCCGATAGGCAGTCTCAGCGGCGGCGAGCGACAGCGGGTGTTCATCGCAAGGGCCCTTGCACAGGAAACAGACGTGCTCCTGCTGGATGAGCCGACCAACTTCCTCGATCTGAAACACCAAGTCGGCATATACGACCTGCTCAAAGCAGCGCAACTCGATAAGGGTAAAACAGTTATAACCGTTACACACGATATCAACCTGGCGACTCAATACTGCGCCCAAACGCTGCTTCTCGGGACCGACGGCAACAGCCTGTTCGGTCCGGTCGCCGAGGTGTTGTCCGGCGAGAATATCGAAAAGGTCTTCGCAGTGCCCGTATTTGCCGGACGGGTAGGAAAGGGAAAATACTTCATTCCCCTGGGCAAATTCGCAAGGGACAAGACCTAAATCAAACGAGCCCCCCGAACTGCACTCCTGCGTTGTAACATCCTGTAGTTTAAGCAGTTACACGCATTACTCCAGCCCGCCTTTACAATGGTCCGCCGACGACTTTAGTTGCTGCGCCCAAATTGACGGCCTCGCAGAAACATTTTCTGTGCAGAAGGCGCTTCGGGATGTTATAATTTTGCTTTTTACAGATACGCAAAGAAACGCTCGTACAAAGAAAGGCAGATAGGCAAGTGGCCCAAAAACGCAAGAAAGCCTCCAATAAGAAGACAAGGCCGGTCCGGAAGAAGAAGAAACACCTGACCAAAGCCGACCTTGAATACTTCAAGCAAGTGCTCCTGGCCAAGCGCAGGGAGCTTCTCGTCAACGTCAACGAAATCGGCGATGAAGCCCTAAAGAAATCCAGGCTGGACGCGAGTGGAGACCTTTCAAGCATGCCTATCCACATGGCCGATCTGGGTTCGGACAACTTCGAGCAGGAATTCGCCCTGGGATTATTGGATAGTGAAGTACAACTGCTCAGAGAAATCGACGACGCCCTCGGGCGTATTGAAGAAGGAAGTTACGGTGTTTGTGAAGGAACCGGCGAGCAGATAACCAAAGCTCGGCTCGAAGCAAAACCATGGGCGAGATACTGTGTAGAGTATGCTCGAAAGGTGGAGCAGGGCCTTATTGTAGAAGAGACGGAAGAAGAATAGACAACGGAGCCGAATGTTGCTATGAACCACAGATGCCCGGCCTGCGACAAACCGGTAGAGGCGTCATCCGGCGAACAATCGGAGTGCTTTCCCTTTTGTTCCGAGCGGTGTAAGCTCGTGGACCTCGGCACCTGGCTTGATGCAGAATACAGGATAGCCTCCGAACCACAACGGCCCCAGCCCGCCGGTGCTTCCGAGGCCGCGATTGATAGTCGCTCTGCGCTACGGTGAGCGGTTCGGTTCCGGAATATATTAATTGAAAGGAGGCAAAATGGTCAGCGAGAAACCGCCCCTGCAATTATCCGATAATTTCATGTTCCCAAAGTTGTTCCAGGCCTTCCGCATGGCTGTTGGGCCGGGCAAATTGATGGTCGCTCTGCCGGGCCTGATCGTTATATGCCTGGCCGGCTATGTCATGGACTTCAGCAGAACGGTTATTGTCACCCCCCAGACACAGGAAAGGATCACAGAATTAGACGTTTACATGGCCGGCGCCGAGCCCGGTGAAGCCGTATCCGAATTCCGCAAAAAGTATGAAGCCAAAGGCTTGCGCGCGGGCGTCTTCTCCACACTTTGGGACTTTGGTTCGGAAAAATTCCACACCGCGTTGAGGGAGCTGTTCGAGATGAACTTCGCTGGCGTGGCGGAGAATATCGGCGCCTACTTCAAAGGCGTGGCGTGGGCAATGAGATACCACTTGGCCCATTGCCTGATCTTCGTCGTAATAAAGCTTGCGGTGCTCTCCTTTGTCGGCGGCGCCATCTGCCGGATGGCGGCACTGCAATTCGCCCGCGGTGAAAAGCCAGGCCTTATAGAGGCCCTGCGCTTTGGCTCGCAAAGATTCACAAGCTGCTTCTTCGCGCCCCTGCTCTCGGTCGTCTTTATCGCGATCATAGGGGGAATTATTTTTCTGGTGAGCCTTCTGGGGCTGATTCCGTATGTGGGCGGATTGATAACGGCCTTGTTCATGCTGCTGGTCCTGTTCCTGGGAGCTGTGATAGCCGTTGTGCTGATAGGAACGGTCGGCGGATTTAATCTTATGTTCCCTGCGGTGGCGTACGACGGTTCAGATGCCTTCGACGCACTAAGCCGATCGTTCAGCTACGTTTTCAGCCGGCCATGGAGAATGGGTTTCTACACCTTGATGGCCGCTGTTCACGGCGCAGTATGTTATGTATGCGTTCGACTTTTCGCGTTTCTTCTGCTCTCTGTAACGCGCGTGCTGGTGTCTTCCGCCGTCGGAATTGGAGGAGGAGGCGACAAACTGGAGGCTATCTGGGCCAAACCGGAGTTTATGAACCTCCTCGGCTCAAGCTCCGCCGCACCAGCCGGTGCGATTGAAGCGGTGGCGGCCTTTATCATATATTTGTTTTTATGGGTCGTGGCGGGATTAGTGGTATCCGTAGTAATAACTTATTACTTCTCGGCCAATACTATAATCTACTCACTGATGCGCAACAAGGTTGACAACGCTGCACTTGACGAGATATATCAGGACTCCGATGAGCCTGGAAACGACTCAATTGCAGCTTCGACGCGTTCCTGAGAGAACAGGCCGGCTGCAACGACTCAAGGACGCGTGTGAAGTTGAGAAGCGTGCCCTGCAAGAACTTCCTGCTTACAACTCTTCGGTCTTTTTGCCCGATAATACGTATTCACATCTGCATTTTTTTCAGGCTGCTGTATTCGCTGGCCGAATTCTGTTGGCTATCCAGCCTGTGCTGCTCGGGCGTCTTGACGTATCCTCAAGCCGGCACTACACTTGGTCGATGAACGATGACAGGTAGAGGCTGTGATACAGAGAAAATATGGCTGAACTAAACAGTGACACACAACAAGATAACACAGGCCCCGGCGCCGAGCAACTCGCCCACCCGCCGACGGCGTTGCTGCGCTTCCGCAAGCCCCTGATCATTCTTTCGCACGTGATCGCTTTTGCCGCCTCGCTGTTGCTCTCTTTCCTTGTTGCGAGTAATATGGAAATCAAGCAACAGTGGCTCTTAGAGCAGTTTCCTCCGCTGCTGGTCTTCTTCCTCCTGGTTAAACTGCCCGTATTTGCGTTGTTCAAGCAATACCGCGGCTGGTGGCGTTATGTGGGCATTTCAGACCTCAGCGGCATTCTGCGGGCATCCCTGATAAGCACACTGATCATTGTGGGCTTGTGGTTTTTTGTGATCGTTCGCGGAGAGGGCCCGATTCGAGAGGCCCTGAGAAACATAGCCAACGTCAGCCAGGGGGTGTTTATGGCTGATATGTTCGGGACGCTCCTTATCCTTGCCGGACTGCGAATGATAATCAGGCTTTATTACGAGGAGTTTCGCACAACCGAGGCAGGCAGGCTCAAGCGATTCCTCATTATCGGAGCCGGTAATACCGGCGAGACTCTGCTGCGAGACATTCACCGTATGCAGGTCGTCGAATATGAGGTCATAGGGTTCATCGATGACGATCCCGCCAAGCACGGCATCAGCATCCATGGAATTCCTGTGCTCGGCACCGTCGAGCAACTGCCGGAAATCTGTGAGAGCCGTAATATTGAAGAAATTGCTATCGCAATGCCGTCGTCCTCTCATCAGGAGCTCAGACGCGTTATCCAAGTGTGCGAAGGGACCAAAATCCGCTTTCGAACCGTCCCTTCGCTAACGGATATTGCATCGGGCAAGTTCCGCGTCTCTCAGATTCGAGACGTGGATATAAACGACCTGCTCGGGCGTAAAGCCGTGCGGCTCGACCTCGATCTGATAGAGGCCTTCGCCAGGGACAAGACGATTCTTGTAACCGGCGCCGGAGGCTCGATCGGCTCGGAGATGTGCAGACAGCTCTGCAAGTTCAATCCGAAGCTGCTCCTGCTCGTCGAACAGGCGGAAAACCCGCTATTCTATATAGAACGTGAATTGCGAAGAGATTACCCTTCTGTCGCCTTGCAAGCCGTGGTGTGCAATATCACCGACAGGCTGCGCGCCGATGAGATATTCAGCAGGTACAAGCCGCAGATCGTCATCCACGCCGCGGCTCACAAACACGTGCCCCTGATGGAGCTCAATCCCGGAGAAGCCATCAAGAACAACATCGCCGGGACGCGTAACATCGCCGATGCCGCCGGCACTCACGGCACTGCCAACTTCGTGATGATCAGCACGGATAAGGCCGTTAATCCAACGAGCATTATGGGCTCGTCCAAGCGGGTCGCCGAGATGTACATCCAGGACCTCAACAGAACCAGCAAAACGCATTTTGTTACGGTCCGTTTCGGCAATGTGCTCGGATCGGACGGCTCGGTTGTGCCTATCTTCAAGAAACAAATAGCTCAGGGCGGCCCCGTCACAGTCACCCACCCCGATATGAAACGCTACTTTATGACCATACCGGAGGCCAGTCAGCTCGTCCTTCAGGCCGCGACAATGGGTAAAGGCGGCGAGATATTCGTCCTCGATATGGGCGAGCCCGTCAAAATCGTGGACCTGGCCAGAGAGCTTATTACGCTTAGCGGCTTCAGCCCGGGAGAGGATATTGAAATAGTCTTTACGGGCCTCAGACCCGGTGAAAAGCTCTTCGAAGAACTCTCCATCGACGGCGAAAACATGCAGCAGACAAGACATCCCAAGATCGGTATCTGGATGAATATCCCGATGGACCGCGACAAGCTCCGTAGAAGTATAGACGAACTGATCGAGATCGGCAAGACGCAGAACCACCACGATATAGTTCGGAAGGTAAAAGAGCTTGTGCCCGAATACATCGGGACCAACAACGGAGAGAAAATTAAAAGTGACTAAAGCGAGCTACATCCACAACTTTAGTCACTCCAAACTTTAGTCACTTCTTCGCGTATATGCCTCGATCATCTTCCGCAGCGTCGGGCCGTTGGCCTGGTCGGGGTTGATGTCCAAAGATGTCCGCCACTGCTCCACCGCCCGAGCGGCGAAGTCGGGATTCCCGTCTCCGCACGCCTCCAACATATAGGCGCCCCCCAGTCCCCTGCGAAGGAGATTTTGCTGGATTTCCCTTAGTATTTGATTTATCGTGTGATGAAAACTTGTATGTTCAGTGACTAAGAACGGCCCGAATCGGTTATTTAAGGTTCTATTGCTTGTTATTGGCGAATATATGTGCTTGAAAAAAGGTTTCTACAAACTCGGCGAAATTGAGAAGAAATGGCAGCAGTTTTGGGGCGAACACAAGACGTTTGCGGCAAAAGACTGCGATACCTCCAAGCCCAAATACTACGTCCTGGATATGTTTCCTTATCCGAGCGGTCAGGGGTTGCACGTCGGGCATCCGGAGGGCTATACGGCCAGCGATATCGTGGCGCGTTACAAGCGGATGAAGGGCTTTAACGTACTGCACCCGTTCGGCTGGGACGCCTTCGGACTGCCCGCAGAGCAATATGCCGTCCAGACAGGCGCCGCCCCCGAGCAGACTACGCAGAATAATATCGACAATATGCGAAGGCAGACCAAATCGTTGGGCTTCAGTTACGATTGGGACAGGGAAGTCAATACGACCGACCCTGCCTATTATAAGTGGACTCAGTGGATATTTCTCAAGCTCTTCAACAGCTACTTCGACGATGCCGAGCAGAAAGCCAAGCCAATCGAGCAACTGCCCATTCCCAAAGGCCTGAGCGAAGCCGAAAAGCGGCGGTGCATCGACGACAATCGCCTCGCTTACGAGGCCGAGGTGGCCGTCAACTGGTGCCCCGAGTTGGGGACCGTCCTTGCGAACGAGGAAGTCATCGGCGGCGTCAGCGAGCGGGGAGGCCACCCGGTAATCAGAAAGCCGATGCGCCAATGGATGCTCCGAATAACAAAATACGCCGAGAGACTGCTCGAAGATTTA
>JAUVXL010000288.1 GCA_030603595.1 Sedimentisphaerales bacterium | reverse complement strand
TTAAATGCCAAAGCAAAACTGACTACCAGAAAAGCCTATGGCTTCAAGGCCTTCAAAACGCTTGAATTGGCCTTATATCATACTCTCGGGGCACTGCCCCAGCCGATTGAAGCCCACAAATTCTTTTGAAGAGGCATATTGTTCTTGTGCTGGTCCTTCGGAATTGGCGCAACTTGGCTTGTCTATTTCATTATTCGCTGGATTGTCGGAGGTTTCAAACCTGACGTCCATCAGCGCAAAGATGAACCGGAATCAAAGGAGTGACCGTAGTGCGCTCACAGTCATTAAATTCCCTAACAGAGGGAGAATTAAGAAACTATGAAAGCCAGATGCTTGGAGACTTCTCTGTTATAGTCGTCTCCACGTGCTCGCCGCAGTGGCGGCACAAATTCAATAACCTAAACTTGTTTAAGGAGCATCTGACCATGAAGACTATTTTAGCTATCGATTTGGGCAAACGCAACAGTGTGTTTTGCAGGCTTGAGAGCGGTTCTTTGAAACCTGAATATTTCAAGGCAAAGACCGACGCACAGAAATTCCACAACATCTTTGCCGAACTTGAGGGGAGCAATTCCATAGTGCTTTTCGAGGTTGGTTCGCAGGCCGGCTGGCTTTGCGTTATGATTGGGTTAAGCACATATACAAACGTGTTTCACGAGGCAACGTCAAACGCAGGAAGATAGCGATAATAGCGGTTGCCCGTCACCTTCTGATGCGTTGCTGGGCAATGTTACGCGATAATAAACCGTGGCAGTACAAGAAGCAGGTGAGGGCATAGACTGTAGGAAAAACTAGGGACAGTCACGAATGGCGGTCCGTTAAGGGTGTCAAAGAAATAGGTCTCCCGTAGCCGATAGTTCTATTAAGGACATAGACTGTCGGAAAGGAGACCATATTATGTCAATGAATAGTATCGACAGATCAGGGGCAAATTCTAAAGGAATTTCAGGTCAACTCCAGCAAGTCATCCTCAACTCCATACGAAAGATTCTACCCGACAGGATGATCGAGCAGACCTGCAAAGAGATCGGCTACAGGTTTCGCAGGCGAAAAATTACGCCCGTTGTGACCGTTCTGCACATGGTCATGGCCGCCATCTGGCCGGAGGAATCCTTCAACGCATGTTGGCAGGTGCTCTAGTTTAAAACTAGGGACAGTCACCTATTTTCTTTTCCTATTTTGACATTTTCATTCGTTTCTTTACCGGTCTTCCGACAGGCAGAGGGCGGATTCTGCGGCCGAAGAGTTTTTCGAGTTTACTGAGAAAGCTGTCGCTGCCGAGCGGTCTGCCCGTATGCGTATTGACTCGAAGTCGCCCAACATCAGCCTCGTCTATGCCAGCATTTAGTTCCTTTCGCCACTGCTTGGCCGAGATCATATCATACCACCGCGACAAGTCCAACAATTCCGACCGCACCTTGCCGTCCACATGCGCAGCAGCACTCGAGAAGTCATACCGCCACGGCTTGCGGCAGAGCTTGGCGCGAACCGGATTGAGTTCGACGTACCTCATCGCCAGCCAGAAGTGTCGATCATCCAACGCACACGAGTAGAATCGCCCCTGCCATAGATGGCCGCTGCGCTTGTGAAAGCGATTGATGTACTGCGTGTATCGAAAGTGCGTTCGGCCTACGGCCTTCGCCAGCGAGTCCTCGGCCTGCGGGGTCGCGACGATGTGGACGTGATTGGCCATGAGACAATAGCCGGCGATGTCCAGGCCGTATTTGGCGGCCTGGTCGGCGAGCAGTTGCAAATATACACGCCGATCATCATCTACGAAGAAAACATCCTGACGATTGTTTCCCCGCTGGGTGATATGATGAACACACCCGGCCACAACTGTCCTTGCTAATCTCGGCATGAACCAAAATTAACCGCAAGACACACACTTGTCAAGAAATTAATAGGTGGCTGTCCCTAGTTTTCCAGAATTTAATAGGTGGCTGTCCCTAGTTTTTTTTCGGATGAAGCGTTTTTGGGACGTTGCGCAGGGGGCAATTTTCTTGACTTTGGGGGGTGGATTTGGTATCATATATATTGTGTCATGGAGGGCGACAAGGGGGGGCTTTGTACGGCTTCTCTTATTAAATCCGGAGGCGATATGCGTGATGGATTTCGAGTTCTCGATACCCAGTTGGAACGGATGAAGCATAAGCTTGTTCGTTTGGAGGCGCTTGCTGAGAATGGCGGCGTCCCTGAGGGGCAAGCCCCCAAGGGGCAGGCTTACATTCTCGGGCGGATGCGCGAGTTGCATCGCAAGCACGATGAGCTTCTGTCCATGGTATATCGGGACTTATCGGCCTGGGACGTGGTGCAAGTTGCGCGTCATCCGAAACGGCCGGGGTTGACGGATTACTTGAACCTGATAGCAAGAGATTTCATGGAATTGCACGGCGATGGCTTGTGCGGCGACGACAGGGCGATTGTAACTGCGTTTGCGCGGATCGGGCTGCATAAGGTCCTGATTGTGGGGCACAATAAGGGCAGGAGCCTTTCAGAGAAGCGGCAATGCAATTTCGGCCATGCACACCCCGAGGGGCATCGAAAGGCTCTCGAGAAAATGAAGATGGCTGAGAAGTTCGGATTGGCGATAGTGTGCCTGATCGATACTCCCGGAGCGGATCCGGGGGCCGGGTCGGAGGAGCGGGGCCAGGCCAAGGCTATTGCGGTCAACCTTAAGGAAATGTCGCGGCTGAGAGTGCCGATTATATGTGTCGTGATCGGCCAGGGCGGGTCGGGCGGCGCCTTGGCAATCGGAGTCGGTGACCGTTTTGCTATTATGCAATATGCGTATCTGTCCGTTATTTCGCCCGAGGGTTGTGCTTCGATACTGTTCGGCAATTCGGAGCAATCATCGGTTGCGGCCCAGGCATTGAAGCTTACGAGCAGCGAGTTGTTGGAGTTGGGGTGTGTCGATACGATAATACCGGAGCCTCTGGGCGGGGCCCACCGCAATCCCGCCCTGGCCGCACGCTATCTCAAGAAGTACATACTAACAGAGCTGAAATCCTTATCCGGCTGCGACATCTCGGAATTGCTCGATAGGCGCTATGCGGCCCTTCGAGATTTTGGCGGCAATATGGTCAGGCGTTGAAAGAAGAACCGTTGAGAATCCATAATGAGTAAAGTGACTAAAGTGAGCTAAAGTGACTAAAGTGAAAAGAATAATCCATGACTTTAGAGCCTGCAACAAAATGAGGTTTCAGACGCCTTTGGTTCTCTGGATTCCCGCTTTCGCGGGAATGACAGAGAGGAAGTCTTCATTTTGTTAGGCGCTCTTAGTCACTTTCGTCACTCATAGAAAGGGCTTGGCATTGTCGGAAGAAGCCTACAAGCATAAGCAGATGGTCCAGAAGAGCTTGTTTCGCACGATTTCGCGGAACCTTGTTCGCCAATTGTGTAAAAACGGTTTTGATCTCGTCGAGGCGGTGGATTTCATAAACGAGATGCTCGGTGAGGTCATTTCGCTGGGTCTTCAGGATTATTCTCAGGCAGCCAAGGCGAAAACGAGCCCAAAGGAAGGGATGTCCATGTCTTCGGGCAATGTGGAGGCGTTGAGCACTAACGGCAAGGTCGATATCGACGATCGCGCATATATTCGGCCGCTCGAAAAGAGCGACTGTGCCACTTTAAGAACCTGGCAAGGCGATCCGGCGATTGCCGCATCCCTTGCAATGCAAAAATTGCAGCAGCTATTGGCGTCGGAGGAGAATTGGGATTCGCAGCGTCAATTTACGGACCTGTTTGTAATATGCCGCAAGGCCGACGATGAGGTTGTAGGGATGCTCGGGTTTACTGATATTGATCGGCAGACAAAGCAGGCCGAGTTCTCGAAGATGATTGGCGAGCCTTCAGCCAGAGGTAAAGGATATGCCAGAGTGGCGACGAGGACGGTGATAGATTACGGCTTCGACGTTTTGGGCCTGAACAGGATATATTTGCATACGCTGGACGGCAACATAAAGAATATACGGCTCAAACAATATCTGGGATTCAAATTCGAGGGATTGCTGCAGCAGGCCGTCCAAATCAAAGAACAGCTGAGGGATGTGCCGATACAGGCCCTTCTCCAGTCCCACCGCCCGCCCTGAGAAGCGTCGAAATGACGTTGACACGTCTCAGGACACGCCCAAACAAGTTTGAC
>JAUVXL010000038.1 GCA_030603595.1 Sedimentisphaerales bacterium | reverse complement strand
GACGCGGATTAGAAAGAGAAACAAGCAAAAGTTTAAAGGCACAGTGAAAAGATATAACGCTTTAAAGAAACAAGAGTTATGAAAGTTGTTTTATAAAAACGTGCATAAAAAACAAGGAGTTGACGGATTGTAGTACGGATTGTAGTACAGAGGACACAGAGAGGAAAGGAAGTTAAAGGGATTAACCACAGATACCCGCTCCCCGATCGGGGTCGAGGACAAGCTTCGCGGGCACAAGCTTCTCAGATTTTCGCAGATTGACACAGATTCTTGAATAGGGGTAGTAGAAAAAGGATTAACGCGGATTATTGCAAAGGTAAAGGAAGAAGATTAGACACGGATTCACGCGGATTTACACGGATTTCAAACCACAGATACCCGCTCCCCGATCGGGGTCGAGGACAAGCTTCGCGGGCACAAGCTTCTCAGATTTTCTCAGATTAACGCAGATTATAAATAGGGACAAAGGGCTGAGTGGCAGAAGTTGCAAGAGGTGAAAAAAAGATATAACACCCTAAAGACACAGGAGTTATGAAAGTTGTTTTGAAAAACGTGCATAAAAAACAAGGAGTTGAAAGATTGTATTACAGATTGTTAAAATAGGGGTCCCGATGAATCGGGATTTCCACTTCGTTCCAACACGGGGGGTATAAGTGAGGTAAAGTGAGCTAAAGTGACTAAAGTGAGCTAAAGTTGGTTGGGAGGTCTCGGCCGGCAGGGGCAGAAGGCGGAAGGCAGAAGGCAGGAGAGCGGAGGACGGATGAAGAGGAAACCCCATAAATGCACCGCACACCTTCCGCAGACCTCAAAAAAATGTACCGGGGACCTTTAATTTTCCCCGATGAGTGAATTACATGAGGAACTTCTGGGAATTGCAGACAAGATAGAATTGTACGCCGAAGACGCTAAGAAAGAAGGTATAATTCTACCTCTTTCTAAACTTGGGGAAGCTGCAAATACGGTTGGTAAGGCATGGGGCGGATCATGGCTTGGCTATCATGCATGTGTATACTACAATAATTTCGAAGTCCCTCCACCTGGAGCCCATTTCAGCCAAGAGTGGGGTATGGAGAAATTGCTTTCAGGTGATGGTACAATAGGGGATTGGTGTGAGTACAATAACGATGACGTTGTTAACACAATTCACGCATTGGCCGGTAATCCAAACTTGGACTCAGTAAGGGAATTGTCGGAGAAGGCAAAGAATGCTTTTGATACAGAAAAACATGAGGTCCTATCAATACTTTCCACAACATTATCTGAAAAACCTGATTCGTTTATTTCAAATCTTAAAGATGATGTGGAGAAGCTTAATTGTCGGTCTCAGCGGCAAATAATTCAGGCTATGCGACCTTCAGGGCAGTCAATATCAAGAGATTCATTGGCAGTTACGCAAGGATTTCATACCCCTCCGCATATTTTAGTTTTATCTGAGGTCATTGCGTTACAGAATGCTACACTATGTTGCCAAAAGTTAAGTAAAATCGTCCGTAGGGTTGGTTCTCATCTAGCTCGACAAGCGCGTCGTTCGACACGTTCAAAAGAGATTGGAACTAATGTATTTATTGGGCATGGCAGGTCATCTGTTTGGAAAGACCTTAAAGATTTCATCCAAGATCGTTTAAGCCTGCCTTGGGATGAGTTCAATCGCGTTCCGGTGGCAGGGATAACTAATATTGCCCGGCTTTCTGAAATGTTGGATGCAGCAGCGATAGCATTCCTTGTGATGACAGGTGAGGATGAACAAGCTGATGGCAAACTTCAAGCACGAATGAATGTAGTGCATGAAGCGGGGCTTTTTCAAGGAAGGCTTGGGTTCACAAGGGCAATTGTACTTATTGAAGATGGGTGCGAGGAGTTTAGCAATATACAAGGGTTAGGCCAAATTCGATTTCCTAAATCTAATATTAAAGCTGCTTTCGAGGAAATACGTCAAGTTCTTGAAAGAGAAGGGATATTGGAGGGCGACGAGGCAACGTAATTCGTTGAAACGCGAGAGATTGGACGAGTCCGCGCTGCCCCGGCGGACTTGCAGAATAGGCGGATAAATATTGAAGAAGGAACGGGAACTTGTTATACAGAAAGAAATAGGCTGTGTTTGTCGTTTAATGTTCGCCTTGAGCGGGTGTAATCATTGTTGCAGAAGAATATAAATTCCAATTCCTCGACTGAGATGGTAGTTTCTCAAGAATGATAGCGAAATCAGAAAAGGTTCGGCCGGACGTCGAGCAGTACCTTGCAGGCAGCAGGATTTGTCCTCTTTTCCTGCTTGGTGATGCCCTGGACGTTCTTCGTGAGATTCGTGATGAGGCGTTCGACGTGATCATGACAAGCCCGCCTTATTGGGGGAAGAGGGAATACGAGAACGGTGGCATCGGGCTGGAAAAACACTATGGCCAATTCATAGGCGATCTTTCCGCTATTTGCGCTGAGCTCAAACGCATCCTGAAACCAACTGGGTCGTTCTGGCTCAACATTGGCGATTCATACGAAAAGAAGAACCTGCTCGGAATTCCTTGGCGAGTGGCAATTAAGCTGACCGACGAGCAGGGCTGGACTCTCCGCAACAGTGTGGTGTGGAATAAGGTCAAGGGAGGTCCTGATAACACAAAAGACCGGCTACGCAATGTTCATGAGTTATTATTCCACTTCGTGAAATCCCCTCGCGGGTACTACTATGACGCCGATGCGATCCGCAGTACACCGAAGACTTCAAAAGTTGTCAACGGTTCAATTGTATCGGCAACCGGTGTTAGTGGAGTTCGCTACAAACGACAGATTGAGCTATCCACAGAACTGTCAGAAAAAGAGAGACGTAATGCTTTCGCCGCTCTTGAGGAAATGCTAAGGGGAGTGGTGAATGGCGACATTGCAGACTTTCGAATGATCATTCGCGGCCAGCAGCGGACGACTCATTCTAACTCTCAGAAGGTGTCCGGCCGGGCCAAGGAACTTTGCGACAGAGGTTATTACTTCCTTAAATACCACCCGAATGGAAGCAAGCCATCGGATGTCTGGGACATTATCCCAGAAGACACCCAGAAAAGAAAAACTCATTTCGCCCCGTATCCACAAGACCTGTGCCGGATTCCACTTCTCTCGTCATGCCCTCCAGACGGTGTTGTTCTGGATCCTTTCTGCGGCACGGGAACAACCATGCTTGTTGCTTCGCAACTTAATCGGCGATCCGTTGGAATTGACATCTCTGAAGAGTATATTCATCAAGCTGAAGAACGGTGCGGGATTTTGTTATGAGTCAAATCGTTGAACTATTTGGAATATCTACAGCAAAAACAGGTGAAGATTGGGAGCATATTGTCCGGCAGCAGCACTGTCCGTATCTGGACAAAACGTGTATCAAGGTTCGCAAGAGCCAGCCTGAAATCTCGATAGGCACATGTTCCGTTCTGTATGGTCGGGCCAAGCGTCCAATCCTCATCTGCCCCTTTCGCCTACTGGAAAGGAGCCAGGTTTTCACAGACTGTCTTCACCTTCTCTCAACTCATGAACCCGGAAACGAATTACACATCGTACCCGAGGTTTCAGTACCCGGCGGTAGTGTGGACTACTTTCTTGTGTCTGTTCGCGAAGGGAAAGTAATGGATTTTGCGGGTATAGAACTACAGACGCTTGACACAACCGGCACCGTCTGGCCTGCGCGTCAGAAGTTTCTGGAGCAGGTTAATGTTGCGAAGGCCGACGGGGCAGTCCGGAAGACCTATGGGATGAACTGGAAGATGACGGCCAAGACCATTCTGATCCAGCTTCACCACAAGATACAAACCTTTGAAGCTCTCAACAAGCGCCTCGTATTGGTCATTCAAGACTTTCTTCTGGACTACCTGCGTGAGCAGTTTCGGTTCTCTCACCTCAAGAACGTTCGGCAGGGCGACCCCATGCAACTCCATTCGTATCGAATGGCAAAGCAGCCGAACAATTCCTACAAACTGGAACTCGCAGACCGGATAAGCACCGACTCGAAAGGCATAGCCGAATGCCTTGGCCTCCAAGCAGAAGCAAAGGTTGAGCTTGAGAAGATAATTGAGCAACTTGAGTCGAAGCTCTCCGAACAGACACGTTTCGAGTTCTGACAAGAAAGCCATCGGCCCCTTGGAGGAGGCTGCCCCCCGGTCGCTTTTGTCGAAGCGGGCGGTTGAGAGCGAGGGGAGAATTTGCGAGGGCGGGATGAGCGGGTTGGCTGGGGGAATCCGGGCGAGTTGTTAGCGGGGTCTTCCTATTGTTTTTGTTTCTTCGAATTGGTGGCGGTAGTTTGCTGGGTGGTATAGTTTGAAGTCTATTGCTCTGATGTATTCTTCCGGGCCGCAGTGGCGGACGTTGTCTATTAGTGATGAAATCTGTTTTTGGGAGCGGAAGGCGCCGATTGCCTTGAGCTTGTTCTCCAGGTACGAGATTGGGGTGTGCATTCTTAGGGTTGGGGGGGCGGCGAAGTCGCAATATACTGCGAAGGCGTGGACGTAGGGCACGGCCTCCAAGGGGTCGCCCAGTTCCGGCCAGATGTTGCCGGCGGCGTGGAACAGGCTTATTAGGAACTCATCGTAAATGATGCGATGGTCCGGGTGCAAATCATTCGACGTGGGGAGGAAGCATTGGGTTGGCTTTATCTTGCGCAATTGGTGTGTGAATGCGTTTTGTAGGCCTGTGAAGCCGTGGATTGTTGATGGGGTGTTGGGTTCGGCCGGGGTTCTGCCTCGGAATTCGTTTATTCGGCAGTCGGGGAATCCGAGCCATGCGATATTCTCTTTCGGCACGCCGAGGGCCTGGTAGCATTCGTAGCTTTCGGCCAGCCTGATACCGGCGATTGTATCCTTTTCTTCGGCGCTGCAGTAGCCCATGCTGCCGTCTGTTACGATTAGTATGTGCACGGGCACGTTCTCTCGTTTGGCTAATTGGATGAGCAGGCCGGCTCCGAGGACGGCGTCGTCGTCGTGCGGGCTGATAAAGACAAAGCGTTGCTTCTCGCCTTGCCATTGGCGAGATACGTCGGTAAGCCGCGAGCCTACCCGTCGTTCGTTTCCAACCAAGCGAATAAATTCGATTTCTTCTTGCATTTGCTTTAACTCACTATTAACGTTAGCAGATATAGCCAAGAGGCTGTAACAAAATGAGGTCTCACATGTCTTTGGCTCTCTGGATTCCCGCTTTCGCGGGAATGACAGAGGGAAAGCCTTCGTTTTGTTTGTCGCTTGCTCTGTTGAAAACCTTTGAGTTTCTTATTAAGGGTTAAGAACGCTGCTACACGGTGCCAACTATGGACACCGTTTCTTCTATAAACTGGAACCGACAAGAATGGACATTATAGAGAGTTTTGGGGAGAGGGCAAGAGGTAAGAATTTATCAGTTGTTTTGCCGGAGGGCAGGGACGAGCGGATTATCCGGGCGGCCCGCAGGCTCAAAGACGATAACATCGCTGAGCCTATTGTGCTTGGCAGGCCGGAGCAGATCGAGGCGGCGTTGGAGAAAGCGGGGACGACTCTCGACGGCATCACGGTTATTAACCCCAAAGATAGCGATAAGCTCGATGGTTACGCAGAGAAGTACAGTAGTCGCAGAGAGGGTATCTCTGTCGCAGTGGCGAAACGGATTGTCGTCAAGCCATTGTTCTACGCCGGTATGATGGTATCTTGCGGCGATGCCGATACGGCCGTGGGCGGGGTGGCGAGTGCGACTTCGATTCTTATCCAGGCCGGCGTTTTGACAGTGGGTCTAATTCCCGGCATCGAGACTCCTTCGAGCTACTTCCTTATGGTTATCCCGGACTTTCAAGGCGAACGAGACAAGCCGTTCATTTATGCGGACTGTGCCGTCAATATCGACCCAAGCGCTGAACAGCTCGCCGATATAGCGCTTGCCTCGGCGGTAAGCGCGCGGCGACTTCTCGTCGAGGAGCCTCGGGTTGCACTGCTGTCGTTTTCGACGAGAGGAAGCGCTTCGGGGCCGAGTGTGGCTAAGATAAGGAGGGCCTTGGAGATAGCGCGGGTCCGCGCGCCGAACCTCGCCATTGACGGGGAATTCCAGGCTGATTCGGCTATCATTCCTCGCGTGGCGGCAAAGAAGGTCAAGGGCGAGAGCGAGGTGGCGGGAAAGGCGAACGTTTTGATCTTCCCCGACCTTAATTCAGGGAATATGGCGTACAAACTGACGCAGTATATGGCCGGGGCCAGGGCGATCGGGCCGTTTTTGCAGGGATTCGCCAAGCCCATAACGGATCTATCCAGAGGAGCAAGCGTCGAGGATATTGTCTCGGCGACAATACTGACTTTGGCCCAAATACGGTAGCGATTAGAAATACGAAGCCCGATCCGCCCCGGCCGACTCGAAATGACGGCCCCTAAAATCACTGTTGAGAAGATCACTATTAAACTTTGAACAGCAAAATGAACATTCTCAATAAAATGGCGGCATGCTGTCATTCCGGCCTTGAGCCGGAATCCAGGAGCCTAAAACTGGATTCCCGCTTTCGCGGGAATGACAATCTCAAACCCCACCGTTCAACCATTAGTAATACAGCAAAGGGATGTTTCTAAAATGAAGGTACTTGTAATCAATGCAGGGAGTTCTTCGGTTAAGTATTATCTGTACGAGATGCCGCGGGCCGAGGTCCTGGCGAACGGCGTTGTGGAAAGGATAGGGCAGGAAGGCTCCAATCTGCTCCATTACGTCGGTGGCGAAACTCATAGCGAGGAGATCCGGGTCGAGGGCGTTGGAGAGGCTATGGAGCTTATTCTGGCGACGCTGGCTAAGAAAGACGTTGGGGTTGTGGAGGACATTTCTGAAATAGTGGCGGTCGGGCACAGGGTCGTTCACGGGGGGGATGAGTTTACCGGCTCGGTGGTCGTTGACGAGAGGGTGATCGCGTCGATAGAGAAGTTTGCGGACCTCGCTCCTCTGCACAATCCGCCGAACCTTGCCGGTATCCAGGCGGTGCAGCGTAAAGTCCCTGGGGTAAGGCAGATCGCTTGCTTCGATACGGCGTTTCACTCGACGATTCCGGAGGTTGCCTATATGTATGCGCTGCCATACGAGCTTTACGAGAAGTACGGCATTCGCAGGTACGGCTTTCACGGGATTTCGCACAGATACGTTGCGCGGCGGGCCGCTGCGATGTTGGGCAAAGGCAAGTACGAGATAGACGCTATAACGTGTCATTTGGGCAACGGCTGCTCTGTTACCGCGGTGAAGCGGGGCAAGAGCGTCGATACGTCTATGGGGTTTACGCCCTTGGAGGGGGTGCCTATGGGAACGCGGTGCGGCGACCTCGACCCGGCGATCCTGTTTTATCTCGGCGACAAGGGCTATGACGTTGAGACCCTCAACAGGATATGCAACAAGGAGAGCGGTCTGCTTGGGCTCTCCGGCGTCTCGAACGACGTGAGGAACCTTGCAAAGATCGCAAGAGAAGATGATGCCCGCGCCAAGCTTGCTGTTGACGTTTTTTGCTACCGGATCAAGAAGTATATCGGGGCCTATACGGCGGTGCTCGATACGGTCGATGCCCTCGTCTTCACCGGGGGGATCGGGGAAAATGCCCTGCACCTTCGCGAGCAGATATGCAGTGGGCTGACTCAAATCGGGGTTCAGGTCGATAGAGACGCGAATTCGGGGGCGATAGCCGAAGAGGCCGAGATTAGCACGAAGAATAGCCGGGTCAAAGTCCTCGTGATCCCCACAAACGAGCAGGCCGCCATCGCAAACGACACCTACGAGCTTGCCGGTGATAGACTGCCTGCGGGTTCAAAGTGAGGATGCCTTACTGGAAGTAGTGCGAAACATCGCGCGCTATACCCTGGATTCCAGGTCAAGCCCGGAATGACAACGCACAGAAGTTGGGCTAATTCATTTGAAAGCAGCTAATTTGTCAGGCCTGCGATTGCCGCTCCGATCAGGGTTGCGTTTTCGACGTTCATTATTTCGTAGTATATGCCTTTATCGTTTTCGAGATAATCCTTGAGATAGTACTCGACTCGCTGCTTGAGGTATCTCAGGCGGTAGAATGTTGTTCCTTCTGCGACGATGCAGACGGGGCGGCCGGGGTCGCGGCCTTGGCCGCTCTTGATTGCCGCGGATGACAGCTTTATGGCGGCTAATTTGGCGGCCCGTTCGATGAGGGCGTCTATCAGGCGGCATGCCGTTGAGATATCGTTTTCGTTTGCGCTTTGAAGAGCGGACGAGAAGGGGCCATCGCGGCCTTGTGGGAATGATAGAAAAACGCTGATATCTTTTGTGGTGGCTTTTTCGACGTTTTTGATTTTTTCTGCGAAATCTTTGGAGAAAAGGGCGTTATCAGCGGCCTTGCGGAGAGTCCAGAGGCTGAGCGGGCCGAGATAAGCGCCGGAAACCATTTTTTCAAATGTGTACATGCCGGGATTGAGGGATGATTGGTCGAATTCTTTGTCTATCTTGCCCTGCGGGGCCTTGCCGAATCCCCCTGATTCTACGTTGACTATCTGGCTGCCGGCGGGGTCCAGGTTTTGGGTTTTGGTTATGTTTTTGTTGCTCTCGACGTAGCAGCAGTTTGTTCCTGTTCCCAGGATAAAGCCTATATAAGTGCCGAACGACCTGCCTGCGGCGCTGGCTCTGCCGGCCAATAAGGTGGTGACCGTATCGTTTAGCAGGATAATCCGCCTCTTATCCCTTTTGCCTGAGGAAGTGATGGCTATATTGAGGTTTTCTCCGATCATCTCGCCTGCGACCTCATCGGCTTTTATTTCCTTGGAGAAATACAAGACCTTTCCATCTTTGTTGGGGAAGATTTCAATGGGGTAAGAAAAGCAGAAGCCGATATTGGTGCTTTTGTCGATGACTTCGTCCAGGTATCGGGCCATTGTATTGAAGAACTCTTGCTTTGTTACTTGCTCCTTTATTCCGGGCATTGGGAAGAGTCCGAGGTTCTCGATTTTTGGGTCCCCCTTTCGGTCGAAGGAGACCAGTGCGGTCCTGAAGTTTGTTCCTCCGGCGTCCATGACGATTACGGGCTCGTCCAGCGGGATTTCGCGTTCGGTTTCGATGTACGTCGGGAGCATGGCGAGGGAGCTATCTTCTCCGGCCAAGCCCAGGTCCATTTCCTCGATGAAAACTCCACAGGTCTGTTCCATGTCAATGTCAGCCGGGTCCATATCGTTGGCGGCAAGGAATGTTTTGACTTTGTCTTCTATCTTTTCCACAAGTTCATCTCCGTTATGAATCAGCTTCAAATCGAAGTCAAAGAGCCCAATATTGCCTTCAATCCTGTTATTGTAAATCCAACCATTTTATTCGAATCTTTATCATATCTTGCTAATACTCCAGAACCTAAGTCCATTGTTAGAGCTTGTTTTGGCTTGCCAAATGAAATATATAACACGTCTGCATCTTCGTCATATTCCCACTGGACTTTTTCAGGTTTTTCCACCTTTAAGGTTTCCATAATATCGCTCTCTTTCTTGGCTTGCTTGAAAAATAAGCTGTTAGTACAAAGCCATTAGCTTGGTCAAATTCTTTATATACTACAATAAGGAGTTTATCCTCAGAGATAGGGGTTGAATGAAATTTCTTTATTGCAAGAAGAGTTCCTGCATCTCCTCTCTGCACCATATCAGGATTGTTTATTGTCTGAAGGATATCCTGCTCCGAATCTTTCATCTCAGGATGTCTTGAAGATATATGCTCAAAGCGTTCTTGTGACAACCTTACTGGAACATCATTCATTGAAAAACTTATCTTCATTTTACGGCTACGGAATTTTAAGATGAATCTAAATATTGTCCTTGAAGAGCAGGAGTTGTTGCCATTGAGATTTTAGGGTTTCCATTAGGATCATTTGGTTCTTCCATTAACCAATAATCTGCAACCATTTTTACTTCACTTAAGTCGCGGCCATTAAATATAGCTGCAAGCCAATTGATTTTGCAAGGAGTTTTCACAAGTTTTTCGGAGGATTGGAGTGTTCTTCAATCCGGATAGCCTTCGGGATGCTCGTTGTGCCACTGCCAGGCGCTTTCGACCATATCTTCGAGTCGGGGCTTTTGGGGCTCCCAGGCCAATTCCCTCTTCGCCTTTGCTGCGTTTGAGGTCAGGATCGGGGTGTCGCCGGCGCGGCGTTTGGCTTCGACGACCTTGAAATCCCTGCCCGACAGGCTCCTGACGGTTTCTATCACTTGTCTGACGGAGTAGCCGTTTCCATTGCCCAGGTTGTAGATCAACTCGCTGCTTGCTTGCAGCTTGTCGAGCGCCAGCAGGTGCGTCCTGCAGAGGTCGTCGATATGGATATAGTCGCGAATGCATGTTCCGTCCGGGGTATCGTAATCGGTTCCGAAGATGGTTATCTCGCTGCGTTTGCCCATTGCGGCCTGGATGGTCAGCGGGATCAGGTGTGATTCGGGGCGATGGTCCTCGCCGAGGCGGGCATTGCTGCCGGCGCCGCAGGTGTTAAAGTATCTCAACGCCGCGTACCGCAGCTTACCTGTTGCGCTCTGATAATGGCACATCCTCTCGACGGCCCATTTGGTTTGGCCGTAAGGGTTGATCGGCTCCTTGGGGCAGTTTTCGGTAATCGGTATCTGCTTTGGCGTGCCGTAAACGGCGGCTGTGCTGCTGAAGACGAACTTTTCGACGCCGGCGGCCTCCATCGCTTCGAGCAGATTATGCGTGTTGCAGAGATTGTTGCGATAGTATTTCAGAGGGGCTTGAACTGATTCGCCGACCTCGATAAATGCCGCAAAGTGCATCACGGCCTCAATTTTGCGCTCTCTCAGAGTGGCGACGAGCAGGTCAAAATCAGCTAAATCCCCTTCGATCAATTCTGCGTCCGGCACGGCGGCTCGATGGCCTTTGCTGAGATTGTCAAAGACAATCGGCTGGTGGCCCTCGGTCGCCAGCATCGCCGTCATATTACTGCCGATGTATCCTGCACCGCCGCAGATGAGGACTCTCATGATTTAATTTTTTCCCCCAAGCGCTGAGAATTGCCCCTCGATTCGCTCGAGGACCTCCGATGCAAGCGGTCCGTCCTTACCCAGATCGACCCAGGCAACTCCGGCCTCCTGCTCGGGGTTGAGCGTCATCCTCTGCAATGAATCGCTGCTCCGGGAGAACAACGCGTAAGCCCGCGCGCTGCTGCTGACTTCCATCTCGGGCAGATTCAGGCGCTGCGTGGTCACCTGGCAGGCTATGCAGGTATCATCATTGTTCCTGCTGATCTGCAATTCGACCGTTCGGCGAATACTGTGGAGGTTGGCCTCGGTCTTATTGAAGCTCCCGACGCTGTCCTTTCTCCAGAACTCGAAGAACTGCGCGCCGGACAGCGGATGGGTCCTTATCAGCCCTGCTTCGGTATCGGCCTTTTCAATTTTGAAGTGCAGTCCGGCCAGAACGTTCTCGGCCGCCTGCATAGCATGTGCCTTATCGACATCGCCAAGACAGACCTGTTTGGTCCCCCCGTCGGCAGCGGCCTCGCTTTGTTGCTGGGAGGCACAGCCGGCCAAGGCCAGAGAAATGACCAAAGACCACAGAGCAAAGACCAATTTCGTATTTCGTATTTCGTATTTCGTATTTCGTATGTCGTCCGTCGTCCTTCGTATCTTACGCCTTGAGCCGTAATTTCCGTTCATATCTGCATTCTCCAGAATTTTCTATGATTATATCAGCGCTGCTGTCAGTGTGCAAGCGGCTGGCGCCAGGTTGGTCTCTGGGGCTTTTCGGCGGATTTGAGCAGTTCTCGCCAGGCCTCATCTGTAAGTCGGTCGCTCATCGGATGTTTGAACTCGTAGTATGACAGGACAGGTCCGACTGCGAGGAAAAGCGAGCCGTTCGGAGCCGGGCAAGCCACGATAATCAGGTCCACCTGACCGACGCCTTCCTCGAGGACCTGGCTCGAATCGCCGTCGGTGTGGACATCGGCCACGATTGTTGTCTTGACGCCTGTTTCCTCGACGCCGGTGACGGCCCCTTCAAGTATCTTGCCGATGTCCTTGATATACAGATTATCTTCTTCTGAGAGTTCCTGATTCGTGAGTTGCTTATTGGCGAGCTCGATTAGTCGGGCCAATATGTTCTCGAGGTTTACCAGCCGGTCCGTCGCCTCAACCGACAGTGCGTCGAGGTCGCTGAGGCCTTGCCGGGTCATTCGCGTCAGCGCCAGCAGCCGCCCGTAGAATTCCGGCACAGGCTCGACGTATCCGGGCGGGGGTGGAGGAGGACCACCCCGACTGGGCGTATAGCTTTGCTTGGCATAGAGAATGGTATCGTGGCGCAACTGCGTCCACGAACTTAGGGCCGCATTGAGTTGCTTTTTCTCCCACGCCTCGGTTTGCATAAAGCTTGGGTATCCCTCGTCGAACTCATTTATCAGTGCACGAAGCGAATACAGCCAACCCCAATAAAGGTTCCGGTTCCAGTCGGATGTGTCAAACGCATCGAACTCGGCCTTGAGCTCATTGAATCGCAGCCAATAGTCGATATAGTCCGTATCACCCTCCTCGACCAGGATGGCCTTGGCTCGATTGGAGCCTAAGACGGCCATAACGTCCAGCCCGCGAGGAAAACACCGTAGTGCGTAGACGTACGTAAATGGTATAGGATCCCCGCCGGTATAATTCAACACTTCGGGGAACACAAGGTGCTGGAACATATACGAGTCCGGGATGAAGCGCTGGCCCATAAATCGCATACCCTTGGTCTTGTCGAGGACCTCGTCGAGAGACTCAAGCGTGATGGGCGGGATCACAAATGCGTTGCCGGTGCCGCCGAATATCTGCGGCGACCGCAGCAGGGCAAGCTCGGCTTTGAGGGCGAAGAAGTCCTCTTCGTCGGCCAGATCAGTCGGCTCAAAGCCGCCGCCAAAGACTTTATCGACCGCGCCGAGATATTCGTATGGCGTCAGGTCGTCCGCCAGGCCCACGTAGAACGCAGTGACCGTGTATATCCGGTTCCAGACGTCGCGTCCGGTGCGCGGGCCTACACTCGCCTGTTCAATCGATTTTGCCAGCAGTACGGCTTGGATCGTTTGAATTTTGGCATCCTGCACGCTGATAAGGGCCTCTCCCGTCGGTCCCCATATCTCGGCGCCTTTGAGCAGGAACGCCATCCGCCCATACCACATTAGCGTCCTGAAATAACGCTTGAGTTGCTCACTTCGGGTGTAGTGCCCCCTCGGCACATACTGGGAGTAGTCTTCCTTGTAGATGAAGATGTTACTATTTGCAAAACCCTCGTGCGCATCTATCTTGGCCAACTCGCCAGCGACGTCATCAGCCACCAGTTCCGGCGTCGCAGCCGTCGGGTCGATTAGCTTCTGCGCGACGGCAAGATAAGCGACGTTTCGTTTTGCCGCTTCTTTCAAATCGCCGGCGTATTGTTCGTGCCGGGCCAGCGCTTTATCCAGGAGCACCGCTGTCAAATCGCGGATGTCCCCGCAAAACTCCCGCTCCTCGATGTCTTTAAGCGATTCGTCAAACTGGATGTGATAAAGATGCAGCAGCGTGTCCGATGTGACGAATAGCGGGACTTCCATATTGCTGAGGTACTCGTAGGGTTTGACGATATCGTCGCGGTTTGGGTCGAACCAGCCGAAGTCGTGCTCGATTATGGCCAGGCCGTTTTGTTGGATCAGTGGTGCGGCGTCGTTTAGGTCGAGCCGCGTATCGACAAAGCCGTAGTTGCTGACCTTGCTGAGGTCGAGCGGAAGCGAATAGCCCGGCACATTAGGCTCGACGGCGCTTTCATAAGGGATGTAGTATCGGGCCAGCGGTGCTTTGGCGGAGGTATCCTCTTGACATTCGAGCCACTTGTCGGCCAACATCTTGACGTCATTCATATCCACATCGCCGTCGCAAGTCGAATCCGCCCCCTCGCACCAGTCGGGCTCGTTGCAGTCGGTTTCGAGCCAGTGCAGGGCGAGTTCTGCGAAATTCCAAAAATCGGTCGGCTTGTTATCGGGCACGAGCGAGACTATAAGGTCTTTTGTGATAGGGCCGAAAGAAGACTCAACCGTGACCATCAGATGTGAGCCGATTACCTGGTAGTCGTGGGGGGTGTTGTCCAGCCATACGCCTTTGACAGCAAAGCCGGCAGGAAGCAGGATGTCGAAGTGAGCGGTGGTCGTTTTCTCGTAGGTTGGGAAGTGCTTGCCTGTCCCTACTGCGTAGAAGAAGATGAACTCTTCCGGGCGCTTTATGAGGTCGTGTTCATAATCGACTCGGAAGACGGCGCCGCTTTGAGGAAAGGGCCCCGGCCATTCGATCATCGGTATCGTGGGCATCTCGGGCAGGATGGTCGGATATGTGTCGCTGCTCCAAGTCCAGGACAACTCGACATCATCCTGCCAGACGCGGATGTTATTCGCATCGGGCGGCACCGGAAACCGCATCGAAAGCACGTCCGCAGGGATATAATCGAATGTAAAGTCCCCTGTGAAGACGGCGTGCAGTCCTTCACCGCATTGCTGAATATCCACGCGCATCTCTTCGAGCGGCATACTTGCCGGCGGAGGCAATGGAATCGGGTTTGCCGGCATTGGGGTGGTGGCTGCCAGAGTGATGGAGAACATGGTCATAATAGTCAGATTTTTCATTTGAGTGTCCTTCCATAAAAGGGGCGTAACGCCTCGACGATGATTGTTCTTGCTGTGCAGGAAGCTACCCAGGATAGCAGTGCAACGCCAAAAATCAGCTTCTTCACAGCCGTAACCTCCCCTAAACAAAGTTTCGTGATTTGTAATTATAGCAAAAAGGTGGACCGGGTTCCAGCGAAAAAGGGAGAATTTTAGGTTTTCTGCGTTTTTTTTACAGCTTCAGGATGTGATAATCGAGCTTAAGTCTATCAGGTGCATCTGTCGGCTGTTACCGTTGTGGGGGGAATCGATTACTACGCTTCGTCCGTCGGGGCTGAAACGCGGATGGGTGTCGCATCGCCATTCGCCTTTGTACTGCGGCGGCGAATGGAATGCACCCAGCGGGACCCTTTTGCCGGTCCGGACATTATGTAGATAGACGTGCTGGTTGCGCTGCTTGTCGGGGTAGGCGTCGTTTAGTATCCATTTGTTGCCGGGGAGGTAGCTGCAATGGCCATTGGCCGTCATCACGCCTTTTCCGACGACCTGGACGTCCTTTGTGCGGTCGGTGTATAGATAGAAGGCATTTTTGTTCGACGGATGCCAGGCCCAGGCGAGGATGTGGTCGGGGTCTCGCCATATAAAGTGGGAGGTATGGCCGTAGTCGTCGACGATGTGGATATCTGAGCCGTCGGGCCGGGCCGTGAGCATTCGCGTACCGAAGCTGCGCAGTCCCTTCGCACGCCAGCGGTGGAGGAATATGAAGCGAGAGCCGTCCGTATTGAAGAGCAGGTGGTTGAAATAGTGCTTGGCGTCTTTCGGATCGCCGGGGATCTTGCCGAATTTGGCGATTTCGGAGATTGGGATTATCAGGTCGCGCTTGCCCGTTTCGAGGTCGATGCGGAATATGCCGGAATCTTTCGGTGCGAGTAGGTCTGTATTTGGGTCGGGCAGGCCCGGGTAGCCGTAGCCCGGTCGCATATCCTGGATACGGCGAAAATCAGGGGCCACGGCGGTCCGCCCGTCGGGGCTTATAGTATAGAAAGGATACCGAAGCGTTCGCTTGCTCTTGGTTCGGACGTTGAGGATGTGTGAGACGAATCTGCCATTCTTCCTGTCGTTCCATAGGATTTCGTCGTTCGAGGCGGGCCGCCACTGGAGCATACAGCCCTGCTGCCAGCACCAGGTGGTGGTTTGGCCGAGTTCGGTCCAGCGGTCGTTGTCCTTCAAATCCACCATCCCGACGTTGATAACGTCTTCTGGTCTCGGGCTGCGATGCTCGAAATCGACCTCCATGCCGAGCGCGTATCGGCCGGTGGGGTCGAATTGGAGCTTGTCGTAGTAGGCGAACCAGTGGAACTTGGGTCCGTGCGTGATAGCCCGGACTTTGGGCAGGCTCCCGGCGGCGGCCAGGCTCGGCTCGCCGGAGAGCCCCGATAATGCCAAGGCCCCGCAGGCCGTTTGCCGCAGCAGGTCTCGGCGAGTCAGACGGATATTGGACATACTATGTTCCTCCAATCTTGCAGAAGCTTTGGTCCGGTAGAAGAAAGAACCTGCGTCATTACTACGATGAAAACATTTCGTTGTCAAGATTAGCTTCTCTTAAAGCCGATATTGATAACGCGCCCTTGCGCAACGTACCGTGACTATTAGTACCTGGTTCTGGAATGCCTTCAACGCAAGCACAATCTGTTAGCGAGAAGCTTCTTTCTCTGCCGCTTGGTCCGGCTGTTAAGTCCTTTCTCGATTACCTCAAAGTCGAGGCCGGCCTGGCGGAGAATACTATATTAGGGTATGGGCGTGATTTGAGGGGGTTGCTCGAGTTCTGCGAATCCGAGAAAATCAGCGAAATCCAGCAGCTAACGCCCATCGTGATGCGGAGCTACCTGAAGACGCTCACGCAGGCGAGCAAGGCTGAGAGTTCGCTGAAGCGCTGCGTGGCGGCTATCAGAATGTTCTTGCGGTTCGCCAGGCTCACCGGGTTAATCGGAAACGACTTCGCTGAGTTGCTTGAAAGTCCGAAACTTTGGCAAAAGCTGCCTACAATCGCCAGCAAGCAGCAGATGATTGACCTGCTCGATGCCCCTTCGGCCAAAGAGCCCTTTTACCTTCGCGACAAGGCAATGCTCGAGCTTCTCTACGCTACAGGTTTGCGGGCCAGCGAGGTGGCGGGGTTGAAGATACCGGATTTGAATCTCGATATCGGTTATCTCCGCTGTATAGGTAAGGGCAGCAGGGAACGCGTTGTCCCCGTGGGCAAGATGGCAATCGCGGCGGTAGTCGATTACCTCAGAGAGCTGCGGCCCCGGTTGGCCAAGCCCGCAAGCGGCGATTTCCTGCTGCTTTCGCGAACAGGCGCGTCGCTGGGTCGTATTGAAATCTGGCGATTGGTCAAGAAGTATGCCGCCCGTGCCGGTATGCCGCGAAACCTTACCGCACATACTCTAAGGCATTGCTTCGCCACGCATCTGCTAACCGGAGGCGCCGATTTGCGAAGCGTCCAGGAAATGCTCGGTCACGTTGACATTGCGAGTACGCAGATTTATACGCATGTTGATCAGGAGCGATTAAGAGCGATTCACAAACAGTTTCACCCAAGGCCCTGAAAATTATGAACTACTGCAAAACGGAAGTTGACTTGGACGGGTTTAGGACTTATTATGGTTTGTGAATCGACGGTCGGCGTTTTCTTTAGGGTCATTGGATGAGCACTAAGCGGCTGCAACTTGGATTATTAGCATTCTTAATATTCTGTCAATCCCAGGTTATGACAAGTCTTGACCGGGACGGCACTGCCTTTGGCGCCAAAGAACCGGCCAAGGCTGCCGAGCTTGACCCCCAACTGGCGCTCTTCAAGGGCGCCTTGCTTGACAAAGGCTCAAGCGACCAGATGCGAGTAAACGCGGCGGCAGTGATGTTGCTGAGCGAGAATCCGCTCGCGCGCAGTATCCTGCTGGACGCGCTGAAGCAGACTGAAAATGGCGCGGTGCGTGATGCCGTGTGCAAATCGCTGATTCAGGCGGGGATGGGGGAGGGAACTATAGGTGAGGTGGATGATTTCATCGCGCCGCTGCTTGCTGCTTTGGCGGCCGATAATACAACGACGGCCAGATTGGCCGCTGAGGCGACGCTGATTTTCGGCTATGCGCAGATATCCGAGCAGCTCGATAAGCTGATAAACGACGGCTCAGTGGCGTTGAATGCCAGACTTATCGCCATCTATGCCCTGGAGTTGCATCCGGATATCAGAGCGGCAGTTGCGCTTCTCGCGCTCGTTGACAACCCGCAGAAGGAGGTTGCCGACGAAGCGCAAAGAGCGTTGGTTGCTCTGGGGATATCGGTTGGCGAGGATGCCGCAGATCGCAGGCGGATCACAAAAGAGTTGACGGGCGAAGACCCCACTGCATTCCTGCAGAGGCGTTTGATTCGGAAGGAATCGCTAATCCGCAGCGCCAAGAGCGAATTAACACTTTGGCAAGGTCGATACCTGCAGGCTCTGGGCGATGTATATGCCGCGATCAGCGATGACGCGGAGAGAGCAAAGTTTCTGGCCGGGCATTTGGGCGGTTCTGAGACTGTCGTGAGGTTGTGGGCGCTCGAGAAAATCCGCCAGGACCGGGTGGGAACAAGGCCTAATCCGAAACTGCCCGGTGAGGTTGGCGCCATTCTGGTCGGCCTGGTTTCGGAAAAGGATAGAGGCGTTCGGTTGAAAACAGCCAGCGTTTTGTCGTTTATGACCGAGGTGGACTCAGCGCAACAGTTGCTTGCCCAGCTCGGGGACGAACAGGATGACGAGGTGAAGACCGAGCTTTTCAGCGCGCTTGGCAGGGCCTGCTACATCGCATTTCTGCCGAATTCGAAGATAAAGATCTCGCCGGAGATAAGGAAGCAGACGCTCGTATGGGCGGAGACCTATCTCTTGGACCCCAAACCGGCAAAGGCGCAAAAAGGCGCTGAAGTGCTGAGAATGCTCCTGGAGCAGGATGGATTGACTAACTCTGCGGCCGAAAAGTACTTCGGCCTGCTTGCTAAGAAGTACCTTGCTCTGAAGAACGACTCCGATGGGCCCCTTCGCGGCGAGTTGCTCAGTGCAATGGCGACGCTGTGTGCTCCTCAGAGCGTTCACAAAGCGCAGTCGAGGAAGCGGTTCGGCCCGTTGTTTGAGACGGCTCTAAGCGATAAGACGGATTTTGTCCGCGAGTCGGCGGTTGACGGGCTTATCTATATTGACAAAGCGACCGCCCTGAAAAGGCTGAGAAAAGACTTTGTCAGTGATACGAGCCTTATAATAAGGAAGAAACTCATAGCTCTGGCGGCCGAGGTGGGCGGAAGAGAGGATTTGCCCTGGTTAGCGGGGAAAATAGGCGCCAACTCCGAAAGCGAGCCTGCCTGGCAGGCCATGCTCAAGATATTCAACGGCGCCGATGCGGAGGTGCTCAACAACTGGGTTGAGCCTTTTCTTGCCGAAACCGGTGGCACGGGGGCCTCTGACAGCCAGAAAATCACCTTTTTGGATGTAGCCAAGCGGAAAGCTGTTGCTGAAAACAAGCCTAAGATGCTGCAAAGCGTCGAAGAAAACCTGGCTGCGCTCTACCTCAAGACCGGACAATTTGAGCGTGCGGCGGATTATCTGGGTAGATTATATGAGGCTGCCGCTACTGTTGAAGCAAAACAGGCGATATTACCAGACCTTTTGTATGTCTATTTGAGATTGCCCAAGGTCGATTTGGCGGCGAAACTGGTGGAAAACCGGCTACTCCAGCAGGATTTGGATCCGAACGACGCTGTTATACGCTCAGTGGACGATTATTTGGCGAAAGTGCCGGCGGGCGCAGACCCAAACGCGTTATTGGAGGCGTTGGGCAAGATCGAGCCGCCCGGCGCCAGGCCTCTATGGCAGGATCGCCTCAAACAGTGGCTGATTCGGTTCGGCGAGGCCAAGGCCGGCGGCAAGTCGGAGCCGGACGGGACCTAAACTGCGATTCGGCGTTGGAGAAGGTTGGCCTCACATTCTCGGCGGTTAGAACTGGCGGTGGGGCTGTGGAAAGACCCCATAGCAACGACCGGCCAATGGCACAAAACCCGGTTCTTGGTGTCTGGACACGGCCAAACAAGTTTGACCGTGCCACCCCTCGTGGTGAATTTGAATTTTTTCAACGGCTCCGCGGTCCCCTAAGAAGAATTTTCTTTTTTTGAGATTTTTTGAGGTTTTTCCGAATTTTCCCGTTTTTTATGTTTGCACATCTGTCTTGGCTTCTGTAAACTTAATGATTTATATTAAAATGCTTACGGAAATTCAGGTTCCTGGATGCCGGTTGAATATAGCTGGGGCCCGGAGCAAGGGGAAATGTTCGTATTTTTAGACATACGGACAAGGTAAGTTAGTTGGTTCTCATTCGATCTCACAGTTGCTTTGTCAGATCGGGTGTCGCTGCTGTAGCTCAGTTGGTAGAGCGCGTCCTTGGTAAGGACGAGGTCATGGGTCCGAGTCCCATCAGCAGCTAAATGCAAGCAGGTCAAGTCCGGGTCATGCGTTTGGTCCTTATTTGGGCAGTGCAGGTTCCGGCTTTGAATTGACTATAGACGTTAAGTGTATGTTTGATGATTATTATGTTTGAGAACAGGATAGAGAGCAGGCAAATACTAATCCAGTACATTGGAGGTTTAGATTAAGATGGCTAAGGCGGTATTCGAGCGAACAAAACCACATATCAATATTGGAACAATCGGCCATATCGACCACGGCAAGACTACCTTGACTGCTGCGATCACGATGCGGCTGGCGCACAATGCAGGCGGGGGCAACGTCAAGAAGTTCGACGATATCGACAACGCCCCTGAAGAGAGAGAGCGCGGTGTAACGATTAATACCGCGCATGTGGAGTACGAGACGGACAACCGTCACTATGCCCACGTCGATTGTCCGGGTCACGCCGACTACATCAAGAACATGATTACGGGCGCGGCTCAAATGGACGGGGCGATTCTGGTTGTTGCGGCGAGTGACGGTCCTATGCCTCAGACTCGGGAGCACATCCTTCTGGCTCGGCAGGTTAATGTGCCGTACATTGTGGTGTTTATGAACAAGGTTGACCAAGTCGATGACCCTGAATTGATCGAGTTGGTCGAGTTGGAAATCAGGGACTTGCTGAACAAGTACGAATTTCCCGGGGACGACATTCCTATTATCATGGGCTCGGCTTTGGCTGCAATGGAGTGCGAGGGCAAGGACGACGAGGCGTGCAAGTGCATCGATGAGTTGATGGCTGCGGTTGACGAGTACTTCCCGCTCCCGGTGCGTGACGTTGACAAGCCGTTCCTGATGCCTGTCGAGGACGTTTTCAGCATCAAAGGTCGCGGTACGGTCGGGACCGGCCGGGTCGAGCGCGGCATAATACACACCGGCGAAGAGGTCGAGATCGTCGGTCTTGCAAAGGAAGTTCGCAAGACTGTTGTTACCGGCGTTGAGATGTTCAACAAGACGCTCAACGAAGGACAGGCCGGGGATAATGTGGGGCTGCTTCTGAGGGGCATCGAAAAGAAGGAATTGGAGCGGGGGCAGGTCTGTGCGGCGCCTGGGAGCATTACTCCACATACGAAATTCGATGCGGAGGTTTATGTGCTTAGCAAGGAGGAAGGGGGGCGTCATACACCGTTTTTCGCGGGCTACAGGCCGCAGTTCTACTTTAGGACGACCGACGTTACCGGTTCTGTCCACGCACTGAAGAGCCGCGAAGGCAAGAGCGCTGAAATGTGTATGCCGGGCGATAACATAGCTATGGATGTGGAGATCATTTCGCCGATAGCCATGGAGGAAGGCCTTCGGTTTGCTATTCGCGAGGGCGGTCGGACGGTCGGCGCCGGCGTGGTAGTCAAGGTTGTTGAGTAAGTATCTCGGCCCGACCGCTGAGTTCGATGAGTGTTTAGGTAAGGTGCTCGGAGTAATGAAATATATCCGGCCTGACCGCTGCAGTGGATAACAGGCGATTCTGTGCTGGTCGGTAACGCCGGGTGGGAACGAGCTTTATGGCTAAAAAGAAGAGCAAAAGGGAAAATGTCTGGCTTGAATGCAGCCAGTGCAAGGAAAGAAACTATCGCACCAATGTCAGTGTGGCTGAGGGTACGCCGAAGTTTACTCTGAAGAAGTTTTGCAAAAAGGAACGTGCTCATACGGTTCACAAGATCCGGCGAAAATGAATTCCGCCCCGCCTTGCGGTGACAGTTAAAATGATAATTAGGCCAGTAGCTCAATTTGGCAGAGCGTCGGTCTCCAAAACCGAAGGTTGGGGGTTCGATTCCCTCCTGGCCTGTTTTTTGCCGAGTTGAATTTTCGGCGAGCTTGAAGAGACGGATTCAATAAAGGATTCTGCAATAATGGTTTTTGATATCTACAAACGAGGGCAAGGCAAATACACACGGCTGTGCAGCGCATTTGCCGGTGCGATAATCGCGGGTGCGGGGTGTTGGCGGCTTTACCAGAAGCTTGGCGCCTGGCTGACGGGGCTGCCGACGAATACTGCGATGTGGGTGGAGAGGATGGTGCCTACGGGTATATTTGTTATTCTGGGTCTTTTTCTTTTGTGGCTGGTCAACAAACATTCTGTTGCTGACTTTATGATCGCCGCCGAAGGTGAAATGAAGAAGGTTAGCTGGTCGAGCAAGCAGGAGATCATTGTTTCGACGACGATCGTGATCATCGTTGTGATCCTGACGGCGATCATGCTGTTTGTTACTGATATGACGTTCAGGACGTTCTTTACCTGGATACTGACCGGATAGGCGGGGCGTGCCAATCGGCAGGTGTGTCTGCGAAGCCGGACGAGGCGCCGGATACGGATTAAAACATAGGAAATAAGGTACTGATATGCAGTGGTACGTTTTGCGAGTTGCGGCAAACAAAGAGGTTCAGGTCAGAGAATCTCTGGCGCAAAAAGTGGAAAAGGAAGGCTTGAGCGACATAATTGGGCGAATTGAAGTGCCTGTCGAGCAAATCAAGCGGATCCGCGGCAACAAGCAGACGGTCCACAAGAGAAAACTCTACCCAGGTTATGTTTTTATGGAGATGGAGTCCAGCGAAGACGGCCGAGTCCCGGAAAAGGTCTGGTTTATGATCAAGGGAACCTCCGGCGTCGGCGATTTCATAGGCACCGAGGGCATTCCGACTCCGATGAGAGATACGGATGTCGCCAAGATGCTGCTCGAGGCTGAAAAGCCCGATGAGACGCCGAGCATAAAGGTCGAGTTTGAAAAGGGCGACCAGATCAAGATCCGTGAAGGGGCGTTCGAGAACTTCGAGGGCTTCGTCGATTCGATCGACTCCGAGCGGGGCATTGTCAAAGTGATTGTGACAATATTCGGCAGGAGCACTCCGCTGGATATAGAGTACTGGCAGATCGAAAAGATATGACTCTTGTCGGTGAGGAGTTCCAGTCCTCATATCCGAGAAGTCGCAGTTAAGAAGATATTGAGAAGCTGACAAAGGTAAGCAATGGCTAAAAAAGTAGCGGTAAAGATTAAATTGCAGGCGTCAGGCGGAAAGGCCACTCCGGCGCCACCGATAGGTCCTGCCTTGGGCCAGCACGGCGTTAACATAGGTCAGTTTGTTTCTCAGTTCAACGAGCGGACGAAAGACATGAACGGGACGACGGTGCCGGTTGTGATAAGCGTTTATGCGGATAAGAGTTTTACGTTTGAGGTCAAGAGCCCTCCTGCGGCCGTTTTGATAAAACAGGCCGCTGAAATCGCCAAGGGCAGCGGCGTTCCGAACAAAGAGAAGGTCGGCACGATCACGTCGGAACAGGCGCGTAAGATCGCCGAGACGAAGTTCAAAGACCTGAACGCCTACGACCTCGACCAGGCGACCAAGATTATCGAAGGGACGGCCCGGAGTATGGGCGTTGACGTAACTGATTGACGGCGGTTGATTATTGAAAAGACCTTTGAGGGATACGAGTGAGCTAATATGGCGTTAAGAAGCAAAAGATACAAGAAAGAGGCCGAGTTGTTGACGAAAGATGCAGTCAGTCTCGGCGAGGCCCTGGAGAAGGTAAAATCGTTCAAGTCTGTGAAATTCGACCAGAGCGTTGAGTGCGTCCTGCACCTGGGCATTGATCCGAAGCAGGCGGACCAGTTGATTCGCGGCTCTATATCTCTGCCTCACGGTGTCGGCAAGCAGAAGAGGGTTGTTGCATTTTGCGAGGACTCTGATGTCGAAGGCGCAGTTGCCGCCGGCGCCATTGAGGCCGGCTGCGATGAATTGGTAAAGAAGGTCACGGACGGGTGGATGGATTTCGACGTGGCCATTGCCTCACCGAGGGTAATGGGCAAGGTGGGCAAGCTGGGACGTGTTCTCGGGCCGCAGGGCAAGATGCCCTCTCCGAAGAACGGGACGGTGACCAATGATGTTGCCACGGCAGTAAGCGAATTCGCCGCAGGCAAGGTCGAGTTCAGGAATGATGCAGGGGGCAACGTTCACGTAGTGGTCGGCAAGCAGAGTTTCGAGGCGCAGAAGCTTCAGGAGAATACCGAGGCATTCATTTCACACATAAAGAAGATTAAGCCGTCGGCGACTAAAGGCACTTATATCAAGAATATCTGCATTTCAGCAACGATGAGCCCCTCGGTTGCTGTGGATTACTAAGAATGAGCCATTATCGATAAGGTTATACGAGACACGAAAAATGAGTAAATACGTAAAAGGGTTATTGCAGGGCGAGTTGAAAAAGAAAATCGTCGGCGAGAACATCCGAGACTTCCTGGTTTTCAGCATGCTTGGTGTGGGAGGTGTTGACAACAACCTTATGCGAGGCGAGTTGAAGGAGAAGGGCATCAAACTGATGGTCATCCGCAATTCGCTGTTCAAGAGGGCGTTGGAAGCTGAGAAAATGGGCGCTGCTGCAGAGCTGTTTAGCGGGTGCTGCACGATAGCGTATGGCGGCGACAGCATAGTTGATGTCGCCAAGGAGATGGCCGAGTGGGCTAAGAAGCTGCCCGTCATAGAGGTTAAAGGTGCGTTTCTTGACGGTTCGACAATGGATGCCGAAGACGCCGCACAGATATCCAAGATGTCAACGCGTGTCGAGCTGTTGGGCGAGATTGTTATGTTAATGCAGTCTCCTGGAGCAGCGCTGGCCTCGGCGTTGGGCGCGCCGGCGGGTATTATTGCCGGGTGCATCGAGACGCTCGCAGAAGCAGAAGAGGGCGAAAAACAAGCGGCCTGAATCCGCTTGAGAAACCGGTCGGCGAGCCGGTCCGAATCGCAAATTATTAGTTGCTTGAGTGGTTGCCCCGGCGACGGGTTAAATGAAACGATGGAGTTTCAGCTACCGTCAGGCCTTGAACAATAGGAGTTGATTTAAGATGGCAGAAGAAAAAGCTAAAGAAACAAAAGAGGCCAAGTCGGAAGAAACAAAAGAAGCCAAGTCGGAAGAAATAAAAGAAGCCAAGGTCCCCAAGAAGGCTAAGGAAGCGAAAGAAAGCAAAGCGAAAGACGAAAAAGACGCCAAGAAGTGGAGCAGCGACATTAAGAAGCTTGGCGATAAGATAGTCGGTCTTACGCTGATGCAGGCCAAGGAGTTGGGTGATTATCTCAAGGAGGAGCATGGCATTGAGCCGGCCGCCGGTGGCGCTGTTATGATGGCCGGTCCCGCTGCAGCCGGGCTCGCAGAGGAAGCTGAGGAAAAAACCAGCTTCGACGTAATTCTCAAAGAGTTCGGCGAGAAGAAGATTCAGGTCATTAAAGAGGTAAGAGCCATAACCGCATTGGGACTGAAAGAGGCCAAAGATCTTGTTGACGGCGTTCCCAAGGTGGTCAAAGAGGGTATTAGCAAAGAGGATGCTGAAGCCGTCGTCAAACAGCTTGAGGCTGTCGGCGCGGTTGTTGAATTGGCCTAAGCAACATGGCGCATAGCACAGGGCAAGAAAAACACTGAATGCGGTATCCTGTTCGCCCTTGAAGGGAGCATCAGATGGTTCCACAAACCGTTCGTAATTTTGGAAAAGTCCGCGATGCTGTTGAAATCCCGGACCTGGTCGCGTTACAGAGAAAGAGTTTCGAGCGCTTTCTGCAAAGGGATGCTGTTCCAACCAGGAGGGAATGCGTCGGACTTGAAGCTCTGTTTCAAGAGATATTCCCCATCGAGAGCTACGACAAGAGCATGAAGCTGGAATATCTCTGCTACGAACTGGAGAATCCTCACTATGCGCCCACGCAGTGCCGGCAGTTGCGTTTGACTTACGGCTATCCTCTCAAGATACACTGCAGGTTGAAGACGAAAAAGAGCGAGGATTCGACCGAGCAGGCGATGTATCTCGGGGAGATGCCGGTTATGATAGGCGGGGGGGAGTTCATAGTCAACGGGGCGGTCAGGGTCATAGTGAGCCAATTGCACCGCAG
>JAUVXL010000052.1 GCA_030603595.1 Sedimentisphaerales bacterium | reverse complement strand
TCCCGAAATATACGCCGTATCCGTCAGCGTAGCTTCCTTGACTATTGTACTCTGCGTTGATAATCGTGGCCGCGACCACGTCCGGGTCGTTGGGGTCCTCGCTTTCGAGGGTAATCCTTTTGTCGTTGAAATCGACGTGTTCGTAATATACACCCCGTGTCCCGACAAGAAGATCTCCGTCGTTGGCATCCTCAATAGCTCGTTCCATGCGAAAGGCAAATGTCTCCTGCGTTTGGTTATAGACCACCGGTATCCTGTGCGGCGTGTTGCTGTCTATAGTCTTATTGGCCAATCCCAGCCGCCCGTCACTGCCTTTGCCCCACGTCCATATCACGCCGTTGACGTCGATAGCCAGGCTGTGCCAATACCCTGCCGAGATAGCCACGATATTCTCCAAATGCCCCTCGCCGTCCTTTCCCACCACCCTTACCGGCGTGAGCCTCTGTTCGTCGGTCCCGTCGCCAAGTTGCCCGTGCTGATTGTCACCCCAGCTATAGACATGTCCATTGTCATCAAGCGCCATCGAATGGGCCTCGCCCGCAGAGACTGCGACAATATGCGAAAGATAAGGATAGCTCGGGTTCTCATCAGGCTGTTCGCCGCGAAGCACAAGCACCGGTGTGCTGTTGCCGTCCGTAGCCGAGCCGTTGCCCAGCCGGCCCCCGTTGGACTTATCCCACCATCCATCGTCGCCCCAGCCCTGGCCGTTATTGCCCCAGGTATATACTCTGCCGTTTTGATTCGGTTCCCATGGATAGTCCTTCTCAAGAGCCATCGAGTGGTCCCAGCCGGCGCTGATGGCGACGATGTGCTTCAAAAAAGTGTTCTGATTATTCGGATTCTGTTCGCCGCTCAGGACGCAGACAGGAGTGTTGCTGTCGCCCGCACCGTCGCCGATGCCCAGAACGCCATTGCCGTCCACCACCGCAAAGTCATTATCTCCCCACGTATAGACCCGGCCGTTCAGATTCGGATCATCCGTATCCTCCTCCAGGGCCATCGAGTGCCTCTCGCCCGCTGAGACTGCGATAATTCCTTCAAGCCGGCCGGTGCCATCCACGTCATTTACCTCCACCGGCGTAGTCTCATACGACCCCGTCACACCATACCCAAGCTGCCCCTCTCCATTCCTCCCCCACGCATAGACATATCCGTTAGGCTCCTCAACAGCCAGAGAATGCTCCCCGCTGCGACCTGCCGAGATACTGATGATGTGCTTGAGATACCCGCTCGGCGCGCAAGGATCGTCAGCCTGCTCGCCGCGCAAAACCTGCACAGGTGTGGTTCTAGTAAGAACATTGTCAATGCCAAGCTGGCCCTGGCTGTTCCATCCCCAGCTCCAGACAAAGCCGTTGACATCAAGCGCTAATGAGTGTTTCCAACCTGCGTCTATGTCAGTAATATTCTCGAGGCGGTTCGAATCCGTGGCCATATCGCCGTCCTTAACTCTAACGAGCGATATCTCATGATAACCCACCTCGGTCCTTCCCGTCCCGAGAACGCCCCAATAGTCTCCTACTCCTATGTGAGTGCCCTCGTTCGCCCCGCATGCCCACGCCCAGTTATTCGCCGTCAAGGCCAATGTGTGGTCCTCGCCGCCCGAGACTTTAACCGCCTTTGAATCGACTCTGTAATCCCCGCGCGAAGGCACCACATAAACCGCGATAAGAAGTGACATGATAGTGAAAATTCGTTTTGTGCGTCTCATTCTAATTCCTCCTTGAATAAGGATTCCGAATCCCTGATTACTTCTTTCCCCTTTGAACAAATATGACTCCGCCTAAACCAAGCAGTACGACCGTAGTGGGCTCAGGTATGACAACTGCGGATGTCACATGCCCACTAAGAGAAAAGCCCACCCTATCACCAGGGCCTCCTCCAATACTAAGGTGATTGACCTGCCAGTCTTCCAGGACGGGCGCTATCGTCGGTAGCTCAGTGCTTGTTAGAGCAGTTGCAGACAGATCTTGGAGGCTCCATGTGATATTATTCACACTGGTTCCGTTCGAAAGCGGGAGGTTCCTATCGCTTCTCACGAGATAGTCATCAACGTAAATGTCATTTCCGATTTCAAGGAAGAAATAGCTATCGGCAGGGTCCGTAACGAATTCAAAGCCACCGACGGTTAGGAAGAACCCGCAAGGATAGCCATAATATTCGTATCTCCCGACATTGGGAGATGGACTCGAATCCGGCGTATCCGTATCATAGGTATAGGTCCCGGTTATCAAATCACCGATGTTTATCCCGCCATCGAGGTAATTGTCGGGGTCTTGAACATCGTCAACCACCGCCTCGATCTCTATGATCACCAGTGCCGAATTAGCCGGGATCGGCCAAAGAATCAGCCCGCAGAAAATAGCTATCGTCAAAAACATGATTTTCCTTTTCCGTCTCATTTCGCGTCCCTTTCAAAATAGATGATGAATAATTGCTTTCGATGCGTTCTCCGCCGCACCTTCACTCAACCATTATACCAAATTCACCTCTCCCAAGTCCAGAAGAATCCGTTGAAACTCACCTTTTTTCCACCCCTCGCCCCAGCCCTGGCCGTTATCGCCCCAACTCAACAGAAAACCGTTCACATCCAGAGCAAGTGAATGTTTCCAGCCAGTATCGTTGCCTACGCCATCTTCAAAGCCGCGGCGACTTTCTCTGTAAGCACCGAGACGCTGAAGGGCTTCCTTATAAAACCCTCGGCGCCGGATTGCAGAAGCTGCTCGATATCATCCTCTCTAACGACGCCGCTGACGATAATGATTTTGATATCCTCGAACTTGGGATTTCTTCTTATCGTCTGACATACGACATTGCCGTTGATGTCGGGCAGCATATAATCGAGGAGTATTACCTCCGGACGAAACTGCTCGGTTGCAATTCCCGCCTCATAGCCGCTGGAGGCTGTACTGGTCTCGAACCTGCCGTCCCGCGCGAGAATGTCCACCATCAACTCGACAATCTCGTCGTCGTCATCGACAATGAGGACTTTTCTCTTGCCCGAGTCGATATTGTCCAAAGGGATACTGTTGTCCTTCATAAACTTAATCAAACTCAGGCGTGGGATTCTGCGGAATTTTGAGCCGGGAACACGAAATCCCTCCAGCCTACCGGCATCAAAGCAGCGGATAATCGTTTGTTGGCTCACCTTGCAGACTTCCGCGGCTTCTCCGGTGGTAAATAAATCCTTCATTTTATCCATTCCTCGTCTTTAACCAAATCCTTTTGAGTTAGGGGCCCACCAAATTGCCTTTTTGCCCCAACTTAACCAACGATCCTGGATTTGTCAAGCATAAAACGGGCTGAACTAAGGAATTTCTGTAAGAAAAATCGCGATATTATCAGCCCTTGCAGGATTTCTATATCTCTTGGCAGCATGCAAATCTTTCGAGTAGGCCAGCCAAATGTCATCAGACCAAGCTCATAAGCCCGACTCACAAGTGAGAATTGCAGCAGCTTCGAAACGCTAAGCTCTTTATGCTGCTGTTCTTAGGAAGTTTTGATTTTCTCATGAACCTCCTGTAGATATATCAGCATATTACTATATAGCAATAAACTAATATGTTAGGGGTTGTATGATTGACAATAATATAGCAAAACACGTTGCCGAAGTCTTAAAGGCCGTTGCGCATCCGGCGAGGCTGAAAATAGTCGAGCTGCTTGTGCCGGGGGAGATGAACGTCGGAGATATCGTCCGGGCAGTAAGCGAGAAGCAGGCCATCACCAGTCAGCAACTCAATATGATGAAAGACAAGGGCGTGCTGGGCTCCAGGCGCGATGGCTCGAAGGTTTATTACCACATCGAGAACAAGAATGTGATTAGACTGCTGGATTGTATTTATGACCATTGTGAGCAAGAGAAAGGGACAAGAAGATGATCGACAGTGAAACGAAAGTCAATAAGCTGTATGGTGCCAAAGCATTATTAGCAAGCAGCACGGTCGGTTTTGCAGTAGGCGCTGCATTATGTGGCGTTATCATCTGGGTATTGATGCCGTGTACGTTTGGCGTCTGGGAGGGCGAGGATGGAAAGGTTTATGTTTCCAAAATGAACATGGGCCTGATGGCGAAAATGTTCGGCGGCAACATCGCCAAGGTGATGGGCGGACATGTCGCAGAAGATGAAGAGAGGATACTTGAGGGATTGTTAAAAGACTGATACCGCCTTGATGTTAAATTAACCGGGCTTCGCCCGGGACTTTTACAATAGCCTCATCCTGTCATCCCCGCGAACGCGGGGATCCAAGGCCCAAAGACTGGATTCCTGCTTTCGCAGGAATGACAGATTCTCCATATTGCCCATTTCGCCTAAATAACAAATTCCTATGCGCTCAAGTTAAGGGCAAAAGAATATGCCAATATTTGAATACAAATGTCAGAAGTGAGGTTGAAGAATGGATGTCAAGCAAGAGATTACAGATTACTCTTTAAGGCACTACAAGTTAGTTACGGTGGTTATGGTTGCCTTTACGCTGGCGCTCGGGGCGCTGATACCGCTTATCAGGGTCGATACCGACCCGGAGAATATGCTCTCGGCGGACGAGCCGGTTAGGCTGTTTCACAATCAAACGAAGGAGCAGTTCGGCTTGAGCGATATTGTGGTAGTGGGCATCGTCAACAATGAGGACCCCAACGGCGTGTTCAACCCGTCGTCGTTGGCAAGGATATACGAACTGACGGAATTCGCCAAGACACTGCGTTGGACCGATGAGTACGATCCGAATGGGCAAATAGGCGTTATTGAAGTTGACCTGCTTGCGCCTTCGACGGTCGATCACATAGGCCAGGGCGGTCCCGGCGTGGTTACGTTCGAATGGCTGATGAAAGAACCACCCGCAACGCAGGCCGAGGCCAACGAGATTAAGAACAAGGCTATGTCGAATCCTATGCTCAAGGGAACGATTGTCTCCGAGGACGGCAAGGCGATTTGCTTGTACCTGCCTTTGACAACCAAGGACTTGAGCAACAGGGTCTATAAGGCGCTCAACGCGGAGATAGCCAAATACGCCGGCGACGAAGAATACTATATTACCGGGCTGCCGGTGGCTGAGGATACGTTCGGTGTTGAAATGTTTATTCAGATGGCCATATCGGCGCCGTTGGCGATGGCGGTCATATTCGGCCTGATGCTGCTTTTCTTCCGCAAGCTGGTGCTGGTTATCTCGCCTATGATTGTCGCGATGGTCTCGGTCATCTCGACGATGGGGCTTTTAATCGGTCTTGGCTACCCGGTGCACATTATGAGTTCGATGATACCGATTTTCCTCATGCCGATAGCGGTCGTCGATTCGGTGCATATTCTCTCGGAATTTTTCGACCTCTACACTAAGGAAAAGGGCAGAAGGAATACTATCCTCGAAGTTATGGGCAATTTGTTTATGCCGATGCTCTATACTTCGCTGACCTCGGCAGCCGGGTTTGCATCGCTCGCGCTAACGCCGATTCCGCCGGTGCAGGTGTTCGGCGTGTTCGTTGCGGTCGGCATTATGATAGCGTGGGTCTGCACTATCGTCTTCGTTCCGGCCTATATTATGATGATTAAGGAGACTTCGCTTGAGAACTTCGGCTCAGCCAGTGCACACGCGGAGAAGGAAAGCCGGCTGGGCAGATTGCTCAGCACCGCGGGGCGGTTTACTTATACAAAGGCCAAGCCAATTCTCCTGGTCGCTCTGATCGCGACCGGCGTGGCTGTTTACGGCATCACGCAAATCGAGATAAACGACAATCCGGTAAAGTGGTTCTCCAAGAATCACCCCATCCGCCGAGCCGATATTGAACTGAACGATCATTTCGGCGGGACCTACATGGCCTACCTCGTATTCGACTCCAATGAAACAAGGAACGACTACTACGAATATATTGACGCATTTCGCCGGGAGGTGCTGGCAAAGGGAGATGAACTCAAGCCGGATTTGCCGGAGGCACCGGATGTGGCAGTCGAAGCGGAGAAACTTCTGTTGGAGACGGCTTCGACGGTTGACAGCAAAGGCGAGTTGTTCGAGATGCTCGTCAAGGCGGCTGAGGAGAAGGAGGCTTCGAGTCCACAGGCCCGGGCGGATGTCTGGTATGAGTTTATCGATTTCTTCGACCTGGAGAAGGAGCGCGTCAAGCCGTTCAAGCAGCCCGAGGCGCTACGCTATATTGATAGGCTCCAGCAACATCTTCAAAACGCAGGCCTTGTGGGCAAAAGCAGTTCCGTTGCGGACGTCGTCAAGAAGGTCCACCAGGAGCTTATTGACGGCAAGGAAGAGAATTATCGCATCCCCGATACATCGGCGGCGGTGGCCCAGTGTCTGCTACAGTTTCAGAGCAGCCACAAGCCGGGGGATTTGTGGCACCTGGTGACGACCGATTATATGCACGCAAATATCTGGATGCAGCTTCCCAGCGGCGACAATAAGGATATGGAAAAAGTCGTCAAGGCGGTGGATGAATACCTGGACAGCAACCCGCTGCCCGCGAAGCTCACGTATAATTGGGCGGGGCTTACCTATATAAACACCGTGTGGCAAAACAAGATGGTTCGGGGGATGCTCCGGTCTTTTATGGGCAGCTTCATCATCGTATTCATTATGATGGCGATACTGTTTCGCTCGCCGTTGTGGGGCATTGTATGTATGGTCCCTCTGCTGATTACCATCGCGGTGATCTACGGCATAATCGGCCTGGTCGGGAAAGATTACGATATGCCGGTCGCGGTGCTCAGCGCTCTTACGCTCGGGATGGCGGTTGACTTTGCGATTCACTTCCTCGAACGCGCACGCACAAGTTACAGTCAGACGGGCTCGTGGCAGGCAAGCGCCGGCGTGATGTTCGGCGAGCCGGCCAAGGCAATCAGTAGAAACGTCCTGGTAATCGCGATAGGATTTCTACCGTTGCTGGCCGCTCCGCTGGTGCCTTACAAAACCGTCGGTATATTCCTGTGTGCGATAATGGCGCTGTCCGGCGGCGTTACACTGCTCGCGCTGCCGGCGATTTTGAAGCTCGCCGAGAAGGTGCTTTTCCGGCACGTTGGCGAGCCAAAGTCAGTAACGTGCAATTGCGTACTCTGCCTGGTCCTCTCGATTGCGATGGTGCTGCTTCTCGCCCTGAATATCCATCAATACGCCGTTGCCGACTGGAGCGGGCTGGCGTGGCTGAGCATCGTGGCGATCCCGATCATGGCGCTCGTTTGTGGAGCTTCGTCTCGACGTCGGGCGTGCAAGATAAGCGAAGAAGAGAGCTTGGGGCAGTGAAGAGAAATAAGGAAGGCGCATTATGACTATTGAAAGATATTTGAGAGGTATAGCAGGTTTGCTCGTGACGGCAAGCACCATACTGGCGCACTACCATTCGCCGTACTGGCTGCTCTTCACGGCCCTTATAGGCCTGACTTTGCTGCAATCGGCATTTACCAATTGGTGCCCGACGATTGCGATACTCAAGAAGCTTGGCGTGGCGAATCACGCCCAACCTTGTCAAGAAAGTGAGGTCTAAGATGAAAGCTGTATGGATTTTGGTCATAGCAATACTCGTCGCTCTGTCAGGGCCTGTCTTCGCCGCAGACGAGCCGAACTCAACGCAGGCATCGCCCGACGTCCGGACAATAGTCAGCAAGGCCAATGTCGTCGCATACTACCAGGGCGAAGACGGCAAGGCCAAGATCAAGATGACGATAACGAGTAAGCAGGGCAAGAAGCAGTACCGCGAGTTCATTATCCTCAGAAAGGACGTAAAAGACGGCGGCGACCAGAAGTATTTCGTCTATTTCCACCGCCCGGCCGACGTTCGCAAAATGACGTATATGGTCCATAAGAGGGCCGATCTGAAGAAGGACGACGACAGGTGGCTGTATCTGCCCGCCCTTTCTTTGGTCAAGCGTATCGCAGCAGGCGATAAACGCACCAGCTTTGTCGGCTCGGACTTCCTCTACGAGGATGTCTCGGGCAGGAGCCTCGAAGAGGATACGCATGAGCTGGTCGAGACCACCGATAAGCTGTTTATCGTCAAGAACGTGCCCAAGAAGCCGGATACTGTTGAATTCAATTATTTCACAGTAGCGATAGACCGCAAGACGTTTGTGCCGATGAAGATGGAGTTCTACGACAAGAAGGACAAGCTCTATCGAACAATTGAATCCAAGAAAGTCGAGAAGATTCAGGGCTTTCCGACGGTGGTCAAATCGGTAGTATCGAATCTGGCAACGGGCGGCAAGACGGAAATGGAGTTCTCCGATATCAAGTACGATATCAAGCTCAAGGACAGCATCTTCACGGAGCGATACCTCCATCGTCCGCCAAGGGAGGCAATCAGGTGATTCGCCCGACAACGATTACTGCATTATTGGCGATGTCTCTTTTCTCTGTTGCTGTCGTAGCTGAAGAAGGCGATGAGGGCGCCGGCGGTTCGCTCTTTTCCAAGATGCCTATCGAGGTCCACGGCTTCTATGAGATGCGGGCCGGGTATCGAACGAGGAAGGACAAGTACGCCAAGGATATGTCAATCATGGAAAGTCGCTTTCAGCTCGACCTCTACTCGTATATGGACTGGGGCGATATACAGGTCAAGGGCGATATCTTCGGGGATCTGGTCGAGGAGCAGGCGGATTTCGATTTGCGCGAGGCCAATATTTTCATACGCCCGTTCGAGTTTATGGATATGAAGATCGGAAGGCAAATACTGACGTGGGGAACGGGCGACCTTATCTTTATCAACGATTTGTTCCCGAAGGACTGGCAGTCGTTCTTCATCGGCAGGGACAACGAATACTTAAAGGCCCCGTCCGACGCGGTTAAGATCAGCCTGTTCGACGACTGGGCGAATCTCGATATCGCCTACACGCCTCAATTCGACCCGGATAGATACATCGACGGCACGCGAATTTCGTACTGGAACTCGCCGATGGGCAGCCTGGCAGGCGATAATGCAATCGTCCACACCAACAGGCCCAACCGCTGGTTCCGCGACGACGAAATCGCCGCAAGGCTCTATAAAACAATCAAGAATTACGAAGTCGCTCTTTACGGCTATCGCGGGTTCTGGAAGAGCCCGGGCGGACAGAATGCAGCGATGAACCAGGCGCTGTTTCCCGATTTGAGTGTCTATGGCGCCAGCGCTCGCGGGCCCGTCGGCAAGGGCATAGGTAATACTGAAGTCGGCTACTACGACTCGTCCGACGATGCCGGCGGCAAGAACGCCCTTATCAATAATAGCGAAATACGTTACCTGCTCGGCTATACGCAGGAGATCGGCAGGGACCTGACGATGGGCCTGCAGTATTACGTCGAGCAGATGCTGGATTTCCACGCATACAAACGGAGCCTGACCTCCGGGGCGGCGCGCGATCAATACAGGCACTTGACAACGGTTCGCCTGACTAAATTGCTGATGAACCAGAACCTGCGGCTCTCGCTGTTTACTTATTATTCGCCGTCGGACAAAGACGTCTATATGCGGCCGAACGTCAACTACAAGATAAACGACAACCTCGCCTGGGAAATCGGCGCCAACATATTCTTCGGCGACTACCCCAACACCTTCTTCGGCCAATTCCAAAACAACACAAACATATACACAGGCTGGCGCTACAGCTTCTGATATCCGGCTATCATATTTTTTCGGGAACACTTGACAACAGAGTTGAATGTGCTATACTTTAAGTAATCCAGGTTACTGGAGGTGGATGGCGAATGCCATCGGGGGCCCGAAAGGGCCTTTTTTATTTGGGTGTATGAACTCCATCCCAACGAAGAGGCTCAGCCAAGGAACTTGTCGCCATTGAAGTGTATTAAATGGTCAGGTATTTCGCTAATCCACACCTCTGTTTCCCAAGCTATGTCTGTGAGGTGTCTTTTGAATTCTCTCAAGTCGGGAAATGCACTTACATATACTGGAGTCACCAGAACACCTGAGACCATTTGCGATAGTTCACGGTATCGCTTGGGTGATATGGGTCCATGGGAAGTCACGGCCTCCACCAGAAAAAGGCGTTCGGGCTCGCTATGATAGAGGACAACGTCCGGGAGCTTCTTGTGCTTATCTACTTTCAGTCCAAGTTTATCCAGGACCTTATGGTCCAAGTGCAGCATCTTCCGGGCAGTATCACCCAAATACGCAACGACCGCTCCAGGCGCGAAACGTGGAGCGAATTCCTCAATGACGGCAACTTGTAGTTCGTTGTGCTTTCCAGGAGATAAACACAAGTCCTTTCCGGACGACAGCTTAACCGGAATCAATTGCTGTTTGCGTTTCTTCGCATAAAGCTCAATCAGGCCCGTTCGTCGGGAGCGAAACTCATCGAGGTTTTCCGACCAGGACTTCGTTCCAAAAGAATGAACTAAAGCTATGATCTCATCGGTCAAGGCATAGTGAGTCCGCGGACTATTCGTTGGCAGGCTCGGATCATCAGGATTACGATCTACAATCCTCGCCTGTTCGAACTGGTGTATAACTTGGCGGCGGATGTTTTCGCGCGTGTTCTCAGCATATTTCTTTCTGAGCTTGGTCTGGGCAAAAACCAAGACATCGTGAATCCTGAGCCGCTGTGCCGTGGCACTGTCCCATGGATCACCCCTTCCAATATTTGCCAACGCTAAGAACGTGATAGCTGATATTTCGTTGCACTGCCGTGGGGGTAGGCCAAGACCTTTTAGGATTTTCTGAGCCTGCTCTATGCGTCTCAATGCGTCATCCTCTCCAATAGCTTTCGGTTTTTGCAGAACGGCTTGACCGCCTTCCAGACAAGCGCATCGATCTGTTCGTGTACTTCACGTCTCATGCGTCTGCCAAAAGACTTGCCAAGCTGGACGATAATATCTAAGGGCGGCAGCGGAATGGCCCTAATTTCAGTCGCTCCGACTTGGGTATTTCCGTTGCATATCCGAAAGTACCGATCAATCAGAGAGCTGTTTAAGAGCACCGCCAAGCCGATCGTCTCGTGTTGCGTCATCTTTCCTCGTGGCCTACGTATGTAGTTGAGGTGGTTTTCAAGGCCTATCCATTCCGAATCGAGTGCTCCGGCAAAAAGCGGGGCCGCAGTTAGTCGACGTTTCTGTTCTTTCACACTGAAACGCCGAAGAAGAACCATGTTCCTGGGTGGCACGAGTAGCTTTCGGCGGCGTGTCTCGTTGTTGGCCATAATGAACTGATTGGTTGCATCCCGGTTATCAGGGCAATCACAAGGCCAGGTCATCCGCATCGGCTGGACATTGCGCATCCACAGTAACGGTACGAGTGTACCCTTTGAAGATCGACTATTCGGTACGATGAACTCCTTGGCTCTGAAGGGAACGACCGGGCCAGTTGATATCTCAAAACCGTAATCTGCGAGGGTATTTGTCCACGAATCCACTATCTCAACCACGAGGTCATCGAATTCGTCCACAGGTAATCGCAAGACCATGCCATTCTTGCCGGTGTGGAGTGCATACGCCAGCGGCACTTTATTCAACACGGAGCGCTCCAAATCCTCCGAATTGTGCGAATGAGAAACGATGATACTCTTGGCAACCACACCTTTACGCGATTTCAGAATGACATTCTCCTGCAGGACTTTTTGATTCGAGAACACGTCCTTCCTGGACTCAAAGAGATGGGCTCTGACAGGCTGAACGATTTTGAAAAACGCCTGTCTGAAAGCTTTGAAATAGCAGCCAGCCATATAACTCCTCGGTGTTATGAACACCATCGAGCCTGAACGTCTGAGCATCTTGGCGGCAGCGAGCATGAAAAGAGCATACAAATTAGGTTGCCCGCAAACAGCTTCTCTGGCCAAGCGTGATCGTGGGTCATCCCCAGCTATCTTCTTATAGGGTGGATTGGAAAGAACCACGTCATAAGGCTCGAACTCCTCCGTCAATTCACCGGCTGAGAGCACAAAGTCTTCGGCCAATACTCTAGACTTGAAAGAGACACCGTGCCGGCGCAGCCAAGATGCCAGATGTGGAAGAACTTCGTCGAGCAGAGCAAGCAGACAGGGATCAGTCTCATACACGTCCAGTTCGATCTCGTTGACTCCTTGAATCTGCCCAAACCGCTCACAAACAGCACATGACAGAATACCCGTTCCTGCACCAGGATCGAGGATCCTTATCGCCGAACGCCCGTTTACTTGGGCCAGATCTGCCATGAAATCTGCCACTTCAGGTGGTGTGAAATACTGGCCATTCTTTTTTCTGTGTTCGGCCGGAGTGCCTTCTATATACTTTTCTGCAAGTTTGTGGGCGTACACTACTGGACGCAGGCCATTCTTGAATAGTTCCAACTGACGCGCAAATCTCGGCGGGCTGATGTCGTAAGTCCGAGCATCCAGGCGGTGAATAACCACTTCGTCCCCCGGAACAAGGCTGTGGGATGTCAGAAACTCTTTCAACCACTTTCGTTCCCTAAAAAACCAGCGAGGTCGTCCCGTGGCTTTGTCCGTTGGTATGTCTGTCTTGATCGGCTCAGTTAGACCTTCGGCTTTCAGGACGATCTGCGCACCAATGCCCGTTTTCCTTGAGTGGCTACCGAAAACGTTGTCTGGAAAGAAGTCCTTGCCACACGCACGAACATTCAAATTGCCGTATTTTTTCGATGCCTTTGTCAGCTTTACTACGCAGGTCTCCATTCGCTGAACACTCCATGCGCCCAAAGTACTCCCCTCACCCACCACCCCGTTAGTATAGCATTCAGACGGTCAGAGTAAACAGTTTTTTCATTTTATGGGAGCATATTTCGCCTATCAGAGAAGGCGTGTTTTTGGATTGACGGGGCAGGTTCGTTTGGTTAGACTCTATATGCTGTGTTTTCTTCCTTTGGTAAGTTTGACGGCAGACAAGGAGTCTTGTTTATTGATTAGCGATTGGCATTTCACAAATTACCTTATTTCAGTTGAGGAGTATTCATTATGAAGAATAGGATGATTGATCGACGGCGGTTCATCGGGCGTGCTGCGGGTACGGCGGCGGGGGTGGTTGGGTTTCCGTATTTGGTGTCGTCGTCGGCGCTGGGCAATGCGGGCAGCGTTGCGGCCAGCGAGCGGATTACGGTCGGTTGTGTCGGCGTCGGGCCGCAAGGCACCGGCGTGATGCGCAACTTCCTTGGCCAGAAGGACGCCCACGTCGTCGCAATATGCGACGTCAAGAACACCAGGCGCAATGCTGTGCGGAAGCTGGTAAACAACCATTACAAGGCCGAAGGCTGCAAGGCGTACAAGGACTTTCGCAAAATGACGGCCCGCGACGATATCGACGTTATCCTCTCGGCTACGTGTGATCATTGGCATGTGCTCACGGCCCTGGCCGCGGTGAAGTCGGGCAAGGACGTCTATCTCGAAAAGCCGATGGGACTCAGCGTCGAGCAGGACCAGACGCTGCGCAAAGCGGTGCATCGTTACGGCAGGATCTTTCAGTTCGGAACGCAGCAGCGATCAGGGCGGCAGTTCCGCTTAGCGTGCGAATTGGCGCTGAACGGCAAGCTCGGCAAGCTGCACACGATAAATGTATGGTCGCCGGGCAGCTCGCAGGGCGGGGACCCGAAGCCGGTTCCGGTGCCTGAATGGCTCGACTACAATATGTGGCTTGGCCCGGCCCCTTATAAGCCCTACACCAAGGACCGTGCTTCCAATGCGCTGTGGTGGTTCATCTCCGATTATGCGCTCGGCTTTATCGCCGGATGGGGGATTCACCCGGTCGATATCGCCTTATGGGGCGGTGGCGACAGGCTCACCGGCCCGGTCACCGTTGAGGGCAAGGGCAAATGGCCGACCGAGGGAGTCTGCGATACCGCTATGAACTGGGATGTGAGCCTCAAGTACGCCGGCGGCGTGACGATGAACTTCACCGGCTGGCCCACCCGCCAAGAGTTTCAAAAGCGGTACACGAATATACAGAGCCACGGGACCGCATTCGAGGGGAGCGACGGCTGGGTGCATGTCCACCGAGGCGGCATCTATGCAAGCTCGCCTGAGATACTGAAATCCGAGTTCGGGCCGAACGATAAACGGCTTGTCGAAAGCCATAACCATGTGCGAAACCTGCTCGACTGCGTCAAGACCAGGGCCAAGGCGATCGCTAATATCGACGACTCCGTGCAGGGCGATATCGTCTGCCAGATAAGCGATATCGCAATCCGCCTGGAGCAAAAGCTCACCTGGGACATGAAGAAGGAACGCTTCATCGATAACGATGCAGCCAACCGCAGACTCGCGCGGGTAATGCGGGCGCCGTGGAAGCTGTAGAACCTACTCGAGTTGTTTTTTTCGTTGTCATGCTGAGCCGAAAGGCGAAGCATCTGGTTTACATAATCAAGGAGAAGAAGATGATCAAAAAAATGCTTTTCGCGATGTTGGTCGCCGGCGCTGCTTGTTCGTGCGCCGCCGCAGCCGAGGACGGTTGGATAGAGCTTTTCAAAGGCACGCTCGACGGCTGGCAGCGCACCGAGAACATGGGAACATGGACTGTCAACAAGGACGGCTTGCTCATCACACATGGCCCGCGCTCGCACCTCTTCTATGTCGGTCCGGTTGAGAATGCTGACTTCCGCAACTTTGAACTCAAGGCCGAGATAAAGACTGAAAAAGGCTCGAACTCCGGAATATACTTTCACACCGAAGTGCACAAAAGCGGTTGGCCGCCCAAGGGGTACGAGGTGCAGGTCAATAATACGCATAGCGACCGCAAGAAGACAGGCGGGCTCTACGGCGTGAGCGATGTACTCGATAAGTCGCCCGCCAACGACGGCGAATGGTTCACCGAGCACATTATCGTTCAGGGCAATGATATCACTATCAAGGTCAACGGCAAGACGACGGTGGAATGGACCGAGCCGCCCAGCTACAGCCTCAGGAAGTCTCCGGCCAGAAAGCTCTCCAGCGGCACGTTCGCCCTCCAGGGACACGACCCCAAGAGCGTCGTCTATTACAGAAGCATAAAGGTCAAGCCCCTGCCCCCACGATTGACCGGCACGCTCAAAGTCGCCGTGCTGACGGGCGGCCATGGCTTCGAGCAAAAACCTTTTACGGAGATGTTCAATTCCGATCCGTTCAAAGGCATGAAGTGCACCGAGATCAAACTCAAAGACCACAGCGAGATATTCGAGGACATCAGCGATTGGGATTACGATGTGATCGTGATGTACAACATGACGCAGAATATCTCTCAGAAGCGCCGGGATAATTTCAAGAAGCTGCTCGACCGAGGGATCGGCTATGTCTGCCTTCATCACAATATGGGCGCGTTCCAGGCTTGGCCTGAATTCAAAAAGATAGCCGGCGGCAAATACTATGTCAAGCCGACCAAAGAAGGCGGCAAGGAGATTCGCGGCAGCACATACAAACACGATCTCGATATGGATATCAAGGTTGCCGACAAGTCGCACCCGATTACTCGCGGCCTGAAGGATTTCAAGATACACGATGAGGGCTACAAATACTGCGGGTTCGAGAAGGATAATCACGTCCTGCTCACCGTTGACCATCCCGAAAGCGACAGAACCGTCTGCTGGGTCCGGAAGTACGGCAAGAGCAAGGTGTGCGGCTTGCAGTTGGGGCACGACGGCAAGGCCTACGCGAATCCGAATTACCGCAAGGTTCTATCGCGAGCGATTCTTTGGACCGCTGGCAGATTGAAGTAAGCCGATAGTAGTCTCTCGAAGCTAAAGCTGTGGCTGTCATTGTGAGCAGTGAAACAACGAAGCAATCTCCGGCGTTCGAGTGGTTTGAGATTGCCGCGTCGGCCTTCGGCCTCCTCGCAATGACAACTCCCGGGATCAAGCTTATGATGATTAAATCGTTAGCTGCGTTTGTTTTGGCGGCGATGGCTGCCTTGCTGCCTTTTCTTGGCGAAGCCGACGCTGCCGAGCAGGCCGGGCCTCTTCGGGTCCTTATCCTGAGCGGACGAAACAACCACGACTGGCGAAAGACAACCCCGGTCCTGGAGCAAATATATAACAGCAGCACCCGTTTCGTCGCCGACGTTACCGAGGACCCCACGACATGCACGGCCGATGTTCTTGCCAAATACGATGTGGTGGTGAGCAACTGGTGCGCGTGGCCCAATGTCAACGAAAGACAGTGGGGCCCGGCCGTTGAGAAGGCATTTCTCGATTTCGTCCGCGGCGGCAAGGGCTTTGCGTTGTTTCACGCGGCCAGTGCGACGTTCCACAATTGGCCCGAGTATCAGCAAATGGTCGGCGCAACCTGGAAATTAGGCACGACCGGCCACGGACCTATGCACACTTTCAAGGTGACCGTCAAGGACAAGAGCCATCCGGTGACCGCCGGGATGCCGGACTTCGAAATACGCGATGAGCTGTGGCATCGGATGGGGACCCAGCCGAACATTCACGTCCTGTGCGAGGCGCTATCAGCAAAGGACAAGGGCGGCTCCGGGCTTCTCGAACCGGTGGCTATCTGTACGCAGTTCGGCAAGGGCCGATGCTTCTACAACGAGTTGGGCCACGATGCGACGGTTATGCAAAATGATATGTGGAAGGCGCTGATGCTGCGAGGCACCGAATGGGCCGCTACGGGCAAGGTCACTATTCCTGTGCCTTCCGACGCCGCGAAGACGGGATATCAGTGGCGGCGGAGCAACGAGTTGCTGGCCCTGGTCAAGGACGGCAGAGTAGTCTGGCAACTCAACTTCGATAGGAAGTTGGGCAAGCCCTACTTCCATCCGCTGGCTCTGGCCGACGGCACCGAGCTTACCTGGGACAGCCCGCCGGATCATCCGTGGCATCACGGCCTGTGGTTCTCATGGAAACACATCAACGGCCTGAACTATTGGGAGGAGGACCGCACCACCTGCCTTTCGCAGGGACGAAACGAGTTGGTGGATGTAAAGGTTAGAACACATGACGACTACTCAGCTTTTATCGAGATGACCATCAGCTGCCATCCGCCCAACAAGCCTGTCTTGCTTACCGAGAAGCGCGCCCTCGAAGTCAGCGCACCCGACGAACAGGGCCGATACCATATCGATTGGCGCAGCACGTTCAACGCGGGCGATCAGGACGTCGTCTTAGACCGCACGCCGATACCGGGCGAGCCGGAAGGCAAGGCCTGGGGCGGCTACGCAGGCCTGTCCGTCAGGATCGCCAAGGACATTTCTAACTGGCACGTGATCGACAGCGAAGGAAGAAAAGGCATGGAGGCACACGGCAAAAACGCCCGCTGGATGGATTTCACCGGCCAAACCCCCGACGGAAAAGCAGCGGGCATCGCCATCTTCGACCATCCGAAAAACCTGAAACACCCTGTGCCGTGGTATGTCAGCGTGGATACAAAGACGCCGTTCGGATATTTCAGCCCTGCCATCTTGTTCAACGAACCCTACACGCTCAAGGCGGGCAGGAGCCTTGAGTTGCGATATCGCGTTCTGATCCATCCGGGCAGGATGGATGGGAGCCTACTGGAAGCCGAATGGAAATTGTTCAGCAAATACTCAGTTCAAGATGTGCCCGCCGTTCAAAGAGCAGCCTTGATCAAGGGCCCGGGCAAAGGCGCTCCCAAACTGGATACCGTTCGCGGAATTCTAAAGGAGTATAAGGCAAGGAGATTTCCACGCAAGAAGAGGCTTGAGTTTTGCGGGCTCGATCTAAGTAGTGCGCCAAAGACTAACAGCATCGCTGAATTGTCCGACCTCTCCGAGCCTGATCCGGCCGATCCGAACAAGTATCGTCTCCGCAGAGAAGTTGTTGTAGCCCGTCATCCGGAGCATTGGTGCGATGGCGTTATTTACTATGCTCCGGCCAAAGATCTGCACTACATAACACTCGAACCCGGCCATCCGGGCAGAAATCCCATCTATGGGCCTTTCGACGGTAAGCCCTGGAAGAGTCTCAAGATGTTCGAGCCAAAGCCAACGAAGGACAGACATCGCTTCGCCATATATCTCGTCGCCGATCCGATAGACGTCGGCAAGCCGGACGAGATCCTCATCGAACAATTACATCTTGCCTCGGATGCGATTATCACCGAGAAGGACCTGGTCGGATACGACTGGAGCGGACATGTTCTAAAGCTCGCTTCCGGTATTAAAGAGCGTATTCCCAGCCCAAGAAGTGCCTGGGGCATGCCGTTCGTCGTCGTCGCCGACGGCACGCGATGTTATCTTGGCGCATTTATGTCCTTCGGCTCGTCTCATCTTCCGAAGGTCCCAATCGCATACGCCGGGGCGATATCCGCTCAACTCAACTCGAAAGACTCCCTCCGGATAGAACCGCCGCCGATCACCGGCGCCCCGGACCCGCGAGGCGACCGCCGGATTCGCAAGGTCCTCGAAGCACTTAACTTCGTACAGCCGAAGAAAACGCCGGCACGGCAGAGACCTGCAGTTAAATCGCTCGATGGTCAATTGCGGCGATCCGCCGATTTTTCGCACTGGACGCGAGATACGACTTTCGGCCAGGCGATAGACGACGTGAAAAACTCCGTTGACCCGCCCCTGCGGCTCATTGTTTTTTGGAAAGACCTGTACGAAAACGCAGCGATAGACCAGCAGACCGAGATAGCCATGGACGGCATATCGGGTGTTCCGCTCGGCGTGGCTTTGAAGTCCCTGCTGATGGCCGTCACCGGCAATCCCGGCCAACTCGGCTACATAGTCAATGGCGGAGTTATCACCATAGCAACAAAAGACACCCTAAAAGCAAAGTGGCAGACTCGTGTTTACAACATTCGAGACCTGTTCTAAACGAGCACGCACAAAGGGAATCTGAGTCTCGCCAGCATCATACAGCAACGGCCTGCAACAGTATCCAGTTATGAGAATATTTCTCGTGCGATCTGGCCGAGATAGAATCTACCGTCGTTGCGCATAAAGTTGATAATGCTGTCGAACTGCTGGTCGATGAATCGGCTCTCGTTGCAGACTATCGCAATGCCGATAACGGCGCTGGTCTTAATGTCCTGGTCGTCAACCTCCGAGACAGAGATATTGAACCTGCTCTTGAGCCTGCCGATAAGCCCCTTGACAATGCTCCTCTTGGCCTTGAGCGAGGCTATCCCCCGCATGTGCAGTTGTGCCGTCATAACACCAACAAGCATGCTCGATACCTCGATACTTGATGCTTGATACCCATTGTCAACAGGCCCAAATCCTAAACGCCGGATGCGATGCGGTCAATTCAATTCCATCAGCCCGCCTTGACCGAGCCAGGAAAGATCGTCAACTAAAATGAAAACTTTCCCTTTGTCATTCCCGCGAAGGCGGGAATCCAGAGGACCAAAGACGTCTGGAACCTCATTTTGTTAGGGTGTGGCTAACTTTTCTGGCATGACGTAATCTTTTCGATGACAAGACGTCACGCTCATTTGTCATTCTGAGTCCGCCTCGGGCGGACGAAGAATCTGGGTTGCAAGGCGAGTTAGTCTTTCATACTCGATTGGTTCATTCGCTTCTGGGCTCCCGGCGCGCCGGGACTTCGTTTCACTCAGCATGACACGATAGAATTGCCTTGCCAGAAAATCTGGCCGCACCCTTTTGTTGCAGCCTCTGAGATAGGGCTTGTCGTCCGGAGCGGATTAGCGTTAAATAGGGTGTAAACTTGACTCCTAATCACAGGACAATCCGCTATGAGAAAACTTGTACTTTGTCTGGTTCTTTTCGCACTAACAGTCTTGCCCGAGCCTGTCTTGGCTTCGGATGGTCTTGTCAACGAGGCCAAAACAGCAATGAAAAGAGCGGCGGGCTACTTCCGGTCGATTTCGACCAACGGCGGCTACGTGGGGATTTATTCGCTCGACCTTCAAAAGCGCTACGGCGAGGCGATCTATGAGAAGGCTCGGCCGAACGAGATATGGGTCCAGCCGCCAGGAACGCCGACCATCGGACAGTGCTATTTGCGGGCCTGGAAAGTCACCGGCGATAAGTACTATTTCGATGCGGCCAGAGACGTCGCCAGGGCGCTCGTCTGGGGGCAAAGGCAGATCGGCGGATGGGACCACCGTGTGGACATCGCGCATCTAACAGCGGACGCCAAGACGCCCGTCCGCAAGAAAGGCCGATGCACACTCGACGATAATATAACGCAGGGCGCGTTGAAGTTTCTCATCGAAGCCGACTCGGTAATCGACGAGTCCTGGCTCACCGAAGGCGTCGAATTAGGTATTGCATTTATGATTAAAAGCCAGTTCGCCAACGGAGCCTGGCCCCAGTGGTATCCGCTGCGAGGCGGCTATAACGATTACTATACGTTCAACGACAACACCATCAACGATTGCATAGACGTGATGCTCAAGGCGCATAAGGCTTACGGCAAGGATGAATATCTTGCCTGTGCAGAACGCGGCGGCGATTTCATCATCGCATCGCAGTTGGCCAAGCCGCAGGCCGGCTGGGCCCAGCAGTACAGCCACGATACGAAGCCGGCCTGGGCAAGAACATTCGAGCCGCCGGGTGTCTGCAGCGCCGCGACAGCGCGCAACATACGCACGCTCGTACAGCTCTATATCTACACAAAGAACGACAAGTACCTCGCCCCCATTCCCGCGGCGATAGAATGGCTCAATAAGTCCAGGATCGGCGAGAATCTTTGGGCAAGACTTTATGAAGCCAAGACCAACAGGCCGATCTACGGCGACCGAGAGGACGGCAATAAAATCCACTACGATTACGAAAAGGTCAGCCTCAAAGAGCGAACCAGCTACGGCTGGCGCGGTGAGTACGGAATAGGCAGCGCAATCAGCTACTACCGCCAGGTTAAGGCAATCGGTGCCGAGGCATATCTGGCCCAGCAGCAAAAGAAGCCGTCACCGAAAGTGCGAACGCAGCGTGCGAAAGATGCTGAACCTGCCGTCAGAAAAGCCATCGCAGCTATGGATGAGAAAGGCCGATGGATCACAAAAGAGATGATCACCTGCGAGACATTCGTCCGCAACTTCAGAATCCTCTGCCATTACCTGGAGTTGGCCCAACCCAAGGAATCTCAATAAATCCGCTGTAAGGCGTACTAATCGATTTTGCAGGCCCGCGGCTATGTAGTTTATACCGACGGCCTGGTCATCCTCTCCACCAACTGGAAGAAGAAGAAGGCTTACGACCCCATAACCGAGCCGAACGGCCTGCGCGGCGACTACCCGCTAACAGATGCCGAAATGCGCCTTAAATAATAAGAAGGGCTGCCGGTTTCACCCGGCAGCCCCAATCAAACATCCATCCATGGAAAGTTCGCAAAAAAAATGTGGGCGGCCTTAAATAATACATCGCACATTAATAAGCCGGCAATGATGCAAAGCCGCCTGTGCGGGAAAAGACACGGGAACGCCCTCATGTGCTTTTCACCACACTCATCAAGCAACCACCATAATAAATCAGCTTGAGTTTGTCAAGAGAAAAGTCCGGTAAAAAACGCGTTTTTCGCAGGTTGCCTAACATCTGTGGCGCGCAGAAGTTACATACGCTCGGCCGGGTGTCTGACCGGGAATTGTACGGCTTGCGCTCAAGAGTCTTGAGAAGGCTACTTCTTTCGCCTGCTTTTCTCAACTTTTTTGAACACGACGACATCTTCAGCCGGTTCAAAAGCAAGCGGTCGAAGCTTGCCCGAGTCGCTCTCGCCGATAATCTTAAACGTCTCCTTATCGACGAACTCCAGGATGCACTTGACGGTTTTGCCGTCCCATGTAACATCCAGCCGGACAGGCGTCTTCGTGTAGTCGATAACGTACCGGCCCGAGAATGTCCCCTCGGGCGTTGTTACCTCTGCCTCATCTTTGCGGGCGAGTTTCACAGCGTACCCGCTCTCCGCAATTCCGGCGGCCTCCCACGTGCCGATGTGCCTCTCTTCCGGTGATGCACACGAGCAGAGCATTACGGCCAGCGGCAGTACGATTGCTATTCTCTTCATTTTCGACTCCCTTTCGTTGTATTTGGTCTTTAGCGCATGGGGAATTCTTGAGATAGTTTTGCCACCTCGTCTTTGACGTTTGTTTTGAGGGAGTCAGCAAGCTTGTACTCCGTGTCGCTGACTGTCTCGATGCCCCTGAGGACGGCATCGATCAGGGCGGATATTGCGTCCATTTGTTCGTGGCCCATTCCGTTTTTTGTGACTATCGGCGTACCTAATCTCAGGCCGCTGGTGATGGATGCCGGTTTGGAGTCGTATGGCAGACGATTCATATTTACTATCAGGCCGCTCCGATCGAGCGCCTTCTGCGCGACCAGGCCTGTCAAGCCGGGGCATAGATTGCCAACGTTGATCAAGAGCAGATGGTTGTCTGTTCCGCCGGTGAGCACGTCGTAGCCCAAATCAGCCAGTGCGGAGGAAAGTCTCTGGGCATTGCTGATGATTTTGAACTGCCGGGTCCGGTATTGCTCGCAGAGCGTCTCCTTAAAGAATACCGCCTTGGCGGCGACATTGTTTAGATAGGGCGTGCCCTGCACGCCCGGAAAGGTCGTTTTATTGATATGCTCGGCAAGCGTGGTTTGCCTGGCCCCGACTCGAATCTTGCTCTCGAAGTCTTTGCCCATCAATATCAGTCCGCCTCTGGGCCCGCCGGGTTTGTAGGTGCTGGTCGTGGTGAAATGGGCGTGGTCTATCGGCGAAGGGTGAGCGCCGGCTATCACCAGCCCGGCGATATGCGAGATGTCCGCCAGGAGGTAGGCGCCGAACTCGTCGGCGATGGCGCGGAACTTGGCAAAATCTATCGTCCGCGAATAGGCAGTGGCTCCGCATATAATCAGCTTAGGCCTGGTTTGAGAAGCCTTGGCTCGGATTGCATCGTAATCGAGCAGGAACGTGGCTTTATCGACGTAGTAGTTCTCTACGTCGAAGAACTTGCCCGTAAAGGATACCTTCGCCCCGTGCGAGAGATGCCCGCCCTGGTCGATGCCGAGGCTCAATATCTTCTCGCCCCTCTCCAACATTGCCGTTAGCACTATCTGGTTCGCGGCGGTCCCGGAATGCGGCTGGACATTTGCATATTTCGCACCGAAGGCCTCTTTCGCTCGCCTGATCGCCAACATCTCGATATCGTCCACAACGTCGCAGCCGGCGTGATAGCGCGCCCCGACAAATCCTTCAGTGGTCTTGTTTTGAACAATCGAACCAAGAGCGGCCAGAACGGCCTGCGAGCATTGATTCTCCGCCGCGATAAGTTGTATAGT
>JAUVXL010000152.1 GCA_030603595.1 Sedimentisphaerales bacterium | reverse complement strand
CGACCGGACCAGAAAAGCGTCCACCTTGCCGCTTGGGTTAGCGAACAATTCCCACTGCTCCACCTCTCCGTTCTTATCATTAACGAACGCATAGTATTTGCTCGTGCGCCAGCTATGATACAGACAAGAGCCGTATGCCTCCTCAAGACCGATGGAGATGGTTCGCGCGGCAATGTCACTTAGCAGCCTGGTGTTCGGATCGATCGTATAAACAGCAATGCTGTCATCAGTGCGGTTGCCGACGGAAATGATGTCCACTTCTTCGCCTGCAAGCGGGAAATTGTATCGCACATCGACATTGTTCATCTTGCCGCCCGTGACAAAAGAGATCTGCCTGCCGGCGAGATCATAGACGGCCAACCCGCCGGCGGTATCGTCCTTATCCGTCCCGATGATCACGCTTCGATTGGGATCGGTCGGATGGACCCAAACGGCAGCATCGTCGGCACGGTCGCCGGCGTGAGGCACAGGGACAGTCTCCACGGTCGCCATCACCTCGAACACTTCGGCGCAGACGGACCTTGACGAGCAAAAACCGCCTGCTAAGAGCATCGTCAACAGAATCACCCTTCTCATGCTCATACAACGATCGTCTCAGCGTATGCCGAGGACCTCCTTCTTTCTGAGAATATACCAAATCCACCTGAGAAACCAGCTTTCAGTATAGCAAACCCGCCCCGGAGAGTCAATCTTCGAGGCCTCCAATTTGTGTTTTCGAGACGCCCCGGGATATTGGAGCCGACATCATTTATCTGGACCGGCAGCTTTCATATTGCGGGAAAAAGGTTTAGAATGGCTCTCGAAAACATCAACGCACATTGCCAGGAGCCAATATGAAAAGACGGGACTTTGTCAAACTATCCGCCGCTGCTGTTGCCGGAGCCGGCGCCTCGCGGGCGTTCCAGAGCAGGAGCCTTCACGCTGAATCCAGGTCCGCCAAATCTCGCAGGCCCAATATCCTTATGATTACTACTCACGATATCGGCCGGCACATCGGTTGCTATGGAGTCGAAACGGTTCGCACGCCCAGCTTAGATGCCCTGGCCGCCAAAGGAGTTCGGTTTGCCAATTATTTCGCGGCCGATTGCGTGTGCAGCCCCAGCCGCGGAGTCATCCTCACCGGCAGATACCCCCAGGCCAACGGACTTATGGGCCTAACGCACGAGCCGTGGAACTGGCGACTCAACGAAGGCGAGCGGCACGTCGCGGCAATTCTCAAAGACGCCGGCTACCGCACGACGCTCGTCGGTCTTCAGCACGTTACCCAGGGCGATCCCCACGACCTCGGCTACGAAAAAGTGCTCTCTGAAAAGAAGATCGCTTCTGAAACAGTCCAAGCCGCGCAGCAGGAGCTTCGCAAGGCAGGCAAAGGCGAGAAGCCCTTCTTTATGAAAGTGGGCTTCTTCGAGGTGCACCGCCCGTTCAAGAACGGCAAAGATACCGAAAAAGGCGTCTATATACCACACCACCTCAAGGATACCCCTGCAATCCGCGAAGACCTCGCCATGTTTCAGGCCACCATCCATTTCTTCGACAAGTGCGTCGGCGAGATTTTAGATGCCCTCGAATCGAGCGAAGTCGCCGACGACACCCTCGTAATCTTCACAGCCGACCACGGAATACCGCACCCCGGCGCCAAATGGACGCTCTTCGACCCCGGCATCGAGACGCCGCTGATAATGCATTGGCCGGGCACAAAACTTGAGGGCGGCAGAGTTATCAAGCAGTTGATGAGCAACGTTGATTTCTTGCCCACAATCCTCGATCTTCTTGCTCTCGATATCCCCGGCAATCTCCAGGGCCACAGTTTCAAGGCGGTCCTTGAAGGGACCCAAAACAAGTCCCCGCGCAAAGAAATCTACGCCCAACGCACCAGCCACGCCCTTTACGACAACCTGTCACGATGTGTCCGGACCGAGCGGCACAAGCTGATTCGCTACTTCGAGCCCGGCAGGACCGTCATCTACCCGGCCGATGTAGTCCCCCAGCGGGTGGCCGAGCACGTCGAAAGGCCGCGAAGGAAATCAGGCCGAAGGCCGGTTGCAGAGTTATATGACCTCCGGGCCGACCCGCACGAACGCAACAATCTGGCCCAGTCGCCTAAGTATGCCGATCTCGTGGCCGAGTTGTCCGACAAACTCTGGACCTGGATGGAGAGCGTGGACGACCCGCTCCTAAAGGGCCCTCTACCCACACCGTACTACAAAGAAGCCATACAGGATTATCACCGGAGGTTCCGCAAAAGCCGGTAGGATACCGACGCGATTACCACCGTGCTTCACAAATCTCGTCACTATAGCGTAATGAGATTGCTTCGTCGCTGCGCTCCTCCTAAGAAAATGAACAGTTCTCGTAGTGCGAATGGTAGGAAATTGCCACGTCGCTGCGCTCCTCCTAAGAAAATGAACAGTTCTCGTAGTGCGAGCGGTAGGAGATTGCCACGTCGGCCTTCGGCCTCCTCGCAATGACTATTCTTGAGACTCATTTTCTTTTGCAGGCATCCTGAGAATCCAGTGAGATGCTCGCAATGACGATTCGTTTAGATTCATTTTCTTTTCTATGCCTCCTTAGAATCCGGTGAGATGCTCGGAATGACAAATTAGTGCAACACCTTGGATTACCTCGTGTCAGGAAAGTCAGCCGCACCCCACATACGCTCCATATCGGAAACTTCTTGCGGAGATTGGCGCCTGTCGGTAGATTGTGAATCCTGATATGTATGCACTTATTGCAATGGCTACATCGCTGCTCCTTCTTGTGGTTCTGCTGCGTCTGAAAGTAAAGCTCGGACGCTCGATGCTTCTCGCGGCGGTGGGCCTGGCAATCCTCCTGGGCGTGAGCCCGACGGAGTTTTGGCGGGCCGTGGTTGAAGAATGGCGCGCTAAGCCTTTGAGCCAGACGACCGGCTACCTCTTCGTTACGCTAACGGCGCTGGTGATCCTGGTCAACGTGCTCGGAGTTGCGATGAGAGAGACCGGCGTCTCGCAGCGGTTGGTATCCGCACTTCAGGGCTTATTCAAGAGCCGGCGATTCGCCCTGGCCGCCATCCCGATGATGATGGGCATGCTCCCGACGCCGGGAGGAATTATGCTCTCGGCCCCAATGGTCCGCGACCTGGGTGACCATATCGGGATCGACCGCTCGCACTCGGCCGCTATCAATTTCTTCTTCCGCCATCAATGGGAAACGGTCTGGCCGCTCTTCCCTGCAGTCCCGCTCATCCAGGGCATGTTCGGCATTTCCGCATTCGTTCTCATTTCCCACAATATTGCGCTTACTCTGGCAGGCACGCTGGCAGGGGCAGTTTTTCTCCTGCTGCGCGGCATACCTCCGAAAGACCGACAAGCAAGCCCCAAAACCAAACTCTCGGATGATGTCCGCAACTTCGTCGGCGCCTTCTGGCCTATCGTCCTGGTGGCGACTCTCTATGCCGCTCTCGACATTCCCCCGGCGATAGGGGTCCTGGCGGCGATAGTCGCCTTCCTCGCATTTCACAGGGTATCCTTGGATCGATGGAGGAAAATCTTCAAAGCGGGCGTTAATTGTGATTTCGCATTCCTGGTGCTGGGGGCCTTGCTCTTCAAGCTCAACCTTCAAGCCGGGCAAGCCGTTGATTCGGTTGTCGCGTTTCTCACCGAAATGAACGTGCCCACGCATCTTCTTATCTTTCTGTTGCCGATGCTTGTCGGTTTTCTTACCGGCCTGACCATGCCGAGCGTGGCCATCACGTTCCCGTTCCTGATGCCCTTCATCGGGACAGGCGCCGAGGCAAAAGTCGGCCTCGAAACGCTCGCCTTCTCCGGCCTGGTCTGTGGGTTGCTCACTACGCCGGTCCACTTGTGCATGGCGCTTTCGGCCAGCTACTTCGAGACCTCGTTGGCAAAGATATTAGTCAGAGTGATAGGGCCTGTGATTTTTATTGCCGGCGCCGGCGCCCTGATGGCGGTATTCTTCGGATAAGCATCAAGACCGCGGGGCCGTTGAAAAAGTCCAAATTCGCCACGAGAGGTGGCACGGTCAAACTCGTTTTGGCCGTGTGTCCAGACGCCGATTCACCGCAAAGGGTGGCACGGTCAAACTCGTTTGGCCGTGTCCAGACACCGAGAACCAGGTTTTGTGCCATTGGCCGGTTATTGCTATGGGGTTTTTCGACGGCCCCACTGCCAACCTTTGCCGTTGTTCGGACTTCGGATGTCATCTGCGCCGCGACCGCACCTCGGCTTCTGTTTGAGCCAGGGCCTGGTCGAGTTGCTCGGGCGTGAGCAGTCCGATGGCGCCTCCTAATAGCAGGACGCTGCAGTGCCCGTCGTGAACGGCGTTAGGCTCATAGACAAGGATGTTGGAGGCGGGCATATCGTTGCTCTGGCCCGGGATATAAACGTACTCGGCGCCGTCGGGGGCCGGGCAGCGATACAATTCGGAACCGCCGCTCCACCGCCGCAATTCATCCAGCGATGCCGGAAGGCCGTCATTGCTGATCGCGGTGACTACATTGATAATTGTGCCGCCGAATCGAGCCGCACCCTGGGTCGGATTCTTCTTTACGCTGCGAATGCTTTCAGATGTGCTCATTTTCCACTCATCCTTCGCACGGCCCGCTCTTCGGGGCCTATACTTCTGTTTTATCCCGCACAGTCTCCTGCCAGGCATGGATCTTCTTCGTCAGTCGGCTGATAACGTCCTTATGACGCCCCGAATCGAAAAGATTCGTCGTTTCGCCGGGATCTTCGCTGAGGTTGAACAACTGAGATTTATCCACATCGCTAAGGCACAGCTTCCAACCATCGGGCGTGACAACAGCCCGGCTGCGCTCATTCTCGATTCGCTTAAGCTCTTCCTTCGAGGCCAACTTGGTCCCGCCCTTCTTAACTTTGAGAGCCCCGCTATTGGGATTCCATTGTATAAAGACGTCTCGCCGATCAATCTTCTCGCCCCTTATCATCGCAACAAGGCTCCTGCCCGGAAGGTCCTCTTTGCGCCCGGCCCCCATCAAATCCAGCAATGTCGGAACCATATCTATCTGGCTAACAGGATGCTTAATTGAGCGCGCCGAGCCTTTAATCTGCGGTACACGCATCAACCACGGTATCCGCACAGCCTCTTCGTACATAACGCTCTTTTCCACCATCTGGTGCGAGCCCATCATATCGCCGTGGTCGCTGGTATAGACGACTATCGTATCCTCGGCCAACCCGAGGTCATCCAGCGTCTGGAGAATCGCCCCGACGCTGCGGTCAACCTGAGTGACCAGCCCCCAGTATTTGCCGACCAGCCCCCTTATGTCGCGTGCGTCTTTGCCATACTTATTCCGGCAGCACTCGCGGATCACGCGGTAACGAAGCGGCTCGTTTTCCTCCAGAGGATCGCTGAAATTCGCCGGCAGTTCCACTTCATCGAGGTTGTGCTCGTTGTCCAGCGGCCCGAAGAACGGCATGTGCGGCTCGAGAAAGTTGATATACAGGATAAAAGGCTCATCGCGATGCCGGCGCAGAAAATCGCACGCCTTGATCTCCAGAAACTTGGGCTTGCAGTGCTCGATAGGCCGTCGCGTCGCGAAGCCCCGGCTGAACTTGCCGCCTCTATCCGGCTTATAGCCGTGCTCGACGAGGAAATGATGATAGTCGCTTCGCTTGCCGCGGTCGCGCGCCTCGCCGTAATGGCCGCTGTACCCATCCTCGATCGAGACCCATTCCTCGAATCCGTGCTGAGCGAAAATCTCGTCCCCCAGATGCCATTTGCCCATATAAGCCGTGCGATAGTCCGGGTCGTTCAGCAATTCGCCCAGGCACCGGGCATCCTGCGGCAATGGGATATTGTTCTTAATACAGCCGGTGGTATGCGGCCAGAGCCCCGTCATAACGGCCGAGCGATTAGGCGTGCAGACCGGCTGAGTCACGTAGGCCCTCTCGAATACGACACTTTGCTCGGCGAGCTTATTGAGGTTCGGCGCGTGAATCTTCGTATTGCCGTATGCAGCCATAGTGTCGGCGCGCTGTTCGTCGGTCCAGATAAACAGCAGATTCGGCCTGCGCCTGTTTGAACGCCTCGACGACCGCAACGCCCCTGCACAGCCGGGAACCGCAAACGTCGCCGCCCCCGCAGCCAGCGCCTTGGAAAATTCACGTCGATTCATCTTAATTCCCATAACCTGCCTCCGATTCACTTCGCCTCCCAGGCGTCTTCCAGCCTGCCTCCTGTCGGGCGCTTGAGTTTATCGAATCTCTTGGGCCGTTTGAATTCGGGAACCTGGGCCAGCGTCTTATCGAAAGCCGCCTTAAGGCGTTTGACTACGTCAGGATGCTTATCGCTGAGATCATGCTCCTCGGCCGGATCGCTTTCGAGGTCGAAGAGCATCATATTCTTCGGCTTATCGCCGCCTGTCTCGCCCGGATACTCGCTCGGACGCGACTGTTCGTGAGGCGCCAAAAGAGTTACCCCATCCGGCCCGCGAGGATCGATCCAGTCGTCGCCCCGATTCGACATGCCTCCGGGCGAGCGAACGTGCAGCTTCCACTTACCGCTGCGAATCATCGCCAGATTCGTGCCCTGCATCCCGAAAATAACTTCATTCGGGCTCGCAGCCTTGCCGGATTTGAGCATCGGCATAATGTCCTCGCCGTCAATCACCCGGTCGCTCGGAACCGCCACGGACGCCGCCTTGAGAATGGTGGGCAGCACATCAATCGTCCCGGCCGGGGATTTATTGACCGCGCCGGCCGGAATTTTTCCAGGCCACCGCGCGATCATCGGAACCCGCAGACCGCCGTCCCAAGTCTTGCCCTTCATCCCGCGAAGCCCCCCCGTGCTGCCCCCGTACCAAGGCCCGTTGTCGGAAGTGAAAATCACCATCGTATTATCGTCTAAGCCCAGAGCCTTAAGCTTGGCAAAAACCTGCCCGACCGACCAATCCAGCTCGCGAATTACATCGCCGTATAAATCGTCGGGAGTTTCAGGCGTATAGAAATCTTCCGACGCCGCCAACGGTTTGTGCGGCATCGCGTGCGCCAGATAAACGAAGAACGGGCGATTTTTCTCGGCGCTCCGCTCAATGAAATCGAGCGCCCGCTGCGTATAGCGCTTCGTCAGAGTGGCCTGTACGACCGGATATTCGACGACCTTCTCGTTCTCCACAAGCTGCACCGGCCGCATATCGTTCGAGTACAAAATGCCCAGGTACTCGTCGAATCCCTGCTTGCGCGGCAGATACTTGAACGTATGGCCCAAATGCCACTTGCCCACGCAGATGCTCGCATACCCCGCCTCCCCAAGCGCCTCGGCGATAGTAATCTCCGACTGAGGCAGGCCCACCTCGTTTATACCCCCATCCGGAGTCGGGTTGAAAACAACACCATGCCTGAACGGGTATCGCCCGGTAAGTATCGTTCCCCGCGAAGGGGCGCAGTAGGGCGTCGGAACATAAAAGCTCGTCAACTTCGCCCCCTCGGAACCCATCCGGTCGAGATTCGGCGTCTTGAAAGGAGATTCCTTCAAGCCGAACCCGCCGATATCTCCATAACCAAGGTCATCGGCGAAAATAAGTACGAAATTAGGTTTCTGCGCCAGTTCGCATCGAGCCTTAGTGGCGCCCAGCATCATCCCCGCAACACCGCCGGCCAGCAAACCCATAAAATCGCGTCGGTTCAACTTCCTGTCCATAATTAGATTACCTCCTGATATTTCTTCTGTCGCATCCCGGGCAATTAACAAACGCCATTTCAAGCATCCTAAAACCTTAGACCATCAATTATAGCCTCCGCGCCCGTTCCTGCAAACCACAAAACAAACCGCCCCGCCACACAACTCCGCCAACCATAATAACATACCCTATCAAGTCTCTCGCAAGCCCAGAGGGGCGGTATATTCCCCTACTGTTCCTGCTCATCGTCATCCAGGTCATTCTGTGAAGCCTGTTGAATCTCTTCGATAATCCGCTTGGCTTGCTCTATATGGGCAGCCGGAACCAGCACGCGGGGAACCATGCCATCAAGACAATAAGCCCCTTGTAGATTCTCGTTGGCGATCTGAACCGGGATTCCTGCATTTTCAAGGTGTGCTTTCATCAGATAGGCAAACGTAATATCGCTTGCAGCAAAGACCTCTACGTATTCGTCCATGTGAGCACCTCTTTGGCGGCAACTGTAATAACCTTTCCCAGAATTGTACTGAACATTGGTGTTTATAGCAATGTGCAACTGCCCGCGACTACCGATCGAATCCGTTGATCGCTGCCCAAGCCTCTTCAGAGTGAAATAAGCGCTGGTAGTAATTACTACCACAACGTATTCTGTACCTTGAGCTTAGGGCTGCCGGGGTTCTGGGATAGCTGTTGGGCCCCGCTGATCTGTTCTTCTGGCCGAGAAATAAGTATTCATGGGTGATATTGCCATCGTCTCGGTTCGCTGCAATTGACTCTAATGCTATGCGCATCGGGCGCGGCGGCAAGAAAAATCTGAGCCTGATGTCGAGATATCCGGCCTGCGGTTCGGGGCGGCCGTATCCGATTCGGCGCTTGTAAAAAGCGAGAAGAACGCTATTATACGGCCTTGGCAATGGGTCGAATTTGATTGTATTTTTGGGCATTAGGATTGGATTGTTTTTGGAAGATACTGCTGAGAAAACTTTTCCCCTGACGAGAATCCAGAGGCTTATCGGCGAAAGGATGCTCAAGTCCAAGCAGACTAAGCCCTGTTTCTATATGAAGTCGAAGGCGGACATGACCGAATTGATGGGCCTTCGTCGAAAGCTCGGCAAATCGCTTGGCGTCAAGATCACGAGCAATACCTTTTTCATTCGCGCCCTGGCGCTGGCTGCGAACGAGTTCCCCACAATGGTGGGCAGGCTCAGCGGCGAGGCGATAGTGATCGCAGATGCGATTAACGTTGGTTTTGCGGTGAACAGTCCGCAGGGGCTTGTCGTTCCGGTGATAAGAGATGCGGACAAAAAGACCTTGGCCGAGATAGCCGGCCTTGAGATATTGCTTACCGACAAGGCCAGGCACAATAAGCTTACCCTGACCGACATCGAGGGCGAGACAATCGCGTTGAGCAATCTTGGCGCCTATGGCATCGATTCGTTCATCGGAATTGCGCCGCCTCCGACCAGCGTTATCCTCTCGGCCGGCAACGTGGTCAGAACGATCGTCCCTGCTCACGGCCGCCCTGAGATGCGCAAGATTGCGGAATTGTCGTTGGCTGTCGATCACAGGGTGATAAACGGAAGCTACGCCGCCCGGTTTCTGAGTTTTATCGTAGAGCGGCTTCAAAACCCGCAACAGTTGATTTGACAAGGAGTAGGCAATATGAACGGGTATCCAAGAATCGCTTTTGTCTGTGTTATCATAGGGACGGTGTTGGGCGCATCGGCCCCGGCGCAAAAGGCGCCCGTCTCGCACGAGGTCGAATTGCTGTGGCCCGACGGCGCTCCGGGGGCCAAGGGTAGTGCGGACGGCGACAAGCCGAAGCTGACTATCTATCTGCCGAGAAAGCAGAAGGCTACGGGAGCAGCGGTGGTGATTTGCCCCGGCGGCGGCTACGGGCATCTGGCTATGGACCACGAGGGCCATCAGATAGCCGAATGGCTCAATTCGTTGGGCGTGGCCGGGTTTATTCTCGAATATCGCCATCGCAACAGCGGCGCCGGTTACGGCCATCCCGCCCCGCTGCAGGATGCTCAGCGGGCGGTCAGGATGGTCCGCAGCAAGGCCGGGCGGTATGGTATCGATCCCAATCGCATAGGCATAATGGGTTTTTCCGCGGGCGGACACTTGGCCTCGACGGCCGGGACGCATTTCGAGACGGGCAATGCCGAGGCTAAAGACCCAATCGACCGGGTGAGCTGTCGGCCCGATTTTATGGTGCTGGTATATCCCGTGATTTCGTTGGCCGAATCGTTCACGCATAAGGGCTCCGGGCGGAATCTGCTGGGTGATAATCCCGAGCCAAAGCTGCTCGATTACCTGTCGAATGAAAGGCAGGTAACGCCGGAGACGCCGCCGACCTTTCTTGTCCACACCTACGAGGACAGGACCGTGCCCGCTGAGAACAGCGTCTATTTCTACCTCGCCCTTCGCAAGGCGAAGGTCCCGGCTGAGATGCACCTCTACCAGAAAGGCCGACACGGATTCGGCCTGGGCAAGACAGTAGGCGCCGCCTCGAGCTGGCCGGTGCGTTGTGCCGAATGGATGCGAGGCTTGGGGCTGTTGGGCAAGAGAAGTAAATGACAACAAAGCTCGGATTCTCGGCTTTTGGCAGGTAAGGTCGAATACGCGAAGATTCCGGAGTCGGGTGGGGTGGTTCCGGCTTCGCTTGGGGCTGCGCCGCGGCAAGTTGGGTTTGATTGGGTTTGTTTTTTGGGGCGGGGCGGAGCGGAATATTTCCGTAATCCTTTGTGGCATAAGAGGTTGCGTTGGTTTTGGGGTTTTGGGGATTGGGTTTGTTTTGCGTAAAAGGGTCGATTTGTAGAGGGCTCTCGACAAGTGTAGAGCGGCAAGAGGGGTAAGATGGGAGGGGAACGCAAATATTAAAATGGAAAATGCAAAATTGTGGAATCCCGACGTTGTCGGGATGGCTGTTTTGGCTGTTTTTGTGTTGGTCCATGATAACTATTGTTAAGACAATGGTTTATGTTGATTC
>JAUVXL010000272.1 GCA_030603595.1 Sedimentisphaerales bacterium | reverse complement strand
GCGATGTGCACAACTCGAGCCTACATCCGGCCCGTGCATGTTGAGTACGCCATCAAGAAGGGCATCAACGTCTTTTTCGAGAAGCCGTTCGCAGCGGATCCGGGCGGTCTCCATCGGCTGCTTGCCGCCGGCGAGTTGGCCGAGAAGAAGAACGTCAAGATCTCCGCGGGACTTCAGTGCCGGCATTCTCCGGCCCGGAAAGCCCTGATCAAGAAGATCCGCAATGGTGAGATGGGCGATATAACTGTGATCCGCGCCAATCGGCTGGGCGGCGGCGGGTGGCTCAAGAATCAAGGGGAAAAATCCAACGATCTGATGAGTCAACTGCAGTTCGGCAGAACACATCTGTTCTGGGTGGGTTCGGGGCACATGGTCGATTATCTGATTCACCAGATCGACGAGTGCTGCTGGATTAAGGACGGCTGGCCTGTTTCTGCGGTCGGCTTCGGGGGGCGAGTGCCCCATAGCAAGGACCTCGGGCAGAACATCGACGTCTATTCGATGGAGTTTACGTTCGCCGACGGAACGAAGGCGTTTTGTGGTTTTCGGCGAATCGCCCAGACGCGGAGTGAATTTGCGACTTTCATTCATGGCACGAAGTGCGCGGCGCAGTTCTCAGGCAGAACACATGCCGCGACGGTCCACATGTTCAAAGACCAGCACATCGACAAGGAGAACATCTCGTGGACGCCTGAGAAGGACCGGTACAGTCCGTGGCAGTACGAGTGGAACGACTTTGTTAAGAGTATTCGCGAGGACCGGCCTCATAACGAACTCAAGCGTGCGGTCTATTCGGATATGACGACTCTTATGGGCCGCGCCGCCTGTCATATCGGCCAGATGGTTACGTGGGAGCAGATGATGGAGTCGAGGTTCCAGTTCTGCGACTACCTGGACGAATTGGACTACGACAGCCCGGTCCCGGTCAAGGCGGACGAAAACGGGCAATTCCCCGTTCCCGTTCCGGGAAAGTGGAAAGAGGTCTAAGGGCAAGGGCGATTGGGTTGCAGGTATCCTAAGAAGACACGTTCGTATTAAGTGAACCATCAACTTTGGAGGTAGATATGACTGAAGGCATCGATAAATCCAAAATCAACCGGCGAGAGTTTCTCAAGCGGAGCGGTTCGCTGGCTGCGGGTGCGGCTGTGCTGGGGAGTATTGCGCCTGTTGTGTACGCGGGCGAGGACAACACGATTCGTCTGGCGCTGATTGGGTGCGGTGGTCGGGGCAGCGGGGCGGTTGGCGACGGCCTTTCCGTTCCCGATAGCGGGCCTGTTGAGTTGTACGCTATGGCCGACCTCGACCGAAAACGAATGGACTCCAAACAGAAAGCGCTGCAGAAGAAGTTCGGAGACAGGGCCAACGTGAGCGAGGAGTGCAAGTTCATCGGTTTTGACGCCTACCGCAGGGCGATCGATATTCTCAAGCCCGGTGACGTTGCGATGTGCACGACGCGAGCATATATTCGGCCGGTGCATGTTGAGTATGCGATCAAGAAGGGGATCAACGTCTTCATGGAGAAGCCGTTTGCGCCCGATCCGGGCGGGTTGCACCGGATGCTCGAGCTGTACGAAGTGGCGAAGAAGAATAATATCAAGGTTGCCGCGGGGTTGCAGTGCCGTCACTCGCCGGCGCGTCAGGCTTTGATAAGTAAGATTCGCGACGGCGAGATGGGCGAGATACCGCTGATCCGCGCTAACCGCATGGCCGGCAGGAGATGGCTCAGCGACCAGGGAGAGAAATCCAACGACCTGGTTAGTCAATTGGCGTTCGGGAAGATTCATCTTCTCTACGTAGGGTCGGGCCACATGGTCGATAATCTTATCCATCAGATCGACGAGTGCTGCTGGATCAAGGACGGCTGGCCAGTTTCGGCGGTTGGGATGGGCGGGCGCGAGCCGCGGAGCCAGGACCACGGGCAGAATGTCGATACGTACGCCATGGAGTTCACTTATAAGGACGGAACGAAGGCGTTTTGCGGTTTTCGGCGAATGAATAAGGCGCGGAGCGAGTTCGCGACGTTTATTCACGGGACGAAGTGCGCGGCACAGTTCTCGGGCAGGACTCATGCGGCTACGGTTCACATGTTCAAGGACCAGCGCATCGAGAAGGACAATATCTCGTGGACGCCGACGAAGGACGCTTATCGTCCGTGGCAGTACGAGTGGAACGAGTTCGTTAAGAGTATTCGGGAAGATCGACCTCATAACGAGATTAAGCGTGCTGTGTATTCGGACTACGCATCGCTTATGGGTCGTGCGGCGTGTCATACCGGGCAGATGGTCACCTGGGATCAGATTATGGATTCGCGTTTCCAGTTCTGCGACCATTTGGACGACCTGGACTACGACAGCGAGCCTCCGGTCAAAGCCGACGCAGAGGGTTGGTTCCCGGTCCCCATTGGCGGGCAGTGGAAAGAGGTGTAAGGGCAAGGGGTCGCTTAGAGCGTCTGGCAAGATCGTCGGCTGTATCGGCGGGCGACTTGTTTGAAGGGGTGCAACGATGCAAGAGATGATGCCCAGGCTGATTAGCTTCTTGGGGCTCTGGGTGATGTTGGGGCTGGCGTGGCTGCTGTCGGAGAATCGGCGGCGCGTTCATGTGCGATTGATCATAATGGGGATGCTGTTTCAGTTGATCTTTGCGTTGCTGATACTGAGAACGGGTCCCGGGCGTATGGTCTTTGGTGCATTGCAGCGGTTTGTGAACGGGGTTATAGCTTGTGGAAACGAAGGATCAGTCTTTCTCTTCGGAGAAGGATTCCAAGAGCATTTCTTTGCGTTTTCCGTATTGCCGCTGATTATCTTCTTTTCATGCCTGACGAGCGTTCTGTTCTATTGGGGCGTGATTCAGCGAATCGTCAAGCTATTGGCGTGGTCCATGGTGCGTGTGATGGATGTATCGGGCTCGGAATCGCTGGCGGCGGCGGCCAATGTTTTCCTGGGGCACACCGAGGCGCCGCTGATGGTGCGCCCGTATCTGGAATCGATGACGCGCTCGGAACTTATGGCCATGCTTACGGGCGGGATGGCTACGATTGCGGGGAGCGTTATGGCGGCGTATGTCGGCCTTGGTATTGATGCGGGGCATTTATTAGCTGCATCTATAATGTCTGCTCCGGCGTCGCTTGTGATCGCCAAGATCATGGTGCCGGAACGAGAGGTCTCGCCGACCAAGGGTCAGGTGCGTGTGGATGTGCCGCGTCAGGGGCGCAATGTAATCGATGCGGCGTGCCACGGGGCGGGAGTCGGTCTGAAACTTGCTCTGAATGTCGGCGCTATGGTGCTGGCTTTTGTGTGCCTTATCGCGTTGGTGAATTGGGGATTGGAGGAAGGTCACTTTTACATGATATACCTGACGCGCGGCGCCAAGGCCGCTGCCGAGATACCTGAGACATCTGTCTTGACGTTCCAGAAAATTATCGGGTGGGTATTCTGCCCGTTGGCCTGGGTTATGGGGATTCGGACTGAGGATGTGCTCAAGGTCGCCTCGGTCCTTGGCGAAAAGACCGTGCTAAACGAGTTCATAGCGTATATGGACCTTGTCAAGTTGAAGGAACAGTTGAGTCCACGTTCGTTTACGATTGCCACCTACGCCCTTTGCGGATTCGCGAACTTCGGGTCTGTGGCCATACAGATCGGCGGAATCGGTTCGATGGTCCCGTCTCGCAGAGAGGACATTGCCCAACTGTCTCTGCGTTCGATGGTCGGCGGTACGCTGGCCGCATTTACGACCGCATGTATCGTAGGGATGCTGATTTGATATCTGGAACTGAAAAGCTAAAAATGCCAAATGCCAAACGCCCGCGCCGCAGAAGAATTTACTCTTGTCTGTCCGCAATCGCATTTTCACTGATCCTGACATGCGGATCATCAGCATCGGTGGTTAGAATTGACGGGGGGTTTGAAGACTGGGAAGGTGTGAAGACGTGTGCATCCGACCCCAAGGGGGATGCAAAAGGTGCGTTTGACATTACGAAAGTGTATGCCGCAAGTGAAGGCTCTATTCTGTATCTTCGGTTTGATGCGGGCAGTATCCTGAACCTGCAAAACGGTCCTAAGGCTGAGGGAACGTTATTGATCTTCATCGATCTGCCGGGGAATCAACGGCTGACGGTCGATACGAGAGGCAGGCGGGCCTACCTGGGCGACGATTCAAGAATGCGAATTGGCTGGGATAGTTTGAAGTACATCGTCGGGCCGACCTACGCGCAAGATGAATTCGAGATACAAATCGATCTGAGTCGATTCAATGTGAATCAAGGCGACGCCATAGGCATTCAGTTTGGCGGCTCCGATGAGCTCATCGCGCCGGTTGACTTTACATTTTCGCAGCCTTCGGAAATTGCCAAGCGTCGATCCCATGGTCGGAAACCCGGGACGGATGTGCGAATAGTCAGTTTCAACACATATTTCGAGGGGCTGAGCGACCCTAATCGCGAAGATGCTATGGGTCGCTTGCTGAATTCTGTTGCCGGCGACGTCTATTGTTTTCAAGAGGAACGGAAAACCGAGGGTCACGGTGAAATACTGCAACGTTTGATGCCGCTGAAAGACCAAAATAAGTGGCATATCCACAAAGTGTACGGCTGTGTCATTGCATCGAAGTATCCCCTGAATGTTTTGCCGTCGAAGAATACAAGATATGCTATTGCCTGCATCAAATCGGCCGAAAACTATTTGTTCATAATCAATGTTCATCTCTCGGCTATGGGATATATTGACAGC
>JAUVXL010000006.1 GCA_030603595.1 Sedimentisphaerales bacterium | reverse complement strand
ATGAGCAGGGTAGCATGGGCGTGGATGGCGCAGATTATGACAACGACGGCTGGCTCGATTTCTACCAGACCTCCTACAATAAGCAAATGGCCGTCTTCTACAGAAACATAAACGGCAGGATGTTTGAAGACGTGAGTGTGGTAACCGGCGCAGGGGCGGGGACATACGCCCCCGTCACCTGGGGTATAGGCTCAGTCGATTTCGATAATGACGGAGATCGCGACATCTTCGTTGCCTGTGGGCACCTGCAGCATATGATTGAGTTTTACAATAGCACCGAAACCTATTTCCAGGAGAACGTACTCCTGATGAACACGGGCGAAGGTAAATTCACGAACGTATCGAAGGACAGCGGTGACGGGATGAAAGTAAAGTTGAGCAGTCGCGGCGCAGCCTTTGATGATCTCGATAACGATGGCGACGTGGACGTCGTGATTCTAAACTCCCGCCGGGAACCGACAGTTTTACGAAACGATTCTCGCAACTCGAACCATTGGCTCCAGGTTGTCCTTCGCGGGGTAAAGACCAATCGCGACGGAGTGGGCGCTCGCGTGAAAGTCGTTGCGGGCGATTTGACGCAAATCGACGAAGTCCACAGCGGACGCGGCTATCAGAGCCATTACGGGATGCGATTGCACTTCGGGTTGGGAAAACGCGATCACATCGACCGCGTGGAGGTCCGCTGGATCGGCGGCGGGAGCGACGTTTTTGAGAATATTGCCGTGGACAAACTCATAACGCTTACCGAAGGAGCCTCCGAAACGAACAGGAAATGAACCGGAATACCGGGACACGTTTTTCCACAAAGACACTTGTTGATGGTGATTTGGCAGATGAATTGAGGCACGGAGTTCTATGGTTGGCCCAATCTTTTCTTTAAGTAACAGGCATCTGGTTGCAATTGTGCTCGTGGTATCTTGCATGTCTATATGCCCCGGCGCCGACGAGGCGATAGTGCTTCGAGATGTCACCAAAGAGACGGGAATAACGTTCATACATACCGACGGCAGCACGGGAAAATTCTACATAATGGAAACCGTCTCGGCGGGGCTGGCACTCTTTGACTACGACCGCGACGGCGATGTCGACATCTATTTCCTCAACGGAGCTGCGTTGAGAGGAGCAAAGGTCGATACACCCGCCAAGAACGCACTTTATCGCAACGACGGTAGCTTCAAGTTCACGGACGTCACCGCCGGGGCGGGCGTCGGCGATACCGGATTCGCGCTCGGTGTTGCCGTCGCAGATTACGATAACGACGGCAACCTCGATATGTACGTGAATAACTACGGCCCGAATGTCATGTATCGCAACAACGGTGACGGAACATTCACCGATGTTACGGCACAGACCGGCGTAGCCAACGGCAACAAGGTGGGAGCCGCCGCACATTTCCTCGATATGGACAAGGACGCCGACCTCGACCTGTTCGTCGCCAATTACGTCGACTTCACATACGACAAACACCAACTCGGCAGCGTAAGCGGAGTCACCAGATACGCAAGCCCGCTGGATTACCCACCCACGGCCAACAACCTCTACCGCAACAACGGCGACGGAACGTTTACCGACGTCAGCGTCGAGTCGGGAATTGCCGACCACAAGGGATGGGGAATGGGGGGGATCTGCGCCGATTATGACAACGACGGAGACACCGATGTCCACATCCTCAATGACGCGTATGCGGATTTCCTGTTCCAGAACGACGGGACGGGAAAGTTCGAAGAAGTAGCTCTGATGGCCGGCCTGGCTTACAATATACAGGGCGATCGGTTAGGCAGCATGGCAGTGGATTGCGTGGACTATGACAACGATGGCTGGCTCGACTTCTTTCAGACCTCCTACAACACGCAAATGGCCGTCCTCTACAGGAACATAGAAGGCAGAATGTTTGAGGACGTCAGTATAGCAAGCGGCACAGGCGGCGTAACCTACGCCCCTGTCACCTGGGGCACCGGATTTGTCGATTTCGACAACGACGGCGACCGAGACATCTTCGTAGCCTGCGGCCACCTCGAGGATACGATCGAGCTTTACAGCAGTTTGGAGACCTATTTCCAGGAGAACATACTCCTGATGAACACCGGAGACGGCAAATTCAAGGACGTATCGAAGAGCAGCGGCGACGGGATGAAAGTCAAGCTTAGCAGTCGCGGCGCAGGCTTTGACGATCTCGATAACGATGGCGATGTGGATATTGTGATTCTAAACTCCCGCCGGGAACCCACAATTCTAAGAAATGACTCGCGCAACGCAAGCCATTGGCTTCAGATTCGTCTTCGAGGCGTAAAAACCAATCGCGATGGCGTGGGGGCCAGGGTCAAAGTCGTAGCAGGCGATTTGGCGCAGATCAGCGAAGTCCACAGTGGCCGCAGCTATCAGAGCCATTACGGAATGCGGCAGTATTTTGGATTAGGCGATAAGAAGAAGGTGGATCGCATCGAGGTGCGCTGGATAGGCGGCGGGGTAGATGTTATTGAGAACATAGATGCGGACCAGTTCGTGACGATTACTGAAGGCAGTTCAGAAATCCGGAGGAAATGAACGATTCAGGGTCCCGTTCAATCTGAGAGAGTTGTTTCAGTTGGCCCGAAGTTACTGTTCCCAAGACAATCGGCCTTGAATTGCTTCCCCTCGAATCCCACAGTATCGGCCCTGCCACGCCCTGCCACCCGGAAAGTTCTTTTACCGCATCGCGTATGCGGGTGCGATTCAGGCCGGCTTTGCGTATGGCCGCAACCAGAAGGTTGACGACGTCATAGGTGTGTGCGGCGAGGTAGTCTGGGCGATTTCCAAATCGTGCGGTGAATGTCCGCTCAAAATCCTCCGAGGTCCCGCCGGGGGCATAAAGCAAAGGGAAAATCGCTCCTTCAGCGGCATTGCCTGCTTTCTTCGTGAAATCGCGTTGGCCCATAGTCGGTCCGCCAAAGATTAGCCCTTGAAAGCCACTTTCTCGCATGGCAGAGGTCAGCCGTGCGCTTTGTTGTGAGCCGGCGATTAAAACGACAGCATCGGTCTGAGTGTTTATGACTTTCTGCACGAGGTCCGCAAGGTTCTTTTCGTCGGGCCTAAACTCGAAATGATAAGCCGGAACCATTTGTTTTCGGGCCAATGACTTGGTCAATTCGACCGCGAAAATGTGCGAATCGTGGTCCACGGCCGAGACAAGCAGAAACGGCTTTCTTTGAACGTGTGCCTCTATTGCCTGGGCGAGAACGCACGTCTGAAGATTGTCGCCAGGCAGGCATGAAAACATCCACGGGACATTGGCGAGATTCGCCGTTCTATCGGTGCTTCCGGGGCTTATCAAAGTTAGCCGAGCCTTGGCGACCACCTGCTCGGCCAAATGGGTCGAGGATCCGTCGATTCCTCCGATGACGGCCCAGACCTTGTCCACGTAGGCCATGCGGACTACCTGCTTGACGCCGGAGCCCCACGGGTTATCCGACCAACCGTGAACCAGACGGAACGGCAGGCCTTTGTATCCCCCTGAAAGATTGGCCTGCTCAATTGCCAGAGACGCCGCACACCACATGCCGCCCCCCTGGACATGACAGGGATCTGCAGGGCCAAAATAGCCTATTAACACTTCGTCGATATCCGCCGGCGCAGGCTCCTCTCCTCCAGGGCCTGTGCAGTTTCTTCGAGACATCTTCGCAGCCGCAAGGCGTCCCTTACGGGACTTGCCGGGGCGTTCCGGAAGCTCGCGGCTTTGCGAAGAACCTGCCGGACAATCGGACTCGGCGTTTGGGCACTGGCCTTGTGTCATTGCCGCCCCGCATGTCATTGCCGCGAAAGCGGGAATCCATTCCTCCGCTCTCTCTGGACCCCTGGTCGTAGCCAGGGGTGACAACTGCTTTCTCTCTGGACCCCTGGTCGTAGCCAGGGGTGACAACTGCTTTCTCTCTGGGCCCCTGGTCGTAGCCAGAGGTGACAACTGCTTGCATACGGCAAGCAACAGGACCAAGAGTATATAAGCGGCGCTGAATGTTCTGCCCATGTGTCTTTTTTCCACTTCGGTTGCCTCAACGCGACTGTGCGGTCAAGGTCGGCCTGCTTACCCTGTCGCGAGGTGGAATATACCCTTGAGGTATCTTGAGGTCTTCTCTGGAATAGAATTTCCACTCGCCCTTCCGCCGTTTGGCAAGATAGACCTCGCCGACGTCATCCAGGGCGGCGCTGAACACTATGTCGCCCGTAACACCATGCCAGGGCTTACTTTGGTAGGCAAGGACGTCGCGTATCTTGGCTCTGTTGAGGCCTGCCGCTTGTATAGCCCAGATCAGCATACTCATGCCGTCGTAGCCATGGGCCGCGTATGTCTCAGGCTGCTCGCCGAAACGCTTCAGGAAATCCTCATAAAACCTCTCTAAACGAGAATCCTTCCTCGTTGGATTCCAAGGATACGCGCAAATCACGCCTTCGGCGTTGTCACCGGTAATCTCGACAAACTCCTCAGACAAACAGCGGTCACAGACAAAGTAGGGCTGGTCCATGCCCATCCGGCGCATTTGATTCAGAATCAGGGCCCCTTCGTGCGCATCTCCCCAGTGAACGATCGCCTCGAGGTTCTCATCTTTGAGCCGTTCAAGCTGCAACGAAAAGTCCTCGGTTCCCAACGCATAAGCCATCTCGATGATGATGGGGTTCCCGAGACGCCGGCTGCCGTCGCTTATCTCGCGCACTCCGAATCGACCGTACCGGTTGCTGGCGCGTATGACCCCGACGCGTTTGAGCTTGAGCTTTCTGTACATGTAGTCAACCAAGAGATACCCCTGCTGGCGGTCGTCGCTGATGCAACGGAACACCCAGGGGATATTCGTTTCGATGAATGTAGGATCCGTGTCGGCGGAGTTCATCATAGTGACCTCGGCCTTGAGCGCCACGCGGATTGCAATATGACTGTTGGCGCCGTCAATCGTGCCGAGTATCGCCCAGACCTTGTCCTTATATGCCATCTTGATAATCTCATTACCGGAGGCGCCCCAAAGCCCGTTATCGTTGCTGACGACCAGTTCAAACGGGATATCCCTCTTGAGATATCCTCCTGCGGCGTTGGCGCCCTCGATGGCCAGCCGTGCGCCCTGGAGCATCTTGATGCCCAGCGCCTCCTCGTGGCTCTTGCCGCCGGTTGCGACCGAAACAGTGGACATAATCGGACCGATGAAACCAATCTTAACGGAATCAACATCTGTCGGTTCGGGAATTGCCCGACCGGGCCCGGTGTACTCCATTTGGAGCAAGAAATGCTCTTTATACGGCTTCACATGCCTGAAAGGCTCGACATCTTGTGCGGTCTTCGCGTAGTTGTAGTCCTTGCGCAAACCCAGGTCCGGGACCTCATAGGCGCTGGCTGAATTGATCTTTTCCAGAAGCTGAAGCGTTTCCGCATCAATCTCCGTAATCTGATCGCCCAAGCGCGCCTGTTTCCGGGTGGCGCAGGAACCGGCTAACACAACAAAAACCATTAGTAAAAGGAATTGGCACCGCTTCATAATCAACCTCACTTTTCCATAACCCTTATCCAGACCGTTTAGGCCTTTTTGTCTTGTGGCCGCCCGATTTTCCGGCTTCGATCTCACCGCTGGGCGCCACCCATCTTGCTCGGCTCCTCAGTCCTTTATAATAACCGATTCCGATCGCATTTGCAAGTCCTTTTGAGGTTCCCACCCAAATATTATTACCGTCAAATTCCGTCCAAAGCGCGTAGTTGTGGGGGATTCCCCTTGGCATATCGACGATTTCAAGGGTTATTTGGCCTTGAGTAACGACTGCTTTGCCCCGGTGGGTGTTGGGATCCATGGTATATGTTACCCAGGTATCGGAGGGAAAATCCGCCAGTACGCCTACACCTTTATCGGTTGCAAACCACGCTTCGTTGGCGTCCCGGCCCTTAACGGCATTGCCGAAGTCGCTGGGCAGCCCGGTTTCGTGAGCAAAATACCCTCGCCAGTGCCGGCCGTCGTAGCGGCACATGCCGAAATAGCTTGACACCCACAAAATGCCGTCGATGTAACTGGTGCCGGTGGTGATGACATGGACTATACCGTCGTCACGATAGAGGTCGATCTCCATTTCGCCGTCCGGGTCGAGGTAGTCCTTCCATGATTCGGTGGCCACATCGAACTCCAGGACCCCGCTGCCCCAGATGCCAAGATAGACTTTTCCCGCGTCGTAGGAGACGCCGTAGTTCCAGATCTCCTCCATCGGCGCATTCTTCTCGGTATATATCGTCCATTCACCGGTAACGGTATTGTATCTGCTTGCACCCGCTGTGGTGGCAGCCCAAACGTTGTCATTCTCGATGGCTACGCCGTAGACGACGTCGTTGATAAGTCCGCTATTCAACTGGTGCCAGTGGTCGAATCGTCCGCCGCTGAAACGTGCAAGCCCGCCTCCGAAGAGTCCTACCCATAGCTCTCCGGTTTTGGTATTGACGTCGAGGGCGGAGACCACCCGCCAGGGCAAGCCGTCTTTTTCTTTCCAGCTCTTAATCTTCCCGGTCGTTTTGTCGATACAGGCCAGACCGTTTTCCGTGCCCACCCAGACCTTCGAACCGTCGGCCTTGACCGCGAAAACGTGGTCGTTTGGAAGCCCGTCTTTGGTCGTGAAGTGCTTCCATTCGGTATAGACGTAAGGAAGCTTCTGTTCAGTGGCGCAGACGGAAATAGAAGAAAACGCGGGCAAGCCGCTCGTTAAATCCTTGGCCTGACAGAGCGCTGTTTCCCCAAGCCACAGCACCATTAGGATTCTTGCAGAAATTATCAGATATTTCATAAATAATTCCTTTTCCTTGTCCTCTAACAACTACAATGTCTTGATGTATTCGATCAGATCGTTGAGCTGGTCTTTCGTCATGTCGTTGGTGACGCCGTGCTCATCGTCGGGATTGTACCGTGTCCATATTTCTTCAAGGGTTTGCGCGATTCCATTGTGGAGATACGGTGCGGAATCATAGATGTTGCTCAGGTGTGGAGTATCGAATTCAGATTCTCCGTCAAGCCAGAGTTTTTCTCCCACCTTATGGGTATGACGGTCGGTATAAAGCGGAGGAAAGTGACATGTAATGCACCTGTTTCCCTTCGGGATGACTCGGTTGTCGTTGGTCATAGTCCTCTCGAACATCTTTTTCCCGCGATGTTGGGCGTCTGTCAGTTCCGCCCCCAAAGGACGGTAGCGGTTCGGCGGGCGTGGAATAGTGCAGATGTAATTATCCAGGGCGGAGAGCTCCTCGGGCGTAAACGGCTGGATTCGTGTGAAGAAAACGGCCAGGCGAGGCCCGCATTGTCGTTGAAGACTTGGGTTGGTCCCTTCCCATTTGAATGGGGCCGTGTCGAGAATCCCCCGCAGAGTACGGTTGTCAACCGGACTGATCCCGATTCCGTCGGGTTCAATGTCGTACGTGAGTCCGTCAACATGCCCGTCGGGATGACAAGAGTGACATGAGAACTGACGCTTGAAGGTGATATTTGCGCTGTGGAAAAGGCGTTCGCCATAACGCACCTTAGTAATAGCCTTTGGGCCTCCAAGGTCGATTCTCTGCACGGCCTCGAGCTTGTCTATATCGATTACCGTCAGCGAGTCATCGAGGGCGTTTGCCACAAAGGCCGTTTTGCCGTCGGCGGTGATCAGCACGCCTCGGGGGCTGTTCTTTGTGGGTATGTGGGTGATGACGAATTCTGTGGGTTTGCCCAAGTGGTTGGGAAGGACGTGGAGTCGCTCCTCGTCGGTGGCTGCTTCGAGTATTGAGAGGAGTCTGGGAATATCTACGACCGCTACGCGATCCGATCCCGAACTTGTCACCAGAGCCAGGCGTCCGTCGGGCGTTATCGCCACGTCCGCCGGATCCGGAAAACACATGCCCGGCTCGTCGAGGAGCACCTGATCCACACGTCCGTCTTTCCATATCACTCCGAGGGCGTTGGTAATCGTCCAGCCCTGCACGAGGCGAGTCATCGGTACGAGATTCTTTGTTCGGTTACATGTGATTAGGGCGAACTTGCCGCTTGGATGCCAATCGACGCCCTGAAGAAGATTGGCCGCGGGTACTGCTATGCGGTCTCGGACAGCCGCACGGCTTGTGTCGATGACCGTAACTTCAGAAATTGAAGGCTTGCGGAAATCGACGAACCTAGAAAGATTGTTGGTCACGTAAATCAGCGACCCGTCCGGCGAGTGTGAGAGCGACCACGGACTGCGACTTGCGGTAAGTCGCTTGATTTCTTTCAGCGTCTTCGTATCAATAACTGAAATACTGTCTGCGGATGTATTGAGGACATACAGATGTTTGCCGGAGTTGTCGGTTAGCACGCCGTGCGGTTCATCTCCGACTGGCACAGTCGCTACTGCCTCGCGAGAGGAGACGTCGATCACCGAGATGGTGTCGTCAAGGCGATTGCTGACGTAAGCCCGGGCGCCGTTGGGGCTGAATGTTACCTCCGTCGGGTGATGGCCGGCCGGTATCTCCGCAATTTTCCGCCGCTGACGCACATCAACAACAATGACCGTGTGAGAGGCTTCGCAGGCGACATATAACTCCTTGCCGTCGGGGCTGAATGCCATGTTCAGCGGTGTTTTGTAGCGCGGCGTCTGTGCCGCCTTGGCCGGGACCGCCGGATGCGCTATCTTCTTAACCGCCTGCTCGAAATCAAAGGGCTTGTCGTGCGCGTTTTCATGGCACCGCAGGCATACTTCGCGCGTTACTTCTCTGAGCCTGGCAGCTTTTGCAGCCCGCGGATCTGTCATAACGGCTTGCGGGATATACTTGCCGCCCGCGCCATGGCAAGCCTCGCAGCCGACCCCCTCGTACGGAGAGTACGAATCAAGCGCCCCGCCGGCAGGATTCGTGAAGATTGTAGTATGGCACTTCAGACACTCAGCACTGGCCTGCGGACTCGTCTTGAGGCCCTGCTTTTTGGCAATGGCGTATGCCTTCGGCGCGGCCAGCGTAGCGTAGGCGAGAGCATGCCTGCTCATGCGCCATTTGCTGAACTGATAGCTGTGGCCGGGCCCTTTATGGCAGCGCCCGCAGACATAAACCCCCACATACTTAGGCTCGCCGCTCCCGGCCCCTGCCGGTTCCGGCGGCGGTTTCGATTTACGATCGCCGTCCTTGCCGGTTGGGTGAGCAATATCCCGCCAAGCCTTTTCCATATCAAGCTTCGGCAAGTTGTGTATTGCCACGTGGGAGCCTTTTACCTGGTGACAGCCCATGCAATCGAGCATTGTCGGGATCATGAGTCCTGCCTTGACGGCTGCATCGCGGTCCGTCATAATAGCGGCATCCATATATTCACTTCCCGGCCCGTGACATCTCTCGCACTGAACGCCGTCTTCAACGAAGAAAGTGTCGTCTTTTTCCCAGGCCTCGGCATGTGCGCCGGTTGCATGGCATCCGAGACACATCGTGGATTCCTGAGGTTCCTGCGGAATTCCGCTCAACTCAGCAATCTTTTTGGATTGGGGGTTAGCCAGTACGGCATAGGCGCCGGCGTGTTTTGATGCCAGCCATTTGCTGAACTGGTGGCCCATACGTTCAGTCTGATGGCAGGTCGCGCATACCCTTGCCCCCACATAGACGGGATGTTTATCCCGGCCCTCGCCCGCCCAACAGACAGATATGCATAATACAATGCTGAATGAAATTGAAAGAATATATTTCATTGTGTCACTGCTCCGTTTTACGAGGTTCCTGTGTTACGCTAAGAAACTGATTTGCCTTTACATCTGTCAGTTTGGTAATTTGCCCGTCCGGCCAGCGAATCTCTACTGAATCGGCTTTGGAGGCCTTGCCGAGGCCAAAATGGCGCCTTGGGTCCACCTGCGAAAGATAACCGGCAACCGGTATAAGGTCCTGGATTTGTATGAGAGAGCCGGTCTTAACGGTGACGCGGGCGCCGATTGCGTCGCTCTTGCCGCCGGGCAATTTGGCTTCCACGATCAGCCAATTGTTGCTGTTGCCGCCGTCGTTTCGCAGCAGCTTCGGAGTGTCGTTAAGGTTGACGATGAGAATATCAAGATCGCCGTCGTTGTCGTAATCGCCGAAAGTCGAGCCGCGGCCGACGTACTTTTCCTTGAAGTATGGGCCTGAGACTGCTGCAACATTTATGAAGTTGCCTTTTCCGTCGTTGCGCATGAGGACATCTTCTTCGGTGTATTCGTGATGTGCGTTGCCATTGGAGACAAAAACATCGAGGTACCCGTCGCAGTCGTAATCGAAGAGCAAGCCGCCCCAGCCGGTGTACTGCCCGCAGACAACGGCCAGATTCGACGTTGCCGTGCGATCCTCGAAATACTCGCCGCGGTTCATTAGAAGGCAGCCGTACCCCATATCAGGGATATAGATATCGAGCAGGCCGTCGCGGTCCACATCCCCGATAGTCGGCCCCATAGAAGATACCCCCTGGCCGCCTTCGCCGAACGCCAGACCCATAATCAGGCCTTCGTTTCGGAACTTGCCGTTGCCGAGGTTTTTGAAATAGTAGTTTTCCATTCCGTCGTTGGTTACATAGATGTCCAGAAGGCCGTCATTGTTCAAATCCGAGACCGCAGCGCTCATTGCTCGCCCGTTTGCCCGGTGCACTCCTGCATCTTTAGTGACATCGGTAAATGTTCCATCGTCGTTGTTACGGTAAAGGACATCCGTCTGTCCGTTGTAACTAAGTGGCCCCGGGTAGCCGGCCGCTGCGTAGTACGACTTGAACTTGCCGCTGTCGTATTCGAGATAGTTTGCGAGATAAACATCGAGATCACCGTCGCCATCGTAGTCAAACCAGGGAGCCGAGAGACTCCAACTGGAATTGGCCAGGCCTGAGGCCTTGGATATATCGGTGAAAGTGCCGTCGCCGTTGTTACGATAGAAAACGTTGGGACCGTAGTTGAGAACATAGAGGTCAAGATCGCCGTCATTGTCGAAATCCGCCGCCGAGCAGCCGACTCCGTAGCCTTTGTCGCCGACACCGGCTTTATCAGTAACATCCGTAAATGTCCCGTCGCCGTTGTTTCGATACAGCCGGTTGACGAGTTTGCCTCTGATTCTTCGGCTCCTGTTGTCACTAACCTCTTTCAGCCAGCAAGGACTGGGAAAATAGATATCGAGCCACCCGTCGGCGTCATAGTCGAAAAACATCGCACCGGAGCCGGTTCCCTCGACGATGTTGGTAAGTTCCGAGTCGCCGTAGCTGTTCTTTACGAGAATGCCGGATTTTTTGGTGACGTCGGTGAAGACAGGCAACTTATCCGATGCTCCCGCAATGACAACGAACTGGAATATAACTGTTAGTGTGAACAGTCCTGATATTTTCACTTTTTACCTCCTCCAACCTTGTCTCTTTTTCCGAGCAGATTGTCAGGGCCTGGTCTATTATCCCAAATTGCGCCCAGATCAATCCATTCCACAAAGGTGCGTTTTTCGTCTTCGGTTAGCCCGCCGGATTCGCCCGGGGGCATTTGCCTGGCGGGCCTTTCCGAGAAAGTGTCGTCCCACGGTCTCGATGTATTTCTCCCGAAGATGCACCATATAAGCGGGCTGGTCCGGGCCCTTCCGGGGTGGACGTACTTCCCACCATCGGGCTTGTCTGTGGCGACAAGAAGATTTCTGTAGCTGCGATTGGGCAGGTTCTTTTCTTCGGATGCAGAAACCGATGATAGCTGCGGCGTAAAACGAATCGAAGCATCGGGCTTGTTGTGACAGCCGACGCATTTCTTCGTTATGATCGGCATGATATCGCTCCGGAAATCCACGGTTCGCCTTCGGTTCGGCGGCAGAGTCAGTTTGACCGAGGGTCGAACCAGCGCGTCGACCAGATTGTTTTCCGGAGTCAGCTCGCCGTCCTCATGGCAGCCGATACACCCGCGGGGTTCACGATTCTTCGCCCAGATCCAGCCGCATTTCCGCAGGGCCATACCGTCGGCATCCAGCGTCTGCAGCTCGATGGGGATGTTTGCAGGTATCTCGATGTTGAAGGAACCGTCTTCTCCCACCGCTATTTCGCCCAGGATACGCCTTGGCGCCGGCGCAGGAATCGCATCGCGGTAAACATCCGGGACCTTCGCCGCTGACGCGCCGATAGGACCGGGAGCCTCCAACGGCACTCCTTCGATAACGCGCAGCCTCTTGACGGCGCCGCGGGCCAGGCCTGCCGAGCCATTGAGGTCGGAGATATAGACATCCAGACAGTAGAGCTTGCCGTTAGGGTATTTCTCATTGACTACGCTGGATCGTCCGTCCGGCTCGGCGTGTGGCCAAATTATTTTTGCCTGTATGTCGTGATAGTCGGGGTCGTCGAAAGCCGGCTCATACTTTCCGGTTGCAGGGTCGAGTCGGCAGACGCCGTGCGTCCCGGCGCCGTCAGAGGGCCTTCGCGAGACAAGGATCGTCCCGTCGGGAAGTGGCGAGGGCGAATGGAACAGGCCGGCGGATTCATCCGTGATGGGCCGATAGGAGTGAAGAGGCCTGCGCAAACGAACAGATCCGAGAGTCCCTGCTCCATCCCAGGGGACCCTCTCGGCTTCGACAAAGACGGCCAGACCCTTTGTAGTCGTGCAGGGCATGTGTTTTATCCGCTTGCCCTCGTCGGTGGAAAACGCCGCATAGTCGGTGCCCTCGATGTTGACGCCGAACAGAGCGACGCGTCCGAGGAGTCCATGATTCAGGCCGGACCGCTGCCAACTCGCAAAGAGCAATCGCCCGTTGGATTGGATGAACGGATCCATATCGCTTGAGAGGTTGTGAGTCAGCCTGCGGATAGCCGAGCCGTCGAGCTTGCAGGAATACAAACTCGTCGCCGGCGACCCGCCGTATTCGTTCATCGCGCCGGTGTACGCCACAAACGTCAGGTGATACTCCGGCTCAGAAGGCACACCCACAGGCTTGAGCGTGTACAGCGACGACTGGTAACCCGGGCTGCGAAAGTTTCTCGGCCCACTGGTGACTTGCCGCAGATGCGAACCGTCACTATCCATCTCGAAGATGTCCCAGCCATCGGTAGCCTTCCTCTTGCCTGCGAACACGATGCGCGACCCGTCGAATGAAATATCGGGCTCACACGCGCTCTGGAAACCCTGACTCACGATCTCTATAGACAGATCCGGGTTAACGATTATGAGGCGGGCCCCGTCACCGTAGTCGGCACGCAGCATTCCCCCGGCAGCCGGGCCTCGTTTCTCCGAGGCGGTCCCGACCGGAAGCTGCGTTACCACAATTGCACTCTCAAAAGCATAGCCTGAGGGTGATTCGACAACTCCGCCTCGCGCCGCGGCGACAATTGCCAACAGGACAAATGCCGAGAAGAGCATTGCACAACCTGCCGGTATGCCCTTACCGAACAACCCTAAGCAGCCCCTTGCTCTTGTCAAAGAGATATGTTTTGTAGTGTTCGCCATCAACATCGGTTAATGTCGGGTTTCAGGCTGAGGGGATTTAACTATTTTTGCCATTGGATGTACGATGATATATTACGAAGATTATGCATTTCGGCGAAACGAGCGGCAAGGGCGTAGAAGGCTGCGGTATCAACCTTGGTAAGCCGGGTTTCACCACTGCAGGAGCATTCCTTGAGATACCGGCTCACATAATAGAGCGGTGCGGCGACGAGAATTATAGGACGCGCAGACCGGCGATGTCTCGGCGGCAGTAGTCGCCAAAGAAAGGGTGTGTGAGTGGATGCGGGTTTGGCAGGGTTCGGCAACGCGAGATACGCAGTCCAACGGAGCGAAAAGGCGTGCATAGCATCATTTGGGTAGTTCATACTTTTTCCATTGGCCGAAACGCAGAATTTTTTCTTTTTTTGCCTCTTCACCCTGTTCTTGCAATATGACTATCGCCGACACATCAGGATGACACCGGCAGTATTGCTTGATTTCATCCGGGGCCATCACCATGAAAGCAGTCGAAAGCGCATCGCCCGTCGCCGCATCGGGAGTCGAAGACCACGCCGCACGCCTGCCCTTGATGGGCCGAGAGGTCCGCGGATCGATAATATGCCGGCCCTTTTGAACGCCCGAGCCGCTCAGCGCCCGGCCCTGAAAATGAAGCTTGGCCAGAGTCCTCTTACCCTTGCCCGGATCGCTCATCGTCACAGGCCAGCCCTTCATATCCGCAGGCCCGTCGAGAGCAAGCACCGAACTGTACCCGCCGTGGATAAGTGCAACGTCGATACTCCACTCCCGCAGCAACTTCGCCATCTGATCAACCGCATAACCCTTGCCCATTCCCCCCAAATCAACCTGCACACCCTCGCTCAAGACCTCAACCGTATGCTCCTCTGCATCTAATCTTAGCAAATCCGTTCCCGTATGCTCACGGGCCAGGCTCAACTCTTCTTGCCTCGGCGTCCGCGGTTCGCCCTCGTCGCCCCGCCGGCACTTCAGCAAAGAGCCGATAGTAATATCAAAAGCCCCCTTCGTATCCTCATATACCCGACGGCTTATCTCCAAACACTCGAACGTCGGCAGGCCGAGCACCAACGGCTCGCCGACAGTAAGATCGTTAATCCGCGAAATGTCGCTATTCTCGATAAATCTGCTCAACTCCGCCTCCAGCCGATCAACCTCCTCGAACGCCGCCGCCGCGGCCTGCCCTGCGTACCGCTCATCATCATGCACCACGATAACCTCGAACGTCGTCGCCATCGCCTCGTGAGAAAACCGCCTCATCCCCGCAACGGCCCCGCAATCGCTCTCGACGTAGGGCGTCTGTGGCTTCGGCTTGGTCATTTCTCGGATGCCTTTCTGATCAACTCGTTCGGGTCCGGCGCTGTCGCCGCCTGGCGGGCCTCCCAAATATCCTTTCTGACAAAACCGAGTAGTCTAACCTGGGGCCGCAACCACAAGTAATAAGGCTTGTCAAAAAGATACAAGTACATCTGCCGTTGCTCGAAGGGAATCGATTCGTCATAGAACTTCTCCGTCAGGTCCGCCTCAACAGAAGGCGAGGCCAAAATCAGCGACGATAAACCTGTTTCCCCGCGCACCCTGTTCGCCCAACGCACTGTCGAATACGAACGAAAATACCAGGGCAGGGGCCAGTAGTCATCACCCGGACAGATAACGTCAATCGCCATATTAGGGTCGCCTTCGTGTCCGCGCGCGTATTCTTCCACTCGGCTGACAATCTCAAAAACCTCCGCAGTCGGATGAGCATAGACATAAGGATTCCGACTGTCCGAAGCATATATGTAATTGCCCGCATAAACCTGCCAGAGCAAATGCGCCGAACCTCCCAACAACAGACACATAATTATCAAGCGCGGCAAGACGTGAGGCGCCAGTCTAACCAGCACCACCGCCCCCAGCCCTGCCAGCAATATCATCCCGTGCAGAAATCCCAACATGCACCAAGGCGTCTTATACCGAATCACCGAATACAATACGACCATACCGAGCGTGTAAAAAACGATGAACCGCAGCAAGTCAATATCGATCTTCGGCAAGCCCTTCCTCATCAGCACAGCCGTTCCCCCAACCACTGCAAGCAGCACAATAATGCCCTCGCTCCAGACAGGCCCGTTGCCGTATCTCGAATAGATGAGCATCTTCAGGTAGTAATACCACGAATGCTCGTGGATATGATTGTTCCCCGCACGGTCGAAATACGTCGTGTAAGTGCGGAGAGAATCCAACACGCCACCGGGGTTTCTTAGAAACGATGAGTAGAACAAGGCCGAGACAATCGCACCGGCCACAACCGTCGCAATAAAATGCGAAAGTTTGACGCGCCTGATGTCGTCCGCAAAGCCGCCCGCATGTTCTCGTTGACGCAGGAACACCACGATCCAGAAAGCCGCCAACATCGCGCCGAACGCTATGATGCACGTCTCCTTCGTCGCGTGCATCAGCCCGAAGCACACGCCCGTCAGAATCGCCCGGATAATTGTTTTGCGCTGAGTATATCGATACCCGAACCCAATCGCCCCAAACGCGAAGCACACTAACAGCATTTCCTGGATGTAGTATCGGCTGTAGAAGACCATAGCCGGGGAAATCGCCGTAAGCACCGCCGCACCAACGCACGCCCACCGCCCCAGACCGTCAAGCAGCAGCAAGCTAAGAAGGACCAGCAACACCCCGAAAAAAACCGGAACGATCCGAACCGTAAACTCCGTCATCTCCGCATAAGTCCCGACGGAACTCAACCACGCCGGAACTAAAGTGAAATAATTGAGTGTCGGACCGTGGTACTCATTGGGATCGTACTCATATCCCCTCCCCTCCAGTAAATCGGCGAACTTGTCGGCGTGAACCGCTTCGTCACCGTGCATCGGACGCCGCGCCGGCCGAGGCAGACGCAGCGCCACTGCAATAATTGTCGCGGCTAATATAAGCACGCAACATTTTACAGAACTTCTCATTGTGCGGATTTACCGTAAACCGCTATTTCAATATAGTGGTTCAAGTCGTTGCTCGTGTTACCCTTGCTATAAAACCGAACATAACGTCCCTTAACGCCCTTCGCATCGATAAGCTTGCCCTCGTTCGTCTCGGTATAGTGCTTGTCCTTGCCAACGCCAAGACCGGCCGAGTTGTCGATGTCGTTGTTGAAGACCGTCTGGACGTTATTGATAAAATCGGCATCGTCGGCCACCTGAACCACCACGTCGTAATAGACGCGAGCCTGCTTATGGTAATGCCACACCACAATCGCATAGATATTGTAAGCCGCTTCCAGATCGACCGTTACGTCTTGCCTAAACGGCCCCAACTCGACATAGCTGCCGTCCGCAGCCTCCTTATCGCCGTCGGTGATCATCTCGATCTCGCCGATAATCGGCTCTTCGTCACTACTCGAAACAGCCTTGCCCTCGGCAACATTCGTAGTCCCCTTAGGCGCCAAAAACGGCGCGCGAGGACGACCCAAAGGCTTCTCCAAATTCTCTACCTTCGTATCCTGCGGAGTGCCCACAAACATCGGCTTGGGCAACTCAAGCTCAATCGGCGCCATATCCTCGGCCGGCTTCACAGCCACCTTGCCCGGGTCTTTCACAGGAGTCGTCTTCGCCGGCTCGGACCCACCACCAGCGGGCTCCGATTTCTTGCACGAGCAAACGAAGCACAAAGACACCAAAAGCATCGCCAACACACAAATCTTCACACTCGAGTTCAACCCTTTTCTCATCGTTTCCTTTTAACCTCAAAAATCAACAATTCTTCGTTACTAACAAAACGGCTTAGTACGCAGCAAAACACTACGTATTCCACCAAGCTGGATTCATTATACTATTAGCTTCATGTAGGATTGTCAAGCTCCCGCAGAGTTATTTTTCACACGTCCATCCTGCAAGAGACAGGCATCGCACAACTGCCGAATGCATACGTTTTAATTGCGCCGCACTGCAAAAAGTTTCAAAAAATCTCAACTTCCCTCATTTTCCGCCCGGAATCGCCCCCTCGGCCCAAAAAAACAGGGATCCGGCATTTGCCGAATCCCTGCTAAAATCTCAAAATCAATGAAAACTATAGCGAATTCAAACGCCAAAAGCGATTATTCGCTTAATTTTCAACATTAGGCCTCTGACGCTGGCATTTCAAGAACCTTCGACTCAAGCCCCGCCTTGGCAAGGACGAAATAGAGCACCGCACCGACGACAAACGCCGCCAGCGGCGCGACTGGGATGTTAACACTGCTCACGAGCGGCAGCATACCCACGACAAAGCCCGCAACCCAGGAAATCCAGCCCGCCGGGTTAAAACTGGCCCGAGGACCGGCCCATTTCTTGCCGGCCATGATGTAGTCGACCATCATAGCGCCGCATACCGGGCCAAACGAAGCCCCAATCACACCGAAGACACTCATCACATCCGCTGCCCAGCCCGTCACGGCAAGCAGAATACTGATCGCCGTGCCGATACCGACCGTGATAAACGGATTCACTTTCGGCAAAGTGGTTTTGAAGCTATTGGCGGCAATGAACGAGGAGAAGCACGCGGGCGGGAAGGCCGCCAACGCCATCAACCACATGAATACGGCGCCTGTCTTGGCGCCAATCAGTGCGCCCATCAGTTGGGTCGGATTCAAGACAGATGCATCAGTTGCCTTGCCCGAGCCAAATGCACCGGCAACGATAACCAATGCGAGCCCCCCGGCAAGGATAGTTGCTCCGCTTATCCCTATCAATCCGCCCATGCTCACGTCCTTGGCGTTCCGGTTGTTCATGCCGAAGTCCGTTCCGGCGGCGCCTGCCGTCGCAAAGAAGCCAATCACGTAGGTCAGCAGCACGGCAATCACGCCTAAAACGCTCAAAGCGCCCTCCGCATCGTCGGTCACTCCGACCTGGGCAGGTTCGAAAGAGCCCACCCCACCGACCGAGCAGAAGAACAGCACAACAAGTACGGCCAACGGGATCAGAGGCAGATACGTGGCGACTCTTGCAACATACTGGATTCCCTTCAAGCCCATGAAAGCCGCTGCCGCCGCCCAGAGAATGGCAACGATAATATGCGGAGGCGTGCTGATTACCTCCAGCAGGCCAAGATCCGGATAGAACGGTTTGACAAGGAACGCCGCCGAGAAGCAGGCGTTAACCCCTAACCAGCCGAACTGCAACAACCCCATCACAAAGCCTGGCATCAGGAAACCCCCGGTAGCTCCGTAGGTGGAGGTGCCCACGATATAGAGGGGCAGACCCGTTTTCATCCCGAGCATTGCGGGAACAAGGTAGTAGAGGAAGTGGCACAGCAACGCTGCCAGGATCAGACCCAAAAGTGCAGTCGCCAATCCATGTGACAGCACACCACCAAGAGCCCCGGCTCCTCCGGGAACATCCTGCCAGAACACAAACCACAGCATGATTCCCGCATACGTCGGTGCCGTATTCTTGTACCAGGGAGCCCTGTTTGCAGCCGGATTCGGCTTTGCCATACTTACATAATCTGGCAATACTCCATTACTCATGATTGAAGTCTCCTAAATGAAATACATCGATCACATACCACCGGCACCTTGCCGGATATTCGCAGTAATATACCACCGGCGTCCAAAATCCACCAGTTTTTTGTGCCTTTCGGGACAATTTTGTCGCCGGCTCTAAATTGCCTATTTTGTCAGCGGGATGTCGATTCTTTCGCCGCCCTTCAACGCTGATTCGTGGGCGCAAATACCGGCCATAGTCCAGTTCGCCGCCGTGGCCGCATCGACCGTTGATTCTCGTCCCTCGACAATCGCCCGCACAAACTCATGCGTCAGATGCGGATGCGACCCGCCGTGCCCGCTGCCCTGAATAAACGAAGTATGCTCGTGCTCCTCGTCATAGACTCCATGTCCCGTAAAAGGCGCTATCTCCTTCGGCAGAAGATGCCCGTAGTCAGGCGCCTCTATGCGCTTGGCGTCCTCATACCCGGAATAAATCACTGGCCCCTCGCCCGCCGTCTGCTCCCACTCGAAAGAAAGCTCCGTACCATAAACATCGAAGCTCTCCCGGTACTGCCGAATAGTATTGAACAGCGACCTCGTAACCTCGCACGCAAGCTCCGAATCGGTCAGCTTCAAAAGAGCCGTCTCTATCGCAAAAGGCGCGCCGTACTTCTCGATGTAGTCCTTTTGAATCCGCCCCGAGCCAAGGCACACCACCGACTCGGCGCGAGCCTTCGCAAGCCAAAGCAGAGGGCTAATCGCATGAGTAGCGTAGTGCATCGGCGGAAAGCCATACCAATATGCAGGCCAGCCCGGCAGACCCATATTCTGCTGATGCGAACCCCTCAAAAACTGAATCTTACCTAACTTGCCGGACTCGACCAGCTCTTTGGCATAGAGAAACTCGCGCGAATAAACCGCCGTCTCCATCATCATATAAACCTTGCCCGACGCCTTCCTCGCCTCATAAAGTGCAAGACAGTCCTCCGTCGTCGTAGCCATCGGAACCGTGCACGCCGTGTGTTTGCCGGCCTTGAGAGACGCCAGGCTCATCCGCGCATGGTCCGCTATCGGCGAGACAACGTGAATCGCATCAAGCTCGTCGATACTCAAAAGGTCCTCGAATTTCGTAAAACGCCTCTGGATCCCGAACTGATCACCGATTTCGTTGAGATGCTCCTCGTTCCTCTGGCATATCGCATAGCACTCCGCATCCGGGTGCCTCTGATAAATCGGAATAAACTCCGCCCCGAACCCAAGCCCAACTACAGCAACTTTTACCTGCCCCATTTTCGGCCTCCTTTCCGCCCCGTCTAATGGGGCACTAACTCAAGATTCCCCACTCCGATCATTCCGACCGAAAGCACGATTACGTTGTGCCGGAGCGGAGAAATCCAATTCCGTACAAAAACAGTGTAATCCCACGTAAACCCATGTCAAGAAAAGAAAAACAGCCCAAAGTGCTTCCCCCCGTTTAGCGGTCACCGGTACGGCGACCCAATATTTCATCCACCAGGTGGGTGGAATATCCCCCACAATCTTCACTTGGCCCGCCCTCGCACCAGCAAAAACGCGTGAATGACGCCGCACACCACGAACGCCCCGGCAACGTACCGATGCACGCCCAGAAGAACCTTCTGCCAATGCGTCCCCAGAAGCGGAAACATGCTGACAACAATCGACAAGATCAAGGGCAGCGCCAGCACAACCAGCAGCCAAAAGAAAACCTTCTGCCCCACACCCGAACTCTTGCATTTCTCCTTCTGCTCCGGGTCTTTGCTACCGGTTAGCCATTGCACCAAACGCTTCGTAACAGGGCAATCCCCGTCCTCAAAGCAGCACCGCCCGGCCCACATCACCGCCAGAGCCGCCATGCAAGCCGCGAAAACAGGCGCGCACGTAGCGTGCAGCATCATCGGATAACCCGAAATATGTTCGCCCAGAACACACACCGGATAGAACCCCGTAACCGCCAGCACTGCGCCGCACAGCATCGCTACCAAATACACAAGTTTCCGCAAAACCGAAAGTGGCTTAACCATTCTGAACCTCGATCAATTATTCATACCTTAACTGCAAAAGACCCTGACAACGCACCGCAGCGCCCGAAGCCCATACAACAACAAAACAAGCCCCAAAACCGCGCACGCGCAAAGAGAGACTATCTTCAACATCGTCCGGAATACAAAAGACATCGCAAACAACTTCGCGTACGTCGCATCAACATCTTGAAACTCAACCATATCCCTGCCCGCATCCTCAATGACAACGCCCGGCCCGTCAACACCGACTCCACCAAAAAAGAACGGAGAATCGGTCGCATGGCAATCTGTGCAATACCGAATCCCAAGTGATTGCGCCGCAGGACGAACACCGTGGGCAATAGGCCACATATAAGGCTTCGCCGCCGGATGATCCGCCTCTGTTATCAACTCGCCTGAATCGCCGAGACGGTACAGGCTCCCGCCGCTGATATAGACCGCTTTGCCTTTGATCACGCCGGCCGCCGCTAAGGCCTTGAGCCGAGCGATTATGTCCGCATCGCCCCAGACCGAGGACGCCGGTGCTTTGACCTTTCCGACTATCTCCCGAACATTGTCAAAGCCGACCGGAGTTATGTTAGCATCCTTCATATCGCCCCAGAACGCAGGCCAAATCAGCTTGTGAGGGGCAATCTGTCCGTTTTCCTGCTCCGCGAAAGCGGGTGAGTAAATGTGCGGCAGCGCATCCGGCGATTTATTCACGCCCACCGTCCCCAGCCGATGCGCCATCGCCGTCTTCGTCAAATACGTCCTCTTTCCCGGCCACGGACCGGAATGACAGCCCGTGCAGCTTATCTTCTCGAAGTGCACAGGCGGCAGCCCGCGATGCTCCGGAACAGGAGCACCAAACCTGCCAGCCTCGGGAATCGCCGTCAATGAATCCTCCGGCAAATGACAACCCTTGCACGATGACCTCGCAGCCATCACATTATCAGATACCTCACCCTCGTACCCCCGAACGATATTATGATCGATGCCGTTGCGATGACAGTCAACGCACGTCATCCCCGCCTTGAGATGGATATCCTCGTCGGCAGTCCACTTCTCCGCATGGTCGTCCTGGAGATAAAGGTCCGAATGGCAGAAGTAGCATCGATGGTTCGGCGCCTCACGCTGAATATCCAGCAAGACGCTGCCGTCCTCGGCGAACGTATTCGCCCCATACTTGATCCCCGGAGGAACCAACTTCGGGTCCTCCGGCGCCTCAGGCATCATCGGATCGTACATATCCGGCATGTCCTTGGCCGAGCCCGTCACCTTCGCAAAGCTGCAGGTCGCCGCCGCCGCCCACCGAAAATTCTCGCGCATAGCCTGCCCGGCGTATTCGCCCTGGTTATGCCCCGCATCGCCGTCGTGGCAGGCCAGGCAATTAGCCTCTAAATAACCCGAAACCATCGACCGCATAATATCATCCGGATCATCGCTCGGGATCTCCCCGATTCCCCCGCCCGGCAAATGTCTGCCGAAAATCTTCAGGAAAAGCCTCGAACTTAGCCCCACCTCCTCGGGCCGAAACGCGCCGGGCCACGGACGATAAGAAATCGGAATCTGCAAGCCCGTCCCACCATCGACAAGTATCCAGGGCTGACCGATTCGCCCATGCCCCTCGGCACCGAGGTCGGAATCCGCCGCATTGAAATGCCACCCCTTGCTAATCGTTGCATAACTGTGGCACTCGCCGCAAGTCTCCTTCGTAGAGAAAGGCAAGAGCGGATCGTCGTCCGACGCCACCTTCTCGCCCTCCTCGGTCAGCAAAGGTATAAGATGAACCGGATGAGCACGACTGCCGTCGCTCTCGTCGCCAAGCTTCTTCTCCTCGCCTTCGGCACGGACAAAAACCGCCAGAGCCGCCAAGCACAAAACGCCTATCAATATCAGTTTCTTTGCCAACGTTCCGCCACCTTAATTATAGAACCATCAACGTCGGTTTCAAAAAAGGGTGGGGCTTTTGCCCCACCCTCAATTTCAATAAACACTGCTAACTTGTGCCTAAGTATCCGTCAAACTCGATTCTGTAGCCGTCGTCATTGCGAGGAGGCCGGAGGCCGACGTGGCAATCTCATATCCCTCGAAGGATACGGACTGCTCCAGCGCCAAATCGCCTAACGAAAACGCCCACAGTTTCGATCTTGACGAAGTAACATGGTTTTCGCACCCAAAACCCCGCCTAAACCTCGAAGTCTTCCGGCTTGAACTCCAACTTCTTGCCGGCCGCGATGGCTTCGTTCACTTTCAAAACAGTAACAGCAGTCTCGTAGCCTATCTCGCCCGGGCAGTTCAATTTCGCCTTGCCGCGAACAGCAGCGAAGAAGTTCTCAAGGTGAGGCTGATGGTACGCCTTGCCTCCCATAGTCACCGGGATATCGTAGCTCGGCGGCTTCGGCGACTCGCGTACATCGAGTACCGTATCGCTCGCTGCCGGCTTTTCCTCTTCTTCCTCCACAGGCGGCTTGATGTACCCAAGCTTAACCCATTTATCCCAACTGTCCGCGGAAACCCACGCCTCCCGATAAACGGTGCCCCGTGAAGATGCCTCGGAGATTTCAAGTGTGCCCTCATCGCCCATAAAAGTCTCGAAGTAGCCCTGCGCGCTGTTGGTTGTTATCGTCTGATAGAAAGCCCGCGCAACTCCGGCCTTGGTCTCGTACTCGTAAATCACCATAACGTTGTCGTACCAGTCATGGCCCTTCCAGTAATCGATCCCGCCGCTGGCGATCACCGATTTCGGATTGGCCCCGAGGAACCAGCTATAAATATCGATCTGGTGCGAGCCAAGATCGACAATCGGACCCCCGCCCAATCCTTTGTACCAACGCCAGTTCCTAAACTGCTGCATCGTCTTGAAACCGTACTTTTCGAGCGTTGCCGCATCCATCTCAGCCTTCTTCGGCCAGCCGATATCTTCGCACGCAGTCTTGCTGCGGTTCCACTGGCCGTTAACCGTCGTTATCTGCCCTAACAGCTTCGCCTCGGTTATGAGCTTGTCGTAGCAGTGGCGATAACGAGGATTGCTCCGACGCTGATGACCGATCTGAAGCAGCTTGCCCGTCTTCTTCGCGGTCTCAGCCATCTTCTTCGCCCCTTCCAGCGTGTTCGACATCTCCTTTTCGCAATAAACGTCCAAACCCGCCTCCAGGCAAGCAACCGCGTGAGGAGAGTGCCAGAAGTCAGGCGTTGCGATTATAACAGCATCAAGGTCCTTTTCCGCCGCGAGCATTTCCTGGTAGTCCACATACTTGTTGTGCTCGTGCTTATACGCTCGCAGTATGCCTGAGACGCGCTTCTGATTGTAAGCTGTCCAGATATCGCAAATCGCCTTGAACCGAATACCAGGGAGCTTGCCTTTGATAATCGCGTTCATCAGTTCCTGGCCCTGGGCACCGCAACCTAAAATGGCAACATTCAGATCGTCGCCACCGCTTGCCGCCCCTAAAACCATCGGAGAAAACGCCAGGCCGGCGCCCGCTGCCGCCGTAGATTGAAGAAAGCTGCGTCTGTTTATGCCTTTTTTTGCCTGTTGATCATTCATTTTGCTCTCGTTAACTCCAAAAAATACAACATTTTGCCCAATTCTCAATTTTTGCGAAACGGTACTGTAGCAACTTTACTCGCTGCTGTCAACCACACATTTTACCCATCTTCACGCCCTTGGAATCCTTAATCACGAGACCGTAATGGCCTAACAACGATGTTACGATACGCAACAGGCCCGTGATTGCCCTGGAACATCAAAGGCCCCTTAGGAACTTCCCCGCCCGGCAGCGCCCCGCCGGTGACCTTATCGATTTCTTGGCCCCAGTCATGAATTCGGACCCCGTTAAGCTCCACTGACCTGAAAGTGGCGTTCCCGTTCTCTTCTAACTTGTTGCCGGCCGCATCGAATCTCGGGGCACGGAAATAAATCTTATACTTCTGCCACTCGCCCGGTCGCCTCGTTGCATTAACCTTCGGTTCGCTTGCACCGTAAATCGCGCCCATGTCGCCCATGCCAAGATTATCACCGCGATTCCAGCTATCCAGAACCTGAATCTCGTACTGGCCCATAACATAGATACCGGAATTAGAGCCCTGCGGAACCATTACCTCCAGCTCGATCAGGCAGTCACCGAATGTCTCGTTCGAGAAGATATCGATGCTATCGCCGTGGCTGCCCGCAAGATTGATCAGCTCGCCCCCGCCGCCGACATTGATGAGCTTTTTCGGATCGTCCGGCGAAACAGCGGCCTTGCCGACCTCCCACTTGCTCTTATCTTTATCTTTGACGGTCCAGCCAGCCAGGTCCTTGCCGTTAAACAAAACCTTCGCATCCTCCAAAAAGCTGCCCCGCCGCGACTGACGAATACGAATATCCTTGAACTCGACTACCATAGGCGGACCCGCATGAATCTGCAACGCGAGCAAACCTTCCCGCGCCGCGCCCTTGCGGTCATTCTTGTCCTCGGGGTCCGTTACGCGGTCGTTATCTATCAACTGCATCGTCGGATACCCGTTGAGGTAATGCGTCAGGTGATTGCCCTGAGCGATAATGTGGTACTCGTTCCAGTCCTTGTCGTTGTAATAACCGGCTTTAATCAGCGCATCCTTATCGGAGACACGCCCGACTACGTTTTTATTGCCGTCCTTGTCGATCTCCATCATGTCGCCAACGTTCACCAGCCACCCGCGACCGGCCTCGTGATACAAAAACCCGACCTTACCCGGCGCATTCTCGACCTCAGCCTGATAGCCGCCGATACGCCACTTATCGAATTCCTTGCTGCGGTACTGAACGCCCGAATTGCCGTTGCGAATCTTGAATTTCAGCTTCAACTCGAAGTCCTTGAGCGTCCCGTCCCGCCAGACCAGGAATGTATTGCCGCGAGCCGGATTCTCTTTCGTCGTCTCGCCGCGAATGACCCCGTCTTTGACCGACCAAAGCCTCGGATCGCCGTCCCAGCCGCTCAGGTCCTCGCCGTTGAATATGTACTGCCACCGGCTAAGCCCCAACTCCGACTCCGTCCGCTCGAAAAACGATACGCACCCGGCTATCTCAGGCATCGAATTGTCCCAGTTATGTTCGTATTCAATCGAGAAAACGCCCGCGAATTCCTGCTTCTTTAGCTCGGTCAAGATCGCCTTGACGTCCGCCTTGCCCGTGCCCCAGATAACATCGTGCCCGCCGCCGAATTGGTTGAGGTCCTTGAAGTGAAAACTGATAATACGCTTGGCGCCGCCCAGCTTCTTAATCGCCTCAAGAGGATTTACCCCCGACCGCATCCAGTGCCCGGTATCCGCACACGCCCCAATCCGCTCGCTGCGGTCTTCGCAAACCTTCAAAACAGTATCAGGGTCCCAGTAACGTGAGGGCTTCGGATGATTGTGAATCGCAACGTTAATCTCATACTCATCGCAAAGCGCCTCAATGACGTCGAACGCATCCTCCGGCGGCTCCGAGACAATCGTCTCGATACCCATTTCCTTCGCAAATTCGAACACTTTTTTGCACTCAGCCTCGTTGTTAGGCAGCCCCACAACGCCGTAGTTCATCAGCTTAATGCCCGCCTCGCGGAGAATCTGCTTCATCAAGAGCCTCTCGGCGCTCGACATATTGTGATCGGTCTTGACATCGGGCTTTTCCTTACTGAGGCGCTGGCCCGGATAGGCCTCGATATACCCCATGCCAAGGGCCTTGGTCTTCGCAACGGCCTCTTCGAACGTAAACCGGTTGAAGCTATAGGCCTGCATACCGAGTTTCCAGGGGGCCCTCATCCCAGGCCTGCGCCTGGACCTCTGGGCCGCCCACCCGCAGGCAGACAGGCACACGCTCAAAACCACAATTGACAACACAACAATTTGTTTCATACGCTTGTTCATTTGTCTTTCTCCTTACGTTAGTTGCGCAAATACCCTCGGCGTTACAATTATAATGTCCAGCCGCTGCGATATTTGCACTTGAGATAATTATTCGCCTTCCTGACGTTCGTTACCTTGAATTTCTCCCCGTCCCACTCCAATTTAGCCCCCGCCTTGGCGGCCACGTTGCCCAGCAGGATACTCTCGGTCAAAGGACCGGCGTAGTCGAAGTTCGATAGCGGCTTAGGCCCGCCCTTGCACGCCCTGATCCACTCCTGCCAATGGCCGATCCCCCTCTCGAACAACTGCTTCGGGGCCTTAACCCCCTTCATCCGCGACTCCGGTATAAGCCTCGAACCCCCGCCGTGCGGAGCAAGGATAACGCCCTTATTGCCGTAATATATCCCCCCCTGGCCCGGCAGATTTCGGCCCTCTTCCAGTTCTTTGGGCCGAGGTGGCCTGTTCGACCCGTCATACCACTTCATAGTAACCGGCGGCAAATCGCCCCTGGCCGGAAACTCCCATTTAACGATTGTCTTGGTCGGATACGTCTCATCGCTGAAAGGCCCCGGCTCGGCCTCGACGCTCGTCGGGTACTTCAAATCAAGAGCCCACCACGCAGGGTCGATTATATGGCAGCCCATATCGCCTAACGTCCCCGTCCCGAAATCCCACCATCTCCGCCAGTTCCCAGGAGCATAGACCCGATGGTAGGGCCGATACGGAGCGGGCCCGAGCCACAAATCCCAATCCAGCGTCTCAGGCACGCGCGGCGTATCCGTTGGCCGAGTTCCCCCGCCCCAGTTCTTATTGCTAAAGATATCCACCCGACGAACCTTACCGATTACCCCCGTCTTAATCATTTCGACCAATTGCCTGAGATACCCCTCAGCATGAAGCTGCGTACCCATCTGCGTCATCACTTCATGCTTGGCAGCAGCCTCGGTCATCTGACGCACCTCGTGAAGATCGTGCGCCAGCGGCTTCTGGCAATACACGTGCTTGCCCATCTTGATAGCCATCATCGAAACGACCGCATGAGTATGGTCCGGCGTCGATACAGTCACCGCCTCGATGCCCTTCTCCTTATCCAGCATCTTGCGGAAATCCTTATATTGCGTCGCCTTCGGATACCGCTTGAACGTCCCAGCCCCGTGCTTCGAATCGACATCGCACAGTGCAATAACATTCTCCGCCCCCATCTGACCGGAATCCGCCCCGCCCATACCGCCGATACCGATACAAGCAACATTCAGTTTCTCGCTCGGAGCAGTATTGCCCGCCCCGCCAAGAACGCTTCTCGGAACAATACTAAAAGCCGCAACACCAGCAGCAGCACCCAAAAACTCACGCCGAGATATATTCAACTTCTTCAAAACAAAACTCCTAACATTGAACAACCTGTCATTCCCGCGCAAGCGGGAATCCATTTATTCATTTTCGTGTCTTCGTGGCAAAAAACTCACAAAGTCCACCCTTTCCGGTACTCCCGTCTGAGGAACTGATTCGCCTCAGGCACGTTGGTTATCTCGAATTTCTCCGGATCCCACAGCAGCTTCTTGCGGTTTGTTATTTCTCTCAACTCAGGCCGAAGCGCGACATTACCCAACAGCACCGCCTCAGCCAGCGGACCGGCATGATCGAAGTTAGAACCGGCCGGCTTGCCGCCCTTGCACGCATTTATCCACTCGATATGGTGCCCCGGCGAACGCTCCAACTTCTGAGGCGGTTTGCCATATTCTGTCATCCGCGATTGCGGTATGATTCTCTCGCCGAGCATCTTGCCCTTGTCCCCGATAAACAGCTTGCCGTTGTCACCCACCTGTCGCCCGTCCTCGAGTTCCTCCGGACGCGGAGGCCTCATACCGCCGTCATACCAAACAACCTTAACAGCAGGCATATCCCCACGAGCAGGAAATTCATAATGAATCTTGGAAGATAGAGGATAAGTCTCGGTATTCACCAATGTAGAGATACCTTCCACGCTCGTCGGCGCCCCGAGCTTCAGCGCACGAAAGATCGGGTCCAGAGCATGACAGCCGATATCGCCCATCGCACCGGTGCCGAAGTCCCACCATCCGCGCCACTTGAAAGGCAGGTAAGCCGGATTATAAGGCCGCTGCGGAGCAGGTCCGAGCCACAAATCCCAATCCAAAGTATCGGGAACCGGCGGAGTATCTTTGGGACGATCAATGCCCTGCGGCCAATAAACTGCGTTAAGCCCCCTGTTCGGACGGTCCGTCCAAACATGCACCTCACGAACGGGACCAATCGCTCCGTCCCACACCATCTCGCACATCAGCCGAGTCTGCTCCGACGCCTGACCCTGATTGCCCATCTGAGTAGCAACACCGGCCTTCCGTGCAGCCTCGGCAATCTTCCGCGCCTCATACACCGAGTGCGTCAAAGGCTTCTCGCAATACACGTGCTTGCCCCGCTTGATCGCCGCCATCGACGCCGGCGCGTGAATATGGTCTGGAGTCGCAACCACAACCGCATCGATATTCTTATCCTCCTTATCAAGCATCTTGCGGAAATCTTTATACTTCCGCGCACTCGAATACCGCCTGAACGTCCCGGCCGCATGACGCCAATCGACATCGCAAAGAGCAACAATATTCTGACTGCTGACCGCGTTCAGGTCCCCCCCGCCCTGCCCCCCCACACCAATACCGGCAATATTCAGCTTCTCGCTCGGCGGCGTATTGCCTGCCCCGCCAAGCACGTACCGCGGCACAATCGTAAACGCACCAATCGCCCCGGCAGCACCCAAGAACTCACGTCGAGATATGTCTTTCTTATTCACAGCATAACTCCCAACTAAAATTTAGCATGTCATTCCCGCGAAGCTTGTCCTCGACCCCGATCGGGGAGCGGGAATCCAGTATCTTCCAATAGCAATTCACTTCGTGCCTTAGTGCCTTCGTAGCTAAAATCACAAAGTCCACCCCTCTCTATATTCATCCCGAATATACTTATTCGCCTCCTCCAGATTAGTAATCTTCATCCCGGGCCCGTCGTAATAGAGCTTCATGCCCTTCTCATACATCTTCTGCCCCATCTTGATCGCGATATTGCCCAGCAGCACGACCTCCGCCATCGGCCCGGAAACATCGAAATTCGACCCCGCCTTCGGCCCGCCCTTGCACGCAATCAGCCATTCCTTATGATGACCCGGCGAACGCTCATAAAGCCGAGCAGGCTTGCCGTACTCGGCATTGCGAGGCTCCGGCAGCAGCCTGTGGCTGAGCATCTTGCCCTTATCGCCCACATAGAGATTATCGTCCGCGCCGCCGAACCGCCTGCCCTCCTCCAACTCCGCCGGACGAGCAGGCATCAGACCGCCGTCATACCAACTCAATTTGAACGCAGGCATCTCCCCCCTCGCAGGGAAATCGTATCGGATTATCGACGCCAAAGGCGCCTGCTCCTCGTTCACACCGCTCGAACAAGCCTCAACGCTAACAGGATAACCCGGCTCAAGACCACGCCAAATCGGCGCAAACTGATGGCAACCGATATCACCTAAAACGCCCGTACCGAAATCCCACCACCCGCGCCACGTAAACGGCAGATAGGATGGATGATAAGGACGCTCTTTGCGCGGACCAAGCCACAGATCCCAGTCCAGCCCTTCCGGAACAGCCGGCGTATCCGTCGGCCGATTCTGACCACGCTGAGAAATCCAGCGATTGCACCAAGAATGAATCTCGCGAACCTTGCCAATCGCGCCGGCACGGATATACTCGGCAACCAGCCGTGGTCCTTCCGTCGCCTGCGCCTGGTTCCCCAACTGAGTTGCAACGCCCATCTTACGCGCAGCCTCGGTCACTTTGCGAACCTCATATATGCAATGCGCAAGCGGCTTTTCGCAATAAACATGCTTGCCCCGCTTGATAGCCGCCATCGTCGCAACCGCATGAACGTGGTCGGGCGTGGCGACTATAACAGCATCGATGTTCTTATCCTCCTTATCGAGCATCTTGCGAAAATCCTTGTACCTTTTCGCATTCGGGTACTTCTTGAAAGTCCCCGCCGCAGTCCTCCAGTCAACGTCGCAAAGCGCAACGATATTCTCACGGCTCACCGAACCGATATTGCCGGCCCCGCGCCCCCCCGCGCCGATAGCCGCAATACTAAGCTTCTCACTCGCCGCCGTATTGCCCGCCCCACCGAGAACATGCCGAGGAACAATCGTAAAAGCCGCAACCGCAGCAGCGCCGCCCATAAACCTCCGCCTTGACAGCTTACTGTCATGCTTACTTTTCTTCTTCTCGGTCATATCAATATTCCTTAACAAAAAAAAGCTCTGGTCAATAATCTCTTTCTTATAACCGAAACTGTTATTTCAACTATCTCACTGCTCGACCAACCAAATATTGCGATACTCAACCGCGTTACCGTGGTCCTGCAGATATAGCCCCGCAGGCTCCGACGCCTTGCCGCCCATTCCCGCAGTCGTCGTCCCGCCGACTTCCGTTCCATCTTGAATCATCACAGCGTTGTGCAGCACGGTCAGAGTCGGCTTGCTGTTCGCCGTAGCCGCCCGGAACGTAATATCGTAGGTCTGCCACTGACCCGGAGGAGCGCACATATTCACCCGTGGAGCGCTGACTTTGTATATCCCCCCGCATTCGTTGCTCTCGCCCTTCAGGCCGTAACTATCCAGCACCTGAACCTCGTATCTGCCCTGCAGGTACACCCCGCTGTTGCCCCGGCCCTGACCGCGGGCACTCGGCATAAATGGGCTGCGAAACTCTACATGCACCGCCACGTTCGTGAATTCCTTCCTCGATATAATCGATCCGGCGCCCGGCTTGGCGCGCATCGCACCGTCCACAAGCTCCCACCGAACCGAATCATCTTCGCCTTCCTTCGCGTTCGCACGCTTCCAATTCTTGAAGTTCTTCCCGTTAAAGAGCACAACCGCCCCCTTGGGAGGTTTCGCCCCCATCGTCTCGGAAACGCGGAACACTCGATTGAGCGTAAAAGTCCCGTCAACATCCTGCCCTGCGAAGGTGCCCGTAAGCTTGCCCCCTTCGATCTTAGCCTCGACGTTGAAGTCTATGCCGCTGTGATACGCCCTTCCTGCGAGTTGAACCGCTTCGTCTTCGAGCCGGCCGACGAGTATCCCTATCGGCTCCATTCGCGTATCGAATACTTCGAGGAAATTCGCCTTATATTCACCCTTGCCCAAAGCTATCACCTGCGCAACCAACGGCCCCGAATCGCTCCCATCGTTCAGCTTCCAGCCGCCCTGCCAGTCCCCCATAGCCGGGTCCAGCCCCGTAATCGCTTCTTCGGCCTCGGCCTTGAAGTCCTTGACCACCGGACCTGCTCCCGCGCCGGCAGTACCCCCACATGATGACAATACCACGCAGAGAGCCAGCAGCGACACCGTCGTCGCAACTCTGCCGCCGTAAACCCGAAACCATCGCCTAACATCTTTGCTCGTCAATTTCCTTACCATAAGTCTTATCTCCAGAAATAATGCCCGGCAAAATCGATCAACCGGCCGTACCCTTAGTCTCGTCGTCTTTCGCCTCAATCAGCTCAATAACTTCCTGAGCCTGCTCACGAACAGAATCGACCTTCGTACTCGAAATAACCTTCTTCAACACCGCCTCGCTCTCTTTCGGATGCTTTCCATAAATCCCCTTGGCTATCTTAACCACCGCAACCTCCGACTCACGGAAAAGCTCCTTATCGGCCAAAAAATCAGCAGCCATCGCCAGAGCATCGACGCTCGCCGTACTCGAAAGACCCGAAAGCACGCGCCGCTTCTCCATCGCATTCGGCGCCAGCGACATCGCCTGCTTGTACATCGCAATAGTCTCGCTCGTAGCCCGCTCGCTCTTAAGACCCAGCAACCGAACGAACCCGCGAAGCGCAAGAATCTTATGCAACTGGAGCTTCGACCCTTGAGCCACCGTCAGCAAATCGGCCACAGGCTCGCCCGTAGGCCACATGCTCAATGCGCGAATCGCCGCAGTCTGCTCCTCAACTTCCTTGCCCCCCAGCCCCTTCCGCAAGACGCCCAAACCGCTGTTGTCCCCGATCCTGCCCAATGCGATCAAGAGAGAGCAGCGCGCCTTAACATCCTTAACCGAAGGCAGCTTCGCCAATACAGCCCTCGCCTGCTCGTCCTTCTTCGCAATCTTATGCGCCACCGCGGCAACGGTCTTCTCGCCTTCCGTGCGGTCCGATGCACTCTTGGCGCTGATAAGCAAATCCACCAGAGCAGGCAGGTCTTTGCCCTTGCCGACAGAGCTAAGAACCCTAAACGACTCGACCCGAACCTTACGGTCCGCATCCTTCGCCGTTTTCAAAAGCGTCTCAACACCCGCATACACATTCCGCTGCCCCAAGCTCGTTATCAACTCAACTTTTGTCTTCGCCTCAGCCTTGCCGATACCGCCTAAAATCGCCTCATCGATGCCCTCCCCTCGCAAACGATACAGGCTCTCACGCGCCGCCTTCTGCTCGGCCCCCTTCACAGCAGCAGCCCTCTCGGCCAGCAGCATAACCGAAGACGCATCTCCCAATTGCCCCACCGCCTTCAACGCCGCCTCCCGAACAAACGCCTCCGAAGCCTTCGTCGCCGCAACAACAGCGCCAATCGCCGCCGCATCGCCGCGATCGCCGAGCACAGCCAACAATTGTACCTGACTCGCTGCCGAAAGGCCCGGCAACTCCTTGGCAAGGGCCTTGGTAACATCCGCCCCCTCCATATCTTTGACCATCGCAATCGCAGCGGCCTGCATCTCCCGATCGTCGCTCTTGAGAATCTCAAGAACAATATCAATAGGCTTCTCTTCGCCTTCCTCCGCAGCAGCAGCACACAGACCACATACACTCAGAAGAAGAAAAAAACATAAGCCTGCAAATATGTACTCTTTAGTGTTCACGATTGAAATTCCCCGTTTGTTCGCCTGCCCCATAGGGGCGGGCAAGCAACCTCAAAACAATAGTAATCTTCTCGCGGGAATTTATTACCCTGTAAGGCTATTCATTGAACGTCCTTATCGCCTGCTGCCGGAACCAATAACACCGCGCAAAGCCGCAGTGCGAATCGGCTTGGGCATATCTTTCTTTTGAAGCTGTAGGTAGATCGCCCGCGCCTGAGTCTTCTTGCCGCTCTTTACCATCACATCGGCACACTTAAGATAAGCATCGAGAACGCGCAGCCGAACTTTGCCCTTAGTCGTCCCGGCCGCCTTGCCCAAAGCCGCAGACGCAGCAGTATCGGCAATCTCACCCAGCGCCGCAGCCGCCGCTGCCGCAAGAGTCTCATCCGAATTGCCCAAGAGCCCGGTCAATGGAGCGGATGCTCGTTTGCACTTGCGCTGGCCTAACGTATTAACGATGCCGACCTTAGCCTTGCCCGATGCCTTGCTCAAAGCAGCAAGCAATACGCCATCCGCCGCAGAACCAGGTATCCGCTCCAAGGCATAACGAGCCATATCCGAGGTCTCCTCGCCCGTAAGCATCTTGCCCAGAGTCGCGACCGAAGCATCCGTACCGATGAGGCTCAACTGCCTGCAAGCAAACTGCTTGCCCGCACGTTTGGCGTCCGAACCGAGCACGCCCAACAGGCCCTTCTCGATCTTCGCCGTCTCAGTCTTGTTGCCGTGAACCTTCTTGATGCCCTCTGTTATCTCGGTCAGCGCCGCTCGGCTCTGACCCCAATCGTAAGTCTTTACCTTATCAAGCAATTGTTGTTCCATTTCTATTCCCCTTTACAGAGCTAAAACTTAACGTTTCGGTTTCGGTTTTGTATCAACTTTGTAGTCGCCGAAGGCGAATTGAATCCCGGCCAGGTAATGCTGCATAATCGCAGCGTTGTACATAATTTCGTTGTTGTGGCCCAGGGAGCAATAGAATACCCGCCCCTTGCCCACGGTCTTGACCCAGCTAATGCCGGTATCCGCATCGCTCGGCTTGGAAGCCTTCGACTTCGTCGCCGGGTCGCTCATATCAAGACTCATCAAAACAAGCTGCTTGCTACGAGAATACAAAGGCGGCTCAGTGCGATAAATCTCGTCCTTAATCTTAAAACCCTTGCCCTTAAAAGCAGCCGTAAGAGGATGTTTCGGCTCGTCGAGCTTGATCGCCCACGTACCCCCGCTGCCCCACGGATGGCCGGTGAACTTCCCCCCCATCAACTCTTCGCCCGCAGGCCATTGCTTGAAGTTGTCCGTCGCCGCGTGAACGCCCACAATACCCTTGCCGCTCTTCACGAAATCCATCAAGGCCTTGCAGCGATCAGGCGTCTCTTTTGGGTTAAACTTCAATCCCGTCGTGTTGTTCAGGCAGATCGCGTCGAACTGCTTGAGCTTCGCAGCCGTGAAATACGAGTAGTCGTCCGTAACAACAACATCGTAAAGACCCGTCTTCTTGCCCATCTCCTCCATCGCCCTGTTCACAACAGGTATCGAGCCGTGGAAGAAACCCTCGCAACGCCAGAAAACAAGCATCTTCCGACGAGGCGCCTCGACAACTCCCTTCGCAGGAAGCGCAGCCTTGATCTTCTCAATCTCATCAGCCTTCAAATCACGCAGCTTATCAGGCGATTCAGCCCGCACAGCACTCGCCGTCAGCGATACAATAACCGCGCAGACAAGCAATATACCAATCAACCTTCCCATCTTACACATAGCAATTCCTTTCAGTCGTCTAAAATATCGCAGATCCGCCGTTGGTTGGGCGGAACCAATAGTAAATAATCAATTCTAAAGGTGCCAAGGCGCACGCATCGACCGCCCAAGCAGACGGTTCGCCGCGTCGCTATCATGGAAAACCTCTTTGTCCGGATCCCACTTGAGCTTCTGCTCGGTAAGCATCGCAATCTCGCCAAGAAGTCCAACGCTGATAGACCGATGCCCAATTTCCGCCGGAGCGATCGTTTCCTTTCTGCTCTTAATGCAATCCAGGAAATTCTGCCTGTGGTTCCTGCTCTTATAAAGATGCACTTCGTCGGGACCGATCACCTCGTTTAGGACACTCGCAGGATTGGACTCCAGCTTGCCGCGCTTAACATAGACCCATCCCTTATCGCCGTACCACTTCGTACCCTGTGGAATCTGCTTATTATTGGCAACCGTCATCACCATCCCGTTAGCGTATTTGCACGTAAACTTATACTCCGTCGGAGCGTCGTATATCCCGTCTTTGGGATACACGCCCTTGCCCTCGATCTCAACAGGGCCGGTGCGCTCGGTGTCCATACCCCAGTGCGCGATATCGATATGATGACCCGCCCAGTCGGTGAGCTGGCCGCCCGAATAGTCCATTATCCATCGCCAGTTCCAGTGCGACACGCCCCGGTAAGGAACCCACGGCGCCGGACCAAGCCACCAATCCCAGTCAAGGCCCGGCGGAACATCCTGAACCGGATTGTTCCCCGAACCGCCGCCCGTAGGCAGGCCGACCTCGACCCTTTGTATCTTCCCGATCCGTCCGTTGCGAACCAATTCGCAAGCACGATGAAAATTCCCCTCAGAACGCTGCTGGCTGCCCGTTTGCCATATAATCCCGTACCGCTTTACTGCATTGCACATCGCCCGACCCTCCCGAATCGTGCGCGCAAAAGGCTTTTGAGCGTGAACATCGAGCCCCGCACGGGCCGCTGCTATCGCAGGTATCGAATGCCAGTGGTCCGGCGTAGCCAAAGCTACAGCATCGAGGTCCCCCCGACCGATCAACTCGCGAAAATCGAGATAAGTCGCGCAGTCGCTGTTGCCGTTCTTCTTATCCACAATCCCTTTCGCACCGTCGCGTTTGCCCTTATCGACATCGCAAACCGCAACATACTGCACCTCTTTCTTACCCAAAAACCCTCGCATATCCCCGGTCCCCATCCCCCCGACTCCTATAGACCCCATCACAATCCGATTACTCGCCGCAACGCCCCCGGCTCCGCCCAAAGCGGAAGAAGGCACAATGTATGGAAACACAACCGCCCCCGCAGCCATACTCGTAGCGCTCTTAAGAAAACCACGTCGATCAAGCTTCTTTCTACTCATAATGATACTCCCTGACTACTATCCAAGTACCTCGTACTCAACGATCCAACTAATAATCCGTAGGGTGTGCACCGCACACCACAACCTTAAATTCAAAAAAATCTGCGTTAATCTGTGTCAAAATCTGTGCAATCTGTGGTCAAAACAAATCCTACAAATGCCAGGGACTCCGATAAGGCCGCGAAAGCAGCTTGCTCGCATCAGCATCGCCAAGAATCTCCTCACGCTCCGGGTCCCACTTCAAAGGCCGACCCAGCTTATAAGCAATACTCCCCAAATGGCAAACGCTAACCGACCTAAGCCCCGTCTCGATATCGCAAATCGGCTTGGTCCGCTTGCGTATGGCGTCCAGCCAATCGACGTAATGGTTTTTGCTCTCATACAAATGCTTCTCATTCGGCCCGAGCTTCGTATTCTTCAATTCATCGGGCCACGTCTTCAAATGCCCGCGATTAGTCTCGACCTTGCCCTTGGTCCCCGTAAACAAAACGCCGTTTGCACTATCGCGAGTCATCGTAACCCCGCTGGCGTACTTATACGTCAAAACTTTAATGTCCTTCCCGTCCGGCGGAATAATCTCAACAGGCCCGCTCTCATCCATCCCCATCCCCCACTGAGCAATATCGAAATGATGGGCGCCCCAGTCCGTCATACCACCCCCGCCGAAACTCGGATGATGACGCCAATTCGGAAATCCGTCCCAACTCAAATTAGGCGACAATTCCGAATTATAAGGCCGCCACAAAGCTGGCCCAACCCACATCTCCCAGTTCAGATAGTCCGGAACCGGCATCGCAGGCAGCTTATCGTCATTTGGAGGTCCCCCGACTCCGACCGTAACAGTCTTCAAATCGCCGATATATCCGTTCCGCACAAGCTCGCACCCCAACCGGAAATGCCAGTCCGAACGCTGCATACTCCCAACCTGGAACACCCTCCCATACCGACGAACCGCATTGGCCATCGCACGGGCCTCTTTAATCGTCTGGCACAAAGGCTTCTCGCAGTAAATATCCTTACCAGCCTTGGCCGAATCGATAACGGTAATAGCGTGCCAATGGTCCGGCGTCGCTATCACAACAGCATCGATATCGTCCCGTCCCACAATCTCGCGATAATCGCCGTAAGCAGCGCATTGCTCCGAACGTCCCTTGCCCTTGTAGTGGTCCTCGACGATCTTTTTGCCCCGGGCCAATTTGAGCTTATCAACGTCGCAGGCCGCCAAAACCTGCGTGCCCCGAGAATTCAGAAAAGACCGCATCAAGTGCTTGCTCTGCTTGCCCGCGCCGATGAATCCCATAGTAATCCGCTCGCTCGCCGCCGTAGAGCCGGCCCCACCCAAAGCACTCGATGAAACCAAATAAGGAAATCCAACAGCCGCAGCACCCGCCATCCTAAGGAATCCACGCCGATTAACCTCAAGCCTCGTCATAACAATAACTCCAAATACCGAAAAACAGTGCTAACTTGCGCCCAGGCTATCCGTGCCCAAAAGAACCGCTCGCTCCATGCAAACAATAAAATGTAGGGTGGGCACTGCCCACCTTCAAACTTGCCCGTAACAAAAAAAACGGCCTGTGGGGCTGTTGAAAAAGTTCGACTTCACCACCAAGGGTGGCACGGTCAAACTTGTTTGGCCGTGTCCAGACACCGAGAATCACCTTTCGTGCCATTGGCCGGTCATTGCTATGGGGTTCTTCAACAGCCCCCCTGTCGAGCGTTACCCCACTCGGCAGGCCTAAATTCTATCTCGACTCCTTGTCAAACGCCGAGTCAAAGGCAACCTGCGAAGGCTTGAAATCGACGCTCTTAACGAACTCACACGCCTCTTTCGCCCCATGCTCGCGGTCCATTCGGCTGTCTTCCCACTCGACCGACAGAGGACCCTGATAGCCGACATCGTTCAAGGCAACGATAATCTCCTCGAAATCGATATCGCCGTGACCCAAAGAGCGGAAATCCCAGAAGCGACGTGGATCGGCAAATTCCGTATGCCCGCCGAACACGCCCACAGTGCCGTCCCCGTGACCCCACCATACGTCCTTCATGTGCGTATGGAAAATCCGGTCGCCGAAAGTGCGGATGAATTTAACGTAATCGACGCCCTGATACCCCAGATGGCTCGGATCGTAATTGAACCCGAAGCATTCATGGCCCTTGACAGCCTCAACCGCACGCTCCGCCGAAGCGATATCGAATGCTATCTCCGTCGGATGAACCTCCAGCCCGAATTTCACGCCCTCTTTCTTGAAAGCATCGAGAATCGGCGTAAAACGCTTCGCGAAGTCCGCATACCCGGCATCAATCATATCAGCAGTTACAGGCGGGAACGAATACAGGTAATGCCATATTGAGCTGCCCGTAAACCCGTTCACAACGTCCACGCCAAGCTTCTTAGCAGCCTTGGCCGCATCGATAACCCCCTGCGCAGCACGCTTCTGAACGCCCGCAGGATTCCCGTCGCCCCAAATATCCGGCGGCAGAATCGACTGATGACGGGCGTCGATATTATCGCAGACCGCCTGACCGACCAAATGAGTCGAAATCGCAAAAACTTTCAACCCGTGCTTGTCCAGCAATTCACGCTTCGCCTTGCAGTAGCCGTCGTCCGCCAGCGCCTTATCCACCTCGAAGTGGTCCCCCCAACAAGCCAACTCAAGGCCCTCATAGCCCCAATCAGCCGCTTTCTTGGCCAAATCCGCCAGAGGCAGATCGGCCCATTGTCCCGTAAACAGTGTTACAGCTCGTGCCATTTCAAAATCTCCTTATCTAAAATCAGAAGCTTCCCATTGGCCGGTCGCTTCACATAAAAAAACGCTCGCGACCGCCGTTTTATTGCATTTTCCTCCTTTAACGAGGATCACTAATATGCAACTACTTGTCTAAAAAAGACTTAACGCCCAGAACCCGGACCCCGGTTACCCTGGACCTACACACAAACCAGTTATTATACCCGCCCCCAAAACGCAAACAACAGAAATTTCCACCAAAAACACCTCTCATCCAAACTACTTCGCAATATACGCCGCGTACATCTTCGCCAACTCCCCTCGATTCGGCATCGCACCTTGCCCGACCCAAATTCGATACCGTAGCTTAAGCGTCTCGCCGGCAGGGATCCTATGCTTGAAAAACTCCCCGAACCGCCCGTAGTCGCGATACGCAGAATACACCGCCTCCGCATTAGGATTGCTCGGATGGCTTAGATACAGAACGCTATACCGCTTCCCGTTCAATCCGTATGACATCGCAACCCACGGCAGGTCCTTATCCTTCTTAGGGTCGATCCCGTCCTTATGGAACAGGTACTTCGCCTTAACACCCGCCGGCCCCTTCGCAACGTCGTCGTGAGGCCGATACTGAAACCCCGCATGTTCCGGGTCCCCATTGAGATAGACCTCCCCGCTGACGGCCTTTAACTCCGTCTCGAAGTCCAGCAGCAAAATCGTCCCATTGCCAGGCTGATGCACCGTCGTCGTGCGATTCTCTTCGATAAGCACCTTCCCGTCCCCGCCCTTCCAGTGAATCAGAGCCGTCGAAACAACCTTCCTCGCGTCGGCCTTCTGCTCCAAAAACATCTGATGAACCTGCGCCACACCCTTCGTCATGTGCCACGTATCATAAGACTTTCCTCCCATAGAAAGCTTGTTCCACCCGATGAATATCCCGCGGTGATGCGGATACAACACGCTTTTCAAATACGGCTTCTCTCCGTCAGGCCCGTTCGTAAGCAGCTTCTCGCCGTCCTCATCGAACGCATGATGCAGCACCTTATAAGTCTCGAATATCCGCTGCGGGCTCGACGTATCGTAGGCATACATATACCGCGTAACCTTCCGCCCGTCATAGAGCAAATCAAGATATTCCCCCTTAGTATCCTTCCAAGAAAACCCCGCACCAAAACCAACTCCGCCGACAACCCCAACAACCAACAACACAAAAACAATTCTCGTCCTAATCATTATTCACTCCTGCCTTTCATGTTGTATCCAAATCCCGTTTAGCCGTCGTCGGCACGACGACGAAAGCGTCAACTATATTTAGCCCCCAAATTCATTTGGGGGGCCTCGCCATCGCAAAGATGCAACGTTAATACGCGTCACATATCTCTACAACGGAACTATCCAAACATTCCGAAACTTAACCGCATTCCCGTGCTCCTGCAACAGAATAGGCCCCGCTTTAGGCCCTTCCTGCTGGCCGGCCCCCGTCTTATTCGGAATCTCATAATCGTCATGTACCAGGACCCCGTTATGCCAGACCGTAAGCCTCGCATTCTTAGCCTTCTTCTCCCCCTCGAACTTCGCCGCACGGAAGATGATATCATAGCTCTGCCACTGCCCCGGCAGCTTGCACATGTTCACATCAGGCCGCCGCGTCTTGTAGAGGGATCCACAATCATTATTCCCCAGCTCCCGATTCTGACGCTTCAGTTCCCACTCCGAAGAATCCAGAATCTGAAGTTCATAACGCCTCTGGATATACACCCCGCTATTGCCCCGCCCCTGCCCCTTGGCCTTCGCAGGCATATAAGGCGTGCTGAACTCTAAGTGCATCCTGAAATCGCTGAAATCATCCTTAGTCCAGATGCTCCCGCTATTGGGAGTGATCGTCGCCACACCATCGGCGACCTTCCAGCCGATATCCTTATTCCCCGCCGTCCAGTGCGTCGAGAGGTCCTTTCCGTCGAAAAGAATAATCGCCCCATCGGGCTTAACCGCATCGATAGTCACCTTAGGCGGCTCGGCGTAATCCGCCCAAACACGCTCCGCCGCAGCCACCGTGATTTTCCCCTCATGAACATACATCCGATACCGGAAAACATGATCCACCCCCGGCTCCATCTCCCAATCAGTCGCCTGAGAAGGACAGAAATTAAAGAACACCTGCCCCTCAGGCCAAATCCGCATCGGCTCGGGATGTTGGAAATTCTCCGGATGACTGTAGAAAGTAATCCCCTCCCACCCGTCAATCTCGCCCGATGTATCGCACCACCGCGCCCGCGTAGCATGTCCGTTCTTGCGGTTCTTCCCCTCGCTCGTCAGATACTCTGCGTTCGCCTCGTCCCACTCGCCGGTAGCGCGATACCCGAACCCGCCGTAACGATACTTCACCTGCTTCAATGGACTGTCCGCAACGCACCGCTGCGTCGAGACGAAATCCCAAATCCAATATCCTTTCTTCGGCCCGCCAACGTTAAACACGCGAACGTCCCAAACCTCGTTCAGCACAACCTTCTCCCCCTCTGCCGTCTGCAGCGCAACATGCTCCTGCTCGGCCTGGAATCCGCCATAGACAGGCCCCCGAGCCGCCGAGAGGAACCGATTAAACCGAACAGTCCCCTGCCCCGCCTTGAGATTCCAGAAATCAACCGCCTTACCCTCGAACTCAGTATGCGTCCAAGGCATCCATATCCCCAAATGATGAATATGGTCCTTCGGATGAATATTCGTCAGCACCGTACCCTTCGTGGACCACAACGGATGAATAAACCCGCTACGCTCATAAAGCTTATCCTGACCATCAGGCGGCGGCACTATCGCATGATTATACCTGAGAACCTTATCGCCCTGATGAACGAGGTCGAGATACTCGTCCGTCTTCGCCACCGTAACCCCGCTCCACTTCGCCTTCCCCGCCTTCATAAGGCTAAAAGTCCGCTTCGTCCCCGCCTTAGTCCGCCCCGCAACCACAAACCAAAGCCTCGGCTCACTACCCGCCTCCAACTGCGCCGGATAAGTCGCCGTCTCCCCGCCCGCCTTCTCCACCAACATTAACGCCCCCTCCCCAGGCCCCAGCGCAACGCCCTCAAGCGAAACCGATACCGGTGTATCAACACGATCGTATGCCCCCGCATCGACAATTATCGTCGCCACACCTTCCTCACCAAAAACAACCCCCCCAAACGCCAAAACAACAACCAAACCGACAACCACAGAGCCGAGCCTATTCATTATCCGCTTCCTTTCATTTAACGTTTAAGCCCTCTGCAAAATTGCAGGGTAGGCCTACTTAATAAAAGAAAAAATCCTTTCCTGATTTTTTCTTTTTAACGCCAACGTCTTGTTCAATAAGCGGTTAAGTGATCATTGAAGAATCCCGA
>JAUVXL010000353.1 GCA_030603595.1 Sedimentisphaerales bacterium | reverse complement strand
CCTGTCATCCCCGCGAAGCTTGTCCTCGACCCCGATCGGGGAACGGGGATCCAAGGACAAAAGACTGGATTCCCGCTTTCGCGGGAATGACAAACACTCTATATTGCCCAGCTTTGCTATTATTACAAATTCCTATACTATCAAGTTAGGTGTTTCCGTCAAAGGGAGCTACGCCGGCTACAGTGAGCCTGACCCGGACGAACGCGATATCGCTGCGTATGAGACAATTCTGAGCGGCGACTTGGGCGGCAATGATGTAGAAGTAGGTGATCCGTGCGATTTACTGAATGAGCCGACCCGGCTGGAAAACAGCTACCACGTCGTCACCGCGACCAACATCGACGAAACGGACGTGCTCGATGGTTTCACTATCACCGCCGGTAATGCCGATGGCCCCGACTTCGAGACATGCGGGGGCGCCGGGATGTTCAACAATGGCCACGATAACCCATGCAATCCAACAGTAACCGGATGCACCTTTATTGACAACTCGGCCGGGGAATTCGGCGGAGCAATCTTCAACTACGGCCACGGTGACGGCGAAGCAAATCCGATACTGACCGACTGCAAGTTCATTCGTAATGCATCGGGGCAGGAAGGGGGCGGAATATGCAACTGGCAAGCCCGTCCCGTGGTGACTAACTGCACATTCACACGCAACTTCGCCGGCAACGGAGCCGGCATCGATAATATAGGCGCTAGTCCCGTCCTCACCAATTGCACATTCACTGAAAACTCCGCCGCATACGCAGGCGGCGCGATATGGAACTATGAGGCCAGCCCTTTGGTGATTGGATGCATATTCACCGGCAACTCGGCTGACGTCGGCGGCGCAATCCAGAACTTCAACTCCAGCAGCCCGACGTTGACAAACTGCAAGTTCATTGGCAATACGGCCAATAACGACGGCGGCGCAATGTGCAACACTGACCCCAGCAGCTCGACCTTGACCAACTGCTTGTTCACTGGGAACTCGGCAGGAGAAGAAGGGGGCGCGATTTTTAACGATCGCAACAGCGACCCAATCCTCACCAACTGCACCCTCAGCCGCAATTCAGCCCAGAGTACCGGCGGTGGCATGCACAACCACTTCGACACCAGTCCGACGCTAACAAACTGTATTCTCTGGGGTAACGATGATAGCGGCGGCGTGGATGAGTCGGCACAGATTTATGGCGGCACAGTTGTCGTTGCCTATAGTTGCATCCAAGGACTGGACACCTTTATCGGCAATAACAATATCGCCGCCAACCCGTTGTTCCGCGATGACGACGGACCTGACAACGTCCTCGGCACCTCAGATGACAACCTGCGCCTGATGGCAGCATCCCCCTGCATCGATCGTGCCGACAACGCCGCAATACCCATCGACGTAGAGACTGACCTGGCCGGCCACCCCAGGATTTTAGACGGCGATTGTGATTACCGTTACATCGTGGATATGGGTGCGTATGAGTTCAGCTATGCCTATATAGGCGACTTCGATTATGATTGCGACGTCGATTTCGCCGACTTTGCCGTACTTGCGCCGGCCTGGTTGACTGAGCCTGGAGATGCCCAATGGAATCCTACTTGCGACATTGGCATCCCTAATGATACTGCCGTCAATATGCTGGACCTTCAGCTATTTGTCGAAAACTGGTTGACAGGTGATCAGCGATAATTAGAATTACCGGGTCTTCGTGATAGTCGGTTTCGGCTGGCACCAAGGCTGAATTATGCTTTTTAAGCGATTGAAGCGGACCGCGAGTACCTGGTCTGCGAGTTCTGGAGTCAGGAGTTTCTCGGGAAATTCAAGGGCTCGTTCACCGCTCCGGCGATGGACGCCACAGTAACCGGCAACAAGTTTCAATTTAAGGTATCCAAGATATGAAAAAACTCATTTTATCTGTCTCATTATCGCTATGGTCGCTGATTCCTTGTCTCGCCGCGAACGATGTTGAGGCTCTAAAGGCCGATATGACGTTCTTTGCCGATTCAAGCTGCCGGCAGTTGAAGACGAGCGTGA
>JAUVXL010000176.1 GCA_030603595.1 Sedimentisphaerales bacterium | reverse complement strand
CCTGTCATCCCCGCGAAGCTTGTCCTCGACCCCGATCGGGGAACGGGGATCCAAGGACAAAAGACTGGATTCCCGCTTTCGCGGGAATGACAAACACTCTATATTGCCCAGCTTTGCTATTATTACAAATTCCTATACTATTAAATTAACCGGGCTTCGCCCGGGACTTTTACAATAGCCTCATCCTGTCATCCCCGCGAAAGCGGGGATCCAAGGACAAAAGACTGGATTCCTGCCTGCGCAGGAATGACAACTTTTTGCAGGAATGACAACTTTCCCACATTGCCCATCTTTGCTATCATTACAAATTCCTATGCGCTCAAGTTGATACCTCTGACTTCGGGCGAGGCTCCGCCGGGCCGCGCAGACTGAAAAAGGCTACAACTGTCTCGATCATCATCCAAAGCGCCAGTGCAAAAATGCCGGCCGCTATCGTCGCCCCCCTACTCCCTTTCCACCGGCGGCAAGAATCATTCGGCTGTTTGGGCCTGCTCGCCGGCGACGGTTCTCTTCGTTCGTGAAATGGTAACGAACGCCGTGTAAGCCAGGAATGCAGCGAGGATTATGAGTATCGCGTTTATTGCCGCGAGCATGATACTGGGTTTCTCAGCGGCGATGAAGACGTACGTGTTATACACCAGGGCGGCGATAGTAGTCAGAAGCATTATGACAGCGGGAATGGCCGTGAAGAGGAACTTGCGTTTCCTGGCTGCGAGATATACGGTTGCTACGATAAGCACAAGGCTTGCTATGAGTTGATTGGCGGCTCCGAATACGGGCCAGATAGCCTTCCAATTACCCAATGCCAGCGCGCCCGAGAGGGTGCCGATTATTAGGACTGAGGCATACTTATTCTTCATAAACGATATGCCGAACGTTTCTCCGAAGAGTTCGGTGGCCATGTAGCGGGTTATTCTTGTGGCCGAATCGAGCGTTGTCATAATAAATGTCTTGAGCATGGTTATCCCGACAAGTGCCCCCAGTCCGCCGAAGAAGACCTTTGTAAGCTGTCCATATCCGGCCCCGAAGGCCTTAATCCAGTTTCCGTCCTCGCAAACCCTCTGATATATCAGCCCTTCGCTGCCAGGCGGGGCGGTCTTCCAGTACAGACCTGCGGTCACCGCCACGATGGCCAGGACGGCCAGCGCACTTTCCATAATCATAGCGCCGTAGCCGATAACGCGTGCGTCGCGCATTCGGGGAAGCTGCTTCGACGTGGTCCCGCTCGAGACCAGGCTGTGAAAGCCGGAGATGGCTCCGCAGGCAATCGTGACAAACAGCATCGGCCACATCCATCCTTTGTCTGTGGAGAAGGAGGCGAAACCGGGGGCCTTCATAGCCGGACGTGTTATTATCAGGCCGAGGAATCCAAAGAAAAGACCTATATACAGTATGGCGCCGGCGAGATGGTCTCTTGGCTGAAGAAGTAATGTCACCGGTGTTACCGAGGCAATCATACCGTAGATGAGCAGTATTACGGTCCACCAGGCAACAGGGTCCTTCACGGGCAACTCGATGGGAACATAGTAGCCCGCGACAATCAGACCAAACAACAGTATTACGCCGATTACCGAACACAGCAGCACGTTTAACTGCATGCGGTACATCATGACGCCGACAATCAAGGCGACAACGATCAATCCGAAAGTCGGAATCACAACCGCCGGCGTAGTCGCCAGCGTCTTGCCCGCGACCGCCGCAAAGACGGCGACGATCAGAATCAACGCCAAAAAGGCGAAGATGCTGAAAAGGATCTTGCTCGTTTTTCCCATTACCGATTCTGTAATAGTGGCGATTGATTTGCCCTTGTGCTGCAGTGACATCACAAGCGCCACGAAGTCGTGGACGGCCCCGAAGAGGATTCCGCCTACGACCACCCAGATAACGGCGGGAATCCATCCCCAGTACAAACATGCGATTACGGGCCCTATTATCGGCGCGGCCCCGGCAATGGAGGCGAAATGGTGGCCAAAGAGAATCGTCCAGTGTTTGGCCGGGACGTAGTCAACGCCGTCGTTTATTTCCACCGCAGGCGTGACCTGGTTGTCATCCACTCCCACCCACTGTTTGACCTTTCGGCTGTAGAAAACGTATCCCAGCAGTAACAGAAAAAGCGCGATGCCGGCAACGAACAGAGAACTCATTTTTCATAACTCCTTGTCAAAGAAGAACCGCCTATATCTTATGACCCCGGTTGGCGTAAATCAAGTCTTATGGCAGTTTCGTCAGGAGCGAATGCATGGCTTTCGTCAGGGCGGATTGATAGTTGTCAACATCGAGGACGTGAAAAATGTGCCGATTCTTTGACTTGTGGTCCTCGGTCCATTGGGTGATGCCGTTTTCGTCGCAGGAGACTTTGATCGGGTCAAACCCAAAAACGCATGGAGCGCCTGCCTGGCTCAGGGGAACGATATTGCCGCTGCGAGAAACCGTTTTGCCGGCGGCGTGCAGGAAGCCGCCCGTGCACCACATGTTGCGATAGTTGGCCCCGCGTTCGGCGAGTCCGCCTGCGGCGGAGCTGTCCTTCGGTCCGGTAAGATATTGCAGCCAGTTCGAGGATTTGACTTTGCCGAGCATGTAAGCGAAGTAGTTCTGCATCCGCTCGGACAAATGGGGCAGTATCTGGTCCTGTTTGAATCTGTAAAATGTTCCGAACTGCCGAACCTTCCAGGGGTCCGCCATCTGCTCGAAGCACGGCATCCAGTATATCGGGCAGGGCAGGTCGAATATCGCCGCGTACGCCGCACGGTCGAGGCTGACATTGTACTCCAATTTGCCATCAACGGCTTTCTTCGGCGAGCCGGTCCCGGCGTTTAGATAGATTGCGGCGCATTTTTTCTCAAAAAGCTCCGGGTCCTTTTTGCCTGCGAGGGCAATATCCCGACAGCAGCCTGTAACGTTGATAATAACGCCCTGCGGCGATGCCCGTAATACGTCGAGGACCATATCGGCGGCGTTGTGGTCGCTCGGCCCGGCATAGCTCTGTATATCGTCGCACGATTTCATCGGCAGCGGCGAGCCCACTACCGCAGGAACCGCCAGGCCGGTAATGTGATTCAACTGGGCGACTGCCGCTATGTCCGGGTCTTTGCCCTTCGGCGGAAAATCGATCACCACCGCCTTCAAGTCAATATCGCCTAAGTGCGCCAGTGCATACATACAGGCCAGATCCCAGTGGTCGTCCGGGTCAACGTGCGGACGAAACAGATCGGTCGCGTGTAGAACGGGAGTCCTGCTGCGGGGGCTCTTCGGATTCTTGCCGAAAGCAACGTTAGAAGACATCGCTGCGATCCAGGCCGATGCGGCCGTACCGAGAAAACCCCTGCGAGAGATGTCCGACATACCATTTCCTTTCAAAGTCCGCCGCACGGCGGATTATTCCTCACCCATCCATTGCTTTGCTACGATACACGGGTCCAAGAAGTTGGTGGTGGTGAACCTCTGTGTCTTGACTTGTGGCACATGAGACAATCTCTTTCTGACAGTCTTTCTCATTTCCGCTCCCATCTCAACTCGTCAAGATGCTCGTTCTGCACGAATTCCACATGCCCATCATGGAACAATATATGGCATCCTTTTCCTTGGTGATTCTCAGGGGCTAAAAGCTCCGGCCCACCAAACTGATTCCACCCCGGCCCGGTCTCAAACAACAGCACCATATCTGGAGGGGAACTCGAGTCCGTAACATTGGCATTGATCGCGTAATGACTCCGCCCCGGTTCTGCCGACGGACAGACAAACAGTTTTTCAGTCACATGGCTACTTTCGTGTTGCAGCAGCAAATCACACCATTGGCTTGGCGTCGGAAGTTCATCGTCATAATCGTTGGCATAGATCCGCAGCGCTCTTCCAAGGGCCCTCAGATTATTCGCGCACACTAATCGTAATCGGTCATCTATATTGTAAGCGTGCAGATGTTGTTGTAGCCAGTAATCACCAAAAATCGAAAAGTCGATCATATTCACTATGCCGTCGTGGTTCATATCTCCTGGGAAGTGGGTTCTCAAATAGGGATAGGTTTGGTTTTCAGCAATCGCCCAGACATTGACGAAATCCCAATCGCTGAAGGTGGACTGTTGTTTCATTTCGGAGGTGGGTAGGCCGTAGGAGTTGTTACAGTTGGGATCTTCTGAATTACCACACATATTGGGCTCTCCACTGGTCTCGATGTCCCAGTAGGATAATATAATGGTGCTGCGATGGTTGTTGTATCCCACCAGCCCGCCAAACACACTATCTCCCGTAATGCTGCCGGTTGCATAGCACTTGGTGATGGTACTCTGATGGTTGTTGTATCCCACCAGTCCGCCGACATCCACATCTCCCGTAACGCTCCCGGTTGCATAGCAGTTTGTCATTGCATCGCCATTCCATCCCACCAGCCCGCCGACATTATAACCCACATGATAGTCATCATCACTTCCCGTAACATTGCCAGTTGCATAGCAGTTGGTGATGGCACCGGCATTCCATCCCACCAGCCCGCCGACATCATCACTATCATAATCATCATTCTCAGCACTACATCTAACGCTGCCGGTTGCATAGCAGTTTATCATTGTACCGAAACTTGCTCCCACCAGCCCGCCGACATCAACATCTCCCGTAACGCTGCCACCTTCCGCATAGCAGTTGATGATGATACCCTCATCAATCAAAAACCCTGTCAATGATCCAGCAACCCCTCCTCTTCTCCGTACAATTCCTCTTCCTGGATCAACTTCTGCGTCAATCAATCCCAAATTCTTGATCTCACCGCCAACAACGCCGAAAAGTCCTACAAAGCTTCTATCATCCGAGACGTAGGTAAAATTGCTAATTGTATGGTCATTCCCATCAAACACGCCCCTGAATCCATCATCCCAGTTTCCAATAATATTGAACTTCTCCCTCCCATCCCTACCATCAAACTGTCCCAAATCTATATCAGCCATCAGCACAAAGCACTTGTCCCAGTCATTAGCATCAGCACCAATTGCTTGCATATCATTAGCATCCCATATTTGGTATGGGTCATTTGGCTCTCCAGTGCCGCCTCCGTATTTACCCTGAGCCACCATCCCAAGACAGCAGATAACCAAGAGCATAGTGATTCCGCCCAACAGGTTTGGACCTTCCGCACTACCCATTTCTACTACCTCCAATCCACCAAAATCATAGATCCGTTCTTCGGGACCCACTTCCCAGCCGCCTATTTCCAATACAAACGACTAGCCCAGCACAAAAGGCGCGCACTTGCCCGGCAGTTCTAACCGAAAATTCAGTATACCACAAAATCCTGTCATATTCAAGCATTTTTCCCATCTTACAATAGGCAGCGGTATGGTTACTGTTTTCGGTGTGGGCGGGTCAGCAGTTTGATCGGGACCTCTTCTATCGGTAGCATCGACTGCAGACGCTTGACGACGAATCTTAGATAGTTATCGTCGAACAGGTCGGGCCTGTTGACGAACATTAGGATCGTGATCGGGTTGACGGCTATCTGCGTGACGTAGTAAATCTTCGGCCAACCCGTGGTTCGCCGTTTTGTCGCTCCGACATGCTCGTCCTTTATCTCCTCGAACGCATCGTTCAGTTTGGGCGTAGGTATCCATGTAGTAGTCTGCTTGAATATCTCGGCGGCGAGGTCGAGTACGCTTTGAATGTTCTTGGCCTCGGTGGCGGTGGTGAAGGCGATGGGGGCGTACTTTAGTCCCGGGAGCAGTTTCGTGAGATAGTCTTCGTAGTCGCCGGTCGTGGCCGAATCCTTGGCGAGGTCCCATTTGTTCACGACTATTATGCAGCTTTTGTACTCTTCGGCGATGAGCCGCGCCAGCTTCTTATCGACCTGAGAGATCGGCAGCGTCGCGTCGATCAGAAACAGCACAACACCGGCCCGGCGGATAGACCGCTCGGCGCGAACGTAGCTGTAGAACTCGATGGAGTCGGCCATTTTGCTCTTCTTGCGCACACCGGCGGTATCGATAACGATGATAGTCTTGCCGTCTTTCTCGATCCGAACATCGACCGCGTCTCTGGTCGTCCCCGGCGTCTCGCTTACAATCACCCGCTCGGAACCGACCATCGCGTTTACCAGCGTACTCTTGCCCGCGTTGCGCTTGCCCACAATCGCTATCTTCATAAGAGGCTCAGCGGGACTGCCCGGCTCGAGGTGCGCCAGCTCGTCGAATATCCTGTCGAGCAGGACTGATTTGTTGATATTGTCCAAGGCCGAGATGCAGAGGAATTCGCCGAAGCCTAACTTGGCGAACTCGCCTGCGGCGGGAAACATCCTTGCGTTGTCGGCTTTATTGGCCACGCCGATAACGTTGAGGTTGCGCTTTCGCAGGAGCTTGGCGATAGTTTGGTCCAAGGGCACAATGCCGTCGCGAATATCGACCATGAACAGGATAAGCTGCGCCGAGGCAATCGCCTGCATTATCTGCTGCTCGATATGCTCGCTAAGCTGGTCGGCATCGACTATCCCGTAGCCGCCGGTATCGATAAGCTCGAAGTAGCTCTCATCCCTGCCGATAAACGCGCTGACCCTGTCCCTTGTTACGCCTGCCGTCGGCTCGACGATACTTATCATTTTCCCGGCCAGCGCGTTCAAGAGGCTGCTCTTGCCCACATTAGGCCGACCTATTATTGCGACTACCGGTAATGCCATATCTTATTCCCCTGTAATCTGCTCTACTACTCTGTAACAGTCACATCTGCAAGTTGTCATTCCGCACTTGATGCGGAATCCATTTCTGCAGAATCTGGATTCCCGCTCCCCGATCGAGGTCGAGGACAAGCTTCGCGGGAATGACAGGTCACAAATACAAATGTGACGTACTACTCTACTTCTATGATTGCTTCGGTCCAGCGGGCGAGGCTCCATTCTTCTGTTTGTACGTCGGCGGTGAGAACATAAATTCCCGGGCCAACCGATGCGTCAACGAGGACGTTGAAATCAATCCCGCCTACGGCGGACTCGGTTCGCGGAAGGACAGTAACGAATGCCGTTGCCGGTTTCGCATCAAATCCAGGCGGGGTGTTGAGCGCAACTGTGAACTTGCGAGGGCCGTTGGAGTGATTGAACGCCTTTAAGCTGATTCGGACGGTTCGGCCGGGCCTGGTCTTCAGGCCGTAGGGGTAGAAGCGAATCCATCGCTCGTCGATGCCGTAGTTCGGTTCGTCCCAGGGGAAGAGTTCGGCGAGGAGTGCTTTGCGTTTGGTCAGAGCAGCGGTTATGTGGTCGAGTTGGGCGGGGGTGAAGGCGAAGGGTTCGACGACGTGCTCGTTAATCAGCAATGTTCCGGGGGGCATTCTTCGGACGAGGTCGAGGCAATACAAATAGCCCATTTGCTCGTGCATAAGGTTGCGGTTGAGCAGGCAATAGTCGTCGATTCCCGAAGGTGTGAAGGAGTCGCCGATGAAGAATATCTTCTCGGCGTTGTCTTTCTCGACGAGGAGTGCTGCGTGGTAGATTGTCTGGCCGGGGAAGTCGTAGAAGGTGAATGTGAATTCTTTCCATCGCATCTTGTGGGCCTCGGGCATGGCGTTGATGTTCGCGATGGGATTGGGCGTGAGGCAGGGCAGGCGATATTTCTCAGGATTCTTGAGAATATCGACCCCTTGGCCCGTTGCATAGACGGGGCAGTCGAACTCGGCGAGGCACGCGGCGACATCGTTGGTGTGGTCGTCGTGATAGTGCGTTATAAACAAGCCATCGAGGCCTGTCAGCTTGCCTGCCTCTCTTAGTTTGACGACCTGCTCGACTATGCTTCGGCTGCCGCAATCTATGAGGAATCCACGGCGGTCTTTGGAGATGATCAGACGTGAATTGTTGATTGGGATGATCCATTCGGGGGGCTTGTCGTTTATTGTTTCTGCCCAGGGCATCCAGTTGACCTTTGTCTCGGCGCCGAGGACTCTGCGTGCGAGGATGTCGTAGTTGTCTTTGAAATACCATCTGCCGGCGCTGATGGACAGGTAGTTCTCATAGACCTTCCTCAGCCTTTCTATCAAGAGGTTGATTGCCTGGTCCGGATTGCGAATGACCGGTCCGCGGGCGGGGACGAGGATGTCGCACTTCTGGTCGGCGACTTTCTTGAGGCTTTGGATGAGCTCGCCCATGCGTCCAGCCCAGCCGTGATAGCCGCCGATCTTCGCCTCGGCCACGGCGTCCTGGAGGGAGTATAGATCGAAGATTTTTCCGTTGCCGTAGATAATATCGCCGACGAAGCCGTATTTTGTGTCGTCGATTTCGATGAAGTACGAGACGGCATGGCGCATATAGCCGGGCGTATCGAGTATCTCGATTGGTATGCCGCGCCAGGACAGTTTATCACCAGCCTTGACGGTTCGGCCTACCTTCAAGGATTTGGTCAGTATCTTCGTTCCCTGCTGAGCGTAGTCGTGGAACCGACGTGTTGTGAATTCATCCCAGAACTGCTCTACGTTGGTGAATTTGTCCACATCGGCATCGGGTGCGACAGCGGTTACGCCGTTTTCGACGAGCTTTCGGCCTGCCCATACGACATCCCGGCGGCTGTGGGTGAACAGGACCATCTCAGCCTTTTTGATTTTGCCGGCCGGGTCGCCATAGACGACAAGGCGGGCGTCGCCTTTTTCGACGACCACGCCGTTGACCGGTCCGGCAATCAACGAGACGTGATCGCTTAATTGGACGCGCTCGCCGGCAAAGGATTCGCCGGTTAAGGACATGAGCGAGACGAGAGCAATTAGTATCGAGATTATGTTTCGCATGGATTTTGGCCTATTTATCATAAGTTTCGTTTTACCGGTTGGGCCGGTATTGTCCGATGGTTCTGGGTAGAGAATATCAAGCCTTGCCATACAATTCAAGGGCGGGATATCGGGTTTGCCTCGACCCCGAGGGGTCGGGACCTCCGCGTTGCTGCGGTTTCGCTGGTGGCTTCGCCGCGACTGCCTCATAGGCAGATGAGTATTGGGTTTGATTGGGTTTTGTCTCGGATGTCGTATATCGGATATCGTATGTCGTGCTGTGTGTGAGGGATTGGGTTTGATTGGGTTTGCTTTTTGGAGGGGGGTGGGGTGAAAAAAAATTGATAGGGAGGGAGAAAAATCG
>JAUVXL010000358.1 GCA_030603595.1 Sedimentisphaerales bacterium | reverse complement strand
TGAAGAAAATCACGCTGAAAGTCCGCCCGTGGCGGAAAGAAGATTTTCTCCAACAATATAGGCTTAACTTGCAATTTTGCAGAACTCAGGGCAATTATGCTTTGAAAGGAGACAAGCGATATGAAGAAGTTGATACTAATTCTTATGTTGGCGGCCATTGGCCTGGCCGGCCTTGACTGTGCGGGACAGAAGGTTCAACGATACGGAATGGTCTTGGGTGTTAAGGAAGAGAAGATTCCGGAATATACCAAGATACATGCCGATGTCTGGCCCGGCATCCTCAAGATGATCGAGGGCTGTAACATCAAGAATTACTCGATCTACCTCCATCAGCTTGACGACGGCAAGCATTATCTCTTCGCATACTTCGAGTACGCCGGCGACGACTTCGACGCCGATATGGAAAAGATGAAAGACGACCCGCTTACTCGGAAATGGTGGGACATCTGCGAGCCAATGCAGATACCGATAAAGAACCGCCAGGAAGGCGAGTGGTGGGCAAATATGAAAGAGGTATTCCATACTATTTAGCCCCGCGTTTTACGCGGGGTTTCGACCGATTTTGTGCGGACGTTTGAACCAATTTTGCGTTTTCGCAACAGGCACTAATTAGCGGGCGAATGACCGTTCACGGAGCTTGGATATGACCGATGGCGAGAAAAAGAGGCAGCGAGTGATAGCGGCGCTCGAGCACCGCGAAGCCGACAGGGTCCCGGTCGGCGAGTTCTTCTGGACGAATTTCCTCCGCAGGGCGCGCACCGAGTTGGGCCTCGGCGACGATTTCGACCCATATCGCTACTGGGACCTGGACATGATAGTCATCACGCCGAACCTGGACCCGCACATCACCGGCATCGAGGTTCTAAAGAACGATGGGGAGCACAAGGTTGTCAAAACCGGGTTTGGCGCCACTATCGAGCGGCGAAGCACGTATCCGATGCCGAATTACCTCGATTTCGAGACGAAAACCTTCGAGCAGGCCGAGGCATTGAGATTCGACGACCCCAAAGACCCTCGGCGGTACTTCGAGGCAATAGACGACCAGATCAACTCCGTCGCCGACGAGCTGAACCTCGGCCTGCCGTCGTACATCCAACGCGTGAATACCTATGCCGACGATTTCTGCATCTTCGGCGGCGTTTGTGACCCACACGAGATGATCTGGCGGATTATGGGGACTGAAAACGTTCTAATCAAGCTGGCCGAGGAGCCGGAACGAATGGCCAAGTTCATCGAGCGATTGGGCGATTTTCTCGTTGGCATTGTCGAGGCCCAGGTCGCCGCAGCCGGGGGCAGACTCTCCGGCATGTACATCTGGGGCGATATTGCATACGACCACGGAATGTTCTTCTCGCCCAAGTATTGGCGCGATGTCTATAAGCCGCAGCTAAAGCGGATATGCGATGCCGCCCACAAGGCCGGCCTAAAAACGATCTACCACGGCTGCGGAAATGCCTCGGAGGTCTTCGAGGACATGATAGAAGCGGGCGTCGATGCATATAATCCGCTGGAGGCCAAGGCGGGCCTCGATGTAGTCGATTTGAAGAGGCGGTTCGGCCACCGATGGGCCTTCAACGGAAATATCGACGTTCAGGTCCTCGAAACAAACGACCGCGAAAAGGTCCGCCGCGAGGTCCTAACCAAGCTCAACGCGGCCAAGGGAGGAGGCTTCATCCTCCAATCAGACCATTCGATACCCAGCAACGTCGCCCCGGCGACGTACGATTATATGATTGAACTTGCGATAGAATACGGAAAGTACCCCCTGAACTTAGGAGGCGTAAAACAATAACTTGCCG
>JAUVXL010000162.1 GCA_030603595.1 Sedimentisphaerales bacterium | reverse complement strand
CTCTATATGACTTGTTCAGCAAGCCCTAATTAGCAACTCTCGGCACCCGATTCCCACGACCCACAAATCCGCCCGGCATGTCAGAAATTCCGCCGTTTCGTCTAAAATCCTGACACCCTATCACCCCCCCCGCGCCGTGATTCGAATTGAAAAAAACGCCTTTTTAGCACCCCATACCTCGAAATCGACGCCACTTTGCACATATACCCTACTCTGGCATAGGTATTGCTATTCCTTGAGGTTATTGCAGGCCCGTACTATGCAATACCGGTGCCGGCGGGCCGAAAATATTGTTGTTGAGGCAAAACTAAACGTTATGCCGGAAGAAGACCCAAAAGATGCTCACAAAGAATCCGCCTTGGGCCCGCCGCGGCGGGAACCCGGCCCTAACGGTGCCGAGCCAGAAGTCCCCGAAGACGCCGACCTCTTTGCAGCCGATGTGCACGAGGAACTCTCCGAACGCCAGATATTCGTCGGAGACGAGGACTTTTACCGGTCGCTGGAGCAGTACGCACAAAAAACAAACGTCCCGCCCGGCCTCGGCAAACAACGAATGAAGCCAACCCTTCTGCGGTTAATCCCGCGCCTGCGTCTATCGGTTGCCCAGATAACCCTCGTTGCCGGCATCGTTGCGATCGCCGCCCTGCTGTTCTACACAATCTTCTCTCCCTCAGACTCGCCGGCGGACTCAGACTCGCCCCACACTCTCAAGACCGCCGACCGGCAGACACTTCGGCCGGAACCACCCGATGTCGATTCGGCACTTATCGCTCACAAACTACCCCAGAGACAGACACCCCTCGCGTCCGCCGAACTGAAAGACCGCCCGTGCTGCAAGTCCGCCGAGGCGGGGCGGGGCGAACCTCAACCCTCGACCCCGGCATCCTTGAAAGTTGCGCAGGACCTCTACCTGCAACAGGAATACAGCCAAGCTTACGCCGTTTACGACCGGCTACACCAAAGCCTCCCCGATAAGACCTCCGCCTTTGACGGACAAAGGGATTTCCTAAAACTCAAAATGGCGCTGTGCACCTTGAAGGCGGGACGCCTCGAACAGGCCAACCGCGCACTGAATGAAACGGCCAAAAGCGCCTCGCACATCGTCAAACTTATGACGAATTACCACCGAGTATCCCTTGACATGCAGAGGAAGCAGTACCTAAACGCCAGAAAGAGGGCATACCTGGTAATAGCCCTCACCGCCGCTGTGGATATCGACACAAAGCTCGCCTCGGCAATTCGAAGCAACTGTTACTTCCGCATCGCAGAGGCAATGACAAGAAACGTACTGTCCCTCTCCGACGACGACTCCGACCTCCCGCCAAAGCTCTGGTCCGCTCCGCCGCGGCGGACCGAAATCGACCCCTTCGCAGAACTGGATAACGAGCAACTCGAGGCACTCTTGAAATCGGGTTCCGATTACCTCGCCCAAGGGCTGCTCACCCCGCAAATCAGAAAGATCACGCATGAAGACGGCACTATTCTCTGGTCCGCCGTATGCAATGGGGCCCCGATACAAGAACTGCTCGCAAGGTTCGCCGCCAACGCCGGCCTTGATCTCTCCTGGATCTTCAACCCGCCTCGGCAGGCTCAAACTCCGCTTCAAACTCGCGACATCGCACACACCAGACCCGTCGTGCTCTATCTGCCCATTGCGAGCCAACAGCAGCTAATCGCAGCAGCAGCCGGACAGGTCGGATTGCTCGCACATATCGAGAACGACAACACCATAGGCGTCTATCAGCCGGACAAGTTCTCTTCGCTGTCCCGGCACATATCGCTGCTTGGCGACGAAACCATCTCACTATGGCAGAGATTTCTCCTAACGTTCCAAAGCGACAAACGAATCGCCAATGCCCATTTCGCCCTCGGCCTGCTCTATGCCAGAGAAGGCGGCATACCGGAGGCAATCGCTGAGTACAAGCTCGTGGCTAACCGATTCTCCTTCTCATCATTGGCCCCGTATGCCCTGCTACACTCGAGCAAGCTAAAGAGCGGCCCCAAAGTCGGAGACTACGTCGGAGCAAAGCAGGACCTCGAACAGCTTGTCTCTCAATATCCCGACAACGATGTGACCACGCGGGCCTATGCCCATCTCGCCGAGTACGCCGCCAAAACAGGACTAATGAAAGAGGCAGCCGGAACTTATCGCAAAATCTATAATCTCGGCCTCTCGGCACAATCGCAAAACGCCGCCGCACTTGGAGCGGGCAAATGCTTCTTCCAGATAAACGACTACAATGCCGCCGCCAAGTGGCTTACGCTCCACATCGACTCCGCTGCGCAGGACCGAAAGAGCGAAGACGTCTGCACCGCTTACGCACTTCTCGGCAAGACATACCTCGCACTCAAGAACCCGCAGCAGGCATACCTCGCATTCCAACACGCTCTCAACGGCCAACTCCCCAAAGAAGAGTACGTCGAGACCGTCTCGGCGATGATAAATGGATACGTCGAGCAGAGAAAATTCATCCAGGCTCTCGACGCACTTGAAAACGTCGACTTCTGGCGGTTCTCGCAGACCGAATCCGTCAAAATACTGCTCCTAAAGAGCAGAATACTCCAAAATATGGGCCTGACGGACAAGGCTATAGCCGTCCTCGACAACCAGGCCGAATACATCTCAGACCCTCAGCTAAAAGCCGAGATATTATTTGACATAGCCAACTGCTACATTACCCAGGGGCAACTCCAGCTTGCGCATGAAGAACTGACCAACCTTCTCCTCGTTGTCCGACCGGAACCTCTGGCATATAGAATTGCAATCAGACTGGCCGAGACTTGCTCAATGCTCGGCCTGAACTCCCAGGCCGTCTCCGTCTGCACACAACTCATGGAGGCGGATATCCCGGAACAGACCAGGAGCAAAGCAGCAGTAATACTCGCAATGGCTCACAACGCGCAACAAGACTATGACAGCGCAGCCTTAGCCCTTTTGGATAAACAATAATGAAAGCCAGTGACGCACACAACAGCCGTATCACGGGCATCTTGCCCGTGCCCACCGCTGGCAAGCATACCCGTGGTGCTTACCGGCTGTCTCTAACGGTTTCTTGCCTGACGTGCCTGCTTCTTTGCCTCTTGAGATCACCGGCAATAGCCGACTCCTCATCCGCGCCGCCGGATGCAAACGAACCCAAGGGCGCCGACTGGCTCATTGCAAAGGCCCCAACAACCGATCTCGCACGCGGTCTCTGGCGAGACAGGATGACTGTTCCAAAAAGACTCAAAGAGAACAAAACAAAAGAGCAGCTTCAGCAGCTCATTAAACGAATCCGCACTATCGAATTCAAACAACCCGAACCGGTGAACAAACCGGTCGTTACTGTCACACCCATTTCGCAGATAGAACCTAATCTAACCGTAGTCGAACTGCCCGACCAAAACCTGACCGATGTACGGCAGACGCAAAAAAACACACCCAAACCTCAACCTGGAACGCTATCCAACGAGACTCTGAACATCCTTATCGAACGATTGCAGCAACCTGAACTACTCAAGAATCCCTTTGAACTGGGCGAGATTCTCTCTAAAGCAGGCTACCCAAAAGAAGCCGCTGTCTGTTACAACCAAGCCCTTGCGCGAATAGACCCCAATCTGCCGGATCCAACCGGGAAAAAACCCTGGATCCTCTTCCAAATAGGCAATTGCCTGCGAAAAGACAACCCCCCAAAAGCACTCGAAGCATATTCACAGTTGATCAACGAACACGCCGGCTCATTATGGACGGACTTGGCAAAAGCACAAAGCAGTCTCGTTGCATGGCGCCTGCAAGATAAACCCAGAATGCTAATCCAAGAGAGCCGCCCGAAGCCGACCGACAACACCGAAAAGATCGACTTTATCATAACAACTGAATCCCAAACCAACACGGAGCAACAAAAAGGTGGATAAACACGAAGCAAACAAGAAACCAACCTCGCAGACCGGCTTGATCGCAAATGTGCTCATAGTCGATAACGATCCGCAACTGGCCAGGTTCATGCTTGAGATACTGGCCCAAAAAGGAATCCGTGGAATAATTGCCGAAACCACCAACGACGCCATACACTCACTCGAAAAAGCCGACTACAACCTCGTGTTTACAAGCGACAGATTACGCCAACGGCCAGGCGACCCGGCAGGACAACTCAATGTGCTGAAGCTCCTCGGCAATATCAAAGCAAATTCGCCTGAAATGCCCGTGATTATGGTAGCTGATATCGACAAACCTCAAACAACCAATAATCGACAGATCGCCGACGCTGCGGTTCGAGCTATACAAGCCGGTTGCTGCGACTTCCTTATCAAACCGCCCAGCCGAAAAAAGATAGAGAATCTGCTGGAAACTTTGCTGCCAAACCACCCCATCCAGGACTGTGATGCCGCCGAAGAGGGCCTTCGCACACTTTACCGCATCGTCGGAAACAGCAAGAAGCTCCGCCAAACCATAAACCTGGCAAAGAAGATAGCTCCAACTTCCATCCCGGTCCTGATCAGCGGAGAAAGCGGAACAGGCAAGGAATTGATCTCTTTCCTCATCCATCACAACAGCAAACGCTCCGCAGGACCTTATATCAGGATCAATTGCGCCGCGCTGAGCGATTCACTGCTCGAAAGCGAACTCTTCGGACATGAAAAAGGCGCATTTACAGGCGCCTATGCACAGCGAAAGGGAAGATTCGAAATAGCCCACGGAGGAACACTGCTCCTCGACGAAATCACAGAAACGCCCATAAAATTCCAGGCAAAACTCTTGCGAGTTCTCGAACAGCAGGATTTCGAACGCGTCGGAGGAAATGACAATGTCAAAGTCAACGTTCGAATTATCAGCACCACGAACAAAAACCTCTTCAACGAGGTCGAGCAGGGAAGATTCAGACGAGACCTCTACTATCGTCTCAGCGGAGTAAGGTTGATCCTATGCCCTCTCGGGCAGAGAACCGAGGACCTCCCTGAACTTGTTTGGCACTTCGTAAATCTCTATGCACGCCAGGGCCTGCGCCGGATTACCGCACTCGATCCCTCAATGATGGATATCTTCGCAAAATACCACTGGCCCGGCAACGTCCGCCAGCTCCGCAATGTGGTGCTCACATCACTTGTGCTTGGCGTCGGCGAAACTCTCGCCCTCGCCGATGTCTCCTGGCTTTTCGATGAGATGCAGCCACGCCAGCAAGAAAGCAATTCCATTCTCGCCGACGCCCCGTGCTCCGCCTCTGGCGGATCGGGACTCGGCGGAATTCCACTTGTGCAAGTGGAGAAGCAAGCCATCTTGGATACCTTGCGACAAACCGCAGGCAACAAAACAAAAGCTGCAAAGGTCCTCGGCATAAGCGACCGGACCCTCCGCGACAAAGTGCGGCGATATCGCGGCTCCGAAGACCTGCAGCCCGTCGGATGAACCCCTATCACCCAAATAATAAAGGTGAAAAAATGGCAGACGAAGAAAAAAAACAGCAACAAGAAAAACAAAAAGAACCGGCAGAATCCAAAAAAGGCTTTCTACAGTGGGTAATCTTGGGCGTGGTCGTGCTCGTCTTCGCCGGAGCAGGCTTCTTCATCGGACAAATGCTCAAAGGAGCCTCCGTCCCGGCAACCGCCGGCGCCGCCCAGGAGAACGCCAAAGCCCAGACAGATGATGCCGTGCCGGACGACGGAAAAACTTGGTTCTATAAAGATTTTGAGTCGGTTGTCGCAAATCTCAACGACCCCGGCGCCATGCGATACGTCCGCGCAACCTTGACCTTCGAGATATCCTCCGCAGCACCACAAGGCAAGACTATCAAGCTCTTCGAAGAAAAAACGCCAATCCTCACAAACTGGCTAACTATCTACCTTGCAAGCCTCGGCCTCGAAGATATCAGGGGAGACAGAAATCTCAAAAGAATCCAGGTACAGATACTCGATGCATTTAACGAACAACTCTTCCCGAATCAAAAACCCAGAATCAAACATATCCTCTTTAAGGAATTCGCCATACAATGAGCCAAGCCCTCGCAGAAAATTTATCCCCAAGGGAGCTGACTGGAGAAAAGGTTAAACAGTTACTCGCTGCCGCAGGGGCTGAGTCCGTAGATGATGCCAAGCAAAACGTCGAGGCATTCGAGTACGACTGGCGCCAGCCTCGTTACTTCAGCCGCGAGCAACTGACAAAGCTCAAATATTTTGCAGAGAATGTCTCAACGGCGGCATCTGAAAAATTCACTCAACTCTTCCAGAGCGATTTCCACGTGACAACTGATTCGACCTCACAACATTTTGCCGACGAATTCATCCGACAGAACACGGACAACGAAAATCCCGACTTCTTTCTGCTCTTTGGCGCCGCCCCAAACCAGACCCGCCAAAGGCAGGCCCAGCCATGCGGACTCGTTGGCATACCACACGAAACCGCGCTTGTCTGGACCACACAATCGCTCGGCCAGGCCAATTCCGATGAAGACCCAGGCAGGAGTCTGTCGCAGTTGGAAAGTTCCCTTTTGCTGGACGCCGCAGCCCTTTTCGTCGAGGCACTTTCCAACTCCTGCGATGATCAGACTCTCCACGTGATCGGCAATATTGTCTCAGGCCGGTTCCCGCTCGATGCCGAAGACACAAAAGAAATGTGCAAGATTACCTTCAACACCCAAAAAGCCGACTCCCAAGACGACCCCGCCAAAGCATTTCTATTAATGCCCTGTGAAAAGCTCGGACCTGTTGCAAAGATAATCGAACAAACCGTAGAAACGCTCTCGCCCGAGGATGCCTCGAAGGCAATCGTAGCATATTTGCACCAAATGCCCATCCTCGTCACTGCTCAACTCGGCTCGGCCTCTATTGTTTTTGGAGAGCTAATGAATCTCGCCGTCAACGACGTGCTCGTCCTCGATATGAAAGTCAGCGAGCCGGTCAAGTTGACTGTCGATGGGCTGGAACTCTTTCACGGTCGACCCGCAAAAGCAGAAGGAAAATATGCCGTCGCAATCACGCAACCGGCTCTCGTAACCAAGGACTGACATAAGAATTAGAGTATAGAACTTAGATACTTAAAGGGAATAGAAACATGGCAGAAGCAGCTCAAGCCGTCGAAGAAAAACAGGACCAGCAGCCCGAATCAGCTCAACAAGATCCACAAAAACAAGCTCAAGACGTTGAGTTCTCCGAAGTCGCCGAAACCGGCAACGCAACCGCCGGCGCCAGCATCGACGTCCTGCTCGACCTGAACGTGCCCGTGACGGTCATCATCGACAAAACCGAAATATCCATCCAGCGGCTTCTGCAGCTCGGACCGGGTTCGGTGTTGAAGCTCGAAAAGCCTGTCGGAGCGCCCGTCGATTTGTATCTCAAAGATGTCAAATTTGCTACTGCAACCATCGTCGTGGTGGAAGACCGGTTCGCTGTTAGAATCAAGGATATCCTCGCTTCAGGGATCGCACCCGACTCTCCCGACGCATAAACCAATATTAAAGAAGATTCCAACACGGAGAAAAAAAACATAATGGCGGTTTCCGACAAATCGAGTATGGCGCCGACAGGGTCCATTAATTCGTCCCTGGTCTCACACAGCAATATCATTCTCGCTGCCGCCCTGGTTACCATTCTCGCCACGCTCTTGATCCCTCTGCCGACACCCTTGCTCGACATGCTGATAGCAGCCAGTATTTCCCTGGCCATTGCCGTCTTGGTAGTCACGCTCTCATCCAAGGAAGCACTTGAATTGTCCACTTTCCCATCACTGCTGCTCTTCGTAACACTGTTTCGCCTCTCCCTGAACGTCGCATCCACAAGGTTGATTCTCCTGAACGGAAATGCCGGAAAAATCATCGAGACCTTCGGAAACTTCGTTGCAGGCGGAAGCTTCGTCGTCGGACTCGTAATATTCCTCATCCTTGTGGTAATACAATTCATCGTAATAACAAAAGGTTCCGAAAGAATCAGCGAAGTCTCAGCACGCTTTACACTCGACGCCATGCCCGGAAAGCAAATGGCCATCGACGCAGACCTAAATGCGGGTATGATCACGGAAGTACAGGCCAACCAGCGAAGAGAGAAAATCGTAAAGGAAAGTGAGTTCTACGGTGCAATGGACGGGGCCAGCAAATTCATTAGAGGCGATGCCAAGGCGGGAATAATAATTACCGCCATAAATGTCATCGGCGGCATTGCTATGGGATATTCACGCGGCCTCCCGATCGCCGGCGCCATAAGAACCTATTCCATCCTCTCAATCGGCGACGGGCTCGTCAGCCAGATACCGTCGATGATTATCTCCATAAGCTCAGGATTCCTCGTAACCAAAATCTCATCCAACCACAGCGTAGGCCAGGACCTCGGCAAACAGTTCCTCAGAACCAACGAGCCGCTGATGATAGCATCGTTCATCATTGCAGCGATGGCTCTGGTGCCGGGACTGCCCGTAGTGCCGTTTCTGATGCTCGCAGGCGGCACAGCTATGGCGGGACGAATGGCCGCTAAATCCGAAAAGTCAGGACACAAAGCACTTGATAAATCAACTCAGAAGCCAAAGTCGGATGACAGGGCCGTTGAAGACCTGCTCGATCTCGACCGAATATCAGTGCAGGTCGGCGTCAGGCTCATCTCGCTCGTGGACCCCCGAAAAGACAGCACAATCTTCGACCGCATCGGAGCGCTGAGAAGAAAATTCGCCCAAGAGTTCGGAATCATCATGCCCCTGGTCCGGCTGCGAGACAATATCAACCTCGAACCAACAACCTACGAAATCAGAATCTTCGACCACACCGTCTCCAAGGGACGCCTCGAACCCAACTTGTTCCTCGCTATGGACGCCGGCAGCGTACGCGAGAAGATAGGCGGTATTGAAACCACCGAACCGGTGTACGGTCTGCCAGCACTCTGGCTTTCGCCGAACGACAAGAATAAAGCCGAACTCAACGGATACACCGTCATCGACCCGGAATCTGTCTTCATTACCCATCTGTCCGAAACCTTGAAGAAACACGCAGACGAACTCTTGACACGCGAAGACGTACAACTACTCGTTGACAGACTCCGAAAAACTCAGCCCTCCCTCGTCGGAGAAGTCGTCGGCGAACTCGTCCCCATAGGAACGCTTCAACGAGTCCTCAAAAACCTCCTGGCAAACAGAATACCGATTCGAGAACTCGGAACAATACTCGAATCACTCGGAGAAAACGCCTCAAGAACGAAGAATGCCGACATCCTAACCGAACTCGTCAGAAAAGCATTGAGCAGGACTATCACCGAACGCTACAAGGATCAGGCCGGCAACGTCTCAGCGATTACACTCGAACCAGCACTCGAACACCAGATGAGTGCGTCCCTGCAGCAGGAAGCAGACCAACTCAAACTCGCTCTGCCAACCGACACCGCAATGGATATAAGCAAGCAGATCGCCCAGGCATGGAAGACAACTATGGATAAGGGCTTGGAAAACATCGTACTGCTCTGCGACTCGAGACTGCGAAACCCCTTGGCCGCAATGCTATCGAGAACTGTGCCCCCGCTGCCCGTCCTCGCGTACGACGAGATTGTCCTCGGAACGCAAATTGAACCCGTGGAAGTTGTTTCCATTCAGCAACCACCACAAATGCAGACTGAAGGAAGGGAACTCGTAGGCGCCCTGCAATAAAGCCTTGAACTGAGAATTAACTCAACACAGCAGAAAGGAACGAACGATTATGCCACTGAACATCCGCCCAATAGCAGTAAGCTTCGCTGTTATATGCTTCTTCGGCATCAGCATCGCAGCCTGCCTTAGTGGCCTTACGCCGTTCACCTGCTGTAAAAGAGCAATCACCGGAGCACTCCTTGCCTATATCGCCGCGGCCCTGGCAGTAGCCGCTATAAACGCAATTTTGATCAGCGCAATGGTGGAAAATGAAATGAAACAGGAAAAGG